>JAUNCS010000042.1 GCA_030526485.1 Erysipelotrichaceae bacterium | reverse complement strand
CACCTTATGAGGTATATCACAAGACCGAGTTGCGATTAGTTTGACAATTCGGGAGAAAAATAAAAGAACCATTGGATTTACTCCAATGGTTCCAGTTTTTCTTTATCAATTACACCTTCACTTATTCTTTCATCAAGCCAGAGTTTTAAGGAATCAACTGCCAGCGATATCTGTTCAAGATCTTTTTTAATCTTTAAGAAATCGGTATACTCTGATTCATCCAGTTTATTATCAGCAGCTATTTCAATCAGCTTATTTTTCTGCTTATCCAGCTTGTTTAAAAGTGACAGGGTTTCAATGGTAATCTCTGATAAGTCTTTATCAGGAGTTTCCATTATGTTATTGATACCAATCGGGCAAAGATGAGAACAATAGTAATTATTCAGACTTGGTTTCTTATAAATTCGGGATAGTTCTTTAACCTCATCTGTTTGAATCGTTACTTTTCCAGATTCAATCTTTTCCAAGCGGCTTTCCGAAATAAAAGAATCCTCACAAGCCTTAGCTCTTGTATAGCCACATTCTTCTCTTAAAGTCTGATATATGTTCTTGTTGTCTTTTACCGATTTTCTACCCATAGCTTTTATCTAACTGTTTCAGCTTTTACAGTGAATAAGAATTTGTCTGTTTCAAGTTTACCTGAATTTAAGAATTCATTAACTTTAGCAGGCATCTTTTCAACATCATCTAAGAATAATACGACATTGTCTTTTTCTAATGCTGCAAAGTAAGCAACGATATTATCTTTATCAAGCATTTCTAATAGCTTGTACATATCGATTGATAAACGACATAATACTACGCCCTTGTCTTCAGACCAAGCTAAAACTTTCTTAGTCTTACCAGCACCAGGTTCAGTCACAAGACTAACTACCTTGTGTTCGCCATTCTTAGAAGCTTCCAAAGCTTCATCAAGCATTTTCTCGATATTTAGTTCCATATTATAGTCCTCCGTTTTGGTTAAATATATTTTAACTAATTATAATGCTAAAGCGTGCTAATGAAGCGCTAAATTAAAAAATAGTTAATCTTTTGTGACTAACTATTCTCACTAGAAATAAATTGGCTTTCAAATTCATCTAAGACCTTTAAATAATCATTTAATAAGTTATCTAAATCCTCATAGGTATTAATCTTAGACATCATATTCTTATAGATAGAACTCTTATATAGGCCGGTGATGTAATGCGGAGCCAGTCCTCGCATTTCTCTGATTGCCGGTATTTCGCCCTTTAAATCAATCAGCTTACGGGTATGAACCTTACACATTTCAATCTTTTCCGAATAAGGAACCTTAAAGTTTTCCTTGCCATCAACATAGTTATTGATTTCCTGAATTAAGAAAGGATTGCCGATTAGGCCTCTACCTATCATGATGCCATCACAATAATCTTTATATTTGATGTAATCTTCAACGGTTTTAATATCGCCGTTACCAATAACCGGAATACTTAGGTTTTCTTTTAAAGTCTTAATATGTTCCCAGTTAGCTGTGCCATCATACATCTGGCTTCTTGTACGGCCATGTAAAGTAATGGCTGCTACGCCTAGTTTTTCCAGCTTTTTAGCCAGACTTAGATAATTCAGATGGCTGCAATCAAAGCCTAAACGCATCTTTACGGTTACAGGCTTATTTGTGACTTCTAGAACGCGTTTTACAATTTCACAAGCCAAGTCCTCATCTTTCATTAAAGCGCTGCCTGCGCCGGTTTTAATGACCTTGGTAACTGGACAGCCCATATTGATATCGATGATGTCGCAATTTGTTTTCTCATCTAAAACCTTAGCTGCATAAGCCATTGTGTCAGGGTCAGAACCAAAAATCTGCAGACTTACCGGATGAACATCTTCATCAAGCTCCAGCATCTTGCCTGTCTTGGTATTGCAGTAATAGATCGCTTTATCGGAAACCATTTCACAACACACCAGTCCTGCACCAAACTCTAAACAAAGCTGGCGAAAAGCACCATTGGTTACTCCGGCCATTGGCGCTACAATTACTGGTCTTTCAATCTTAATGTTTCCTATTTGCATAACTCATTACTAAATCAATGTCGTTCTTATCGAATCTATAAACTTTTTCACAGAACTCACATTTGATTTCAATATTTGGATCTTGGCTTAATTCTTCTAAATCTTTCTTAGGAAGTGTTAAAAGATTTACCAGGAATCTTTCCTTAGAACAGTCACAATGGTATCTTACTTCCTTAGTCTCTAAAATCTGCGCATCTTCAAATAATGATCTGATATATTTCTCTAAATCATTATCTCTTTCAATAACTGAAGAAATTGGTTCCAGTGTCTTTAAGATATTTTCCAGATAAACAATGTCTTCTTCAGTGTGGTCTGGTAATAATTCAATTAATAAAATACCAGCAGCCTTTGTTGAATAGTCAGTATCTACAAGAACACCTACCGAAACTACTGAAGGAATCTGTTCAGATACTGTTAGATAATATGCGAAATCATCGCCGATTTCACCAGTCTGTAAAGCTACCTGGCTGGTGTAATCAGTCTTCATCTTCATACTCTTTAATACTTTTAGATAGCCATTAGTACCAACTACTAAGCCAACGGCTAACTTATTGTTGGAATTGTATTTTAAATATAAGTGGTTATCACCAACAAAGCCCTTAATATTGCCTTGGCAATCAGCAGTACACATAATTGTACCGATAGCACCACCACCATTAATAGTTGTAGTAACTGACTGGCTTTCTTCTTTCTGCATTAGGCCCATACAAGCTGTAACTGACATTACTCTGCCTAAGGCAGCAAGTGATGTTGGATAGCAATCGTGTACCAGTCTTGCGTCTTCAACAAGTTTTGTGGTATCCCCCACATAGAAACGTACATGACCATTTCTGGCTGTACCAATTAATACTTTACTCTCTTCCATAATTTATACTTCCTCAAACATATCTATTTTAAAGAAATAATCAAATTAAAGCAAAATAAAAGCTCCCATAAAGGGAGAAAGTCTAATTTGTAATACTAGTAATACAAACTATTTAATTACTTAACTGCAGTGTTTACAACAGGCTTAGCAGCAGTTGAACCACCAGTAGTGTTGTAAGTCATGTAGAAAGCAAATGGTGAGAAGCTAGAAACGTTTACTGTTAAAGTAGCACCGCTTAAAGTACCCACTAACTTTTCAGCACCAGTAGCTGTGATATGGATTAAACCGATTTCCTTAACGTTAGTTAAGTCAGTACCAGTTAAATCGAAAGTTAAAGTCTGAGCAGTAGTACCGTTGATAGTGAAGAACTTAGTGATCTTAGCACCTGCAGGTAAAACAGCAGCAGCAGCAGTCTGGTAAGTTGCTTCTTCAGCAGCAGTTGGAGCAGTACCAACAGTAGCATCACCAGAAGCAGTAGCGTCCTTAACAGTTACAGAAACACCGTTTGATGCAGCAGCATCAGCGTTGATTGAACCTGCAGCGAAAACTGAAGTAGCGCAAACAACAACCATCATTACAGCTAATAAAGTAGCTAATAACTTTTTCATGTCTTATATCTCCTTTCTTTTTTTATTTATAGAAAAGCTCAACAATCATCTGATCAAGAGCTGATCTATCGATAATGTATTCATCATATTCTGATGAATTGTTTGGACTACCTGGTATTGTCTTAAAATCAACACCATTAGTCTGATATTCCTTAAAGTAATCCATATACTTCTCAATCTGGGCATTTGTCAGATTTGAGTTGCAAGATTCAAGCAGCATAAGCAATCTTGCGATAGAAGTAGAAGAATTTCCATTAAGGATGTCGACCATTGAAGCCATACATCTTTTCAGATATATCTGTTGCCTCTTTGATCTGTCCAGAGCTGAGTTATCAACATTGATATCTCTTGCCCTTACATAAGTTTCAATAGTGTTTTTATCTACATGAAACATATATCCTTTGACATAATCTGGATTTCTGAAAGCTAAAGAATCATCTTCCAGTTCAATATCCATTTCGCCAAAGACATCAACTAAATCTTCTAAAGAAGTTAGTGGAATAGAAATGTAGTTATCAATCGGAACATCATTAAGCATCATTGATGTAGCGGCAATAGAGTTTCTCGCACACGCTGAAGGTGAATCACCACCCAAAGGATAAGCCAGGGTGATATGGGTAACATACGCACACAGTTCTTCACCATCCCGATATTCGCTGACCAGTGTCATTGTGTCTCTTGGAATAGTTAATAATGATACTTTCTTGTCATCTTTATTAAAGACAATCAAAGACATAAAATCCGACTGACCTAATAAAGGATCGCCGAGATAGGCATCAATCCCCAACAAGAGGATAGATGACACTGAGTAGTTGTAGTTATAATCTTTACCATTTAAAGTCATCTTGGTATAAGATTCTACAACCTCATCTTCTTGAATAAATTCGTCTGGTTTTACTTCTGTAGTTTTCTTCCCACAGCCAGTAAGTAACAGACAAATCATTAAGATACTTAACAGTTTATTCATAGTAATAAGTATCTACCTGCTTGCAAAGAACGATTTCTCTTAAATCTTCTCTGTTTTCAACACAAGTCTGTAAAGTAAGGAAACGATCATTTACTGAATATTCCTTGCCTGTGTCATAGAATTGAGCATCGCCAATTGCATATTTATACTTCTCAAAATATGTCTGATCATATTCTGTGTAGTAGTAAATCAAATTCTGGTTCGGATACCAGTAGCCACCATCCTGATATAAATCACAATAGTAAACAGCTACCACTTCATATTCTCTTAATTCATCTTCCAGCAATAAGTAAACAGTCTTGTTTGCTTCATAGTTTTCTTCCTGCTTTAAGAATTTAAGAGGAGTAAACATTAACTCATCTGCTTGTGGATGATAGTAACTATATACATAGTGACCATACATGATGATGTTTTGTGAATCTAGGTCACAATAACTATCTTCAAACACAGTGCCATATTCATCATAGGCAAGTGTTGCGAAGTTTCTTCTTAAGTAATAATCGTTATCAGCAGCCTGAACTACCGGCTGATTTAACAAACCTGATTCAAAGAAAACCTGGCCAATATAATCGCCATTGATATTGTGATTATCATTCCATAGAGCTTTATATTCAGCTCTTTTTTCCTCCGCAATCAGATTCTTAGCTGGTTCTACAAGCTCTACTGTCTGATTATCATCTGTCTCAGTTTTTTCTACTTCAACAGGTTTCTTTGAACAGCCACATAGAACCAGTAAAGTAATAAGAATTACAAGTAATCTCTTCATTACTTCTTACCCTCATGACCATAGTACTTACCATAGTAGCTATTCTTGCTGACTTCAAATTTATTTAAGATAACACCTAAGATATCAATATTGGATGCCTTTAACTGTTTAATACATCTTCTGATTACGTTGGTCTTGTTTTCACCTGGAACCATAACCAGTACAGCACCATCACATTCCTTGGCAATTAATGAAGCATCAATTGTTACGGTAATTGGAGCTGTGTCCACGATTACATAATCGAAATGGCTTCTTGCACCCTTGATTAGATTTGAGAAATACTTCTTATCTAATAGTTCGGTTACATTTGGTGATGTAGGACCAGCAAAGATTGTATACAGGTTAGGCACATTTGTTGAATACATTACATCATCAATAGGTGACTGACCAGAAAGATAATGTGTTAAGCCCTTAATAGCTGAACCATCAGTAGTCTTTACAGCCATTCTAGTAATGTGCACTGACTTTCTGATATCGGTATCAACAAATAGTACGCGTTTGCCATTGTCTGCAAAAGATCTCGCAAGATCGAAGGAAACAGAAGATTTACCTTCATCCGGAGTAACTGAAGTAATAAGGATAACCTTTACGTTATCACCAGAGAACTGGATATTAGTTCTAATACCTCTTAAAGATTCCTTTAAGGTATAAGACTGCTTTGGTAAGTTTTCAATTACAACTGCTGCTGACATTACTTCTTCACCGCCTTCTTAACCTTCTTGCTTCTCTTCTTGTTTTTAACAGAAGCTAAATCTACTCTATCTTCATAAGGAATAACACCTAATACACCTAAGCCCAGTTTTCTTTCAACATCTTCTTCAACTCTGATTGAGTCGTTGATTAACCAGCTGGCAATGACAATTGCACTTGATAGCACAAAGCCACCAGCCGCACCAATTAAAGTATTACGCTTAATGCTTGGTGAAACCTTATTTAGATCAATATATCCATAATGCAGGATAGATGGTTCTTTCTGGCCCATTTTATCCGCAATGAATGTTCTAGAAACATTAGCCAATTCATCTACGATTGTCTTGGCAGCCTTAGGATCAGCATCCTTAATAGTTAACTTAAGAATGTGTGTGTTGCTGTCATTTGTAACTGACAGTCTTGATGAGAATGACTTGTAGTCATCTTCAAGCTTTAAGTTATTAATAACCTTATCAACTACTGGTCTAGATTCAATTACCTTGATATAGTCAGCAGCTAATGAGTTACCAATCTGAATATCAGCTAATGAAGAAATAATATTAGATGAATCCAGCATATATAATTCAGCAGTTGACTGATACATTGGTGTTACCAAGAAATAACAGAAAGCAAATACCGCCAGTGCTGAAACGATTGTTGTAGCTGCGATAGCCTTCCAATGATCAAGCAATTCAAAGGCCATCTCAAGTAAATCTATTTCATCTTCTTCATCAATTTCAACTTTTTCAATGAAATTATTGTTCTCCACTGTTTACCCCCAAATATCTATAAGCATTTAGATATAAAATCTCATCAACATATTCATGGTCATACTTCTTATAAAGCACTTTTGCACAATCAGCAATTTCTGGTGCTCTGAACTGTGAACTATGAGCATCAGTAGCTACAAAGTCAACATACTCGTTTTTAAGAAGTTTGTGTACAAAGTTATACATCTTCTTGTTATCTTTGTTGATAACAGAATTTGCATTAACCTGGAATAATATATCGCAATCAATCAAATCTTCGACATAATCAAAGTTATCCACAAGACACATATATCTTTCAGCATGCGCCAGGATAATATTTGAACCAGTTCTTGTAAGATTAACAAGAGCTGTACGAAGCTTTGTGAAGCTGATACTTGGATTAAATTCCATCAATAAGAAATTAGAATTGTTTAATCGCAGGTCATTTAATTCACCATTGATGATTAAACTTGAAGAATACATTAATTCAGAACCCAAATACAGGTTAACTTTAATATTGTTGGCATCCTTTTCAGCTTGAAGTTCGGCAAATAACTTATTTACTTCTTCACTATTTAAACCACCCATCTGTTCTTTATGATGAGGAGTCAAAATAATATCGGTTATTCCTTCCTTCTCAGCAATCCTTAGCATCTCTAAAGATTCTTTCATATCCTTGGAACCATCATCAATTCCCGGCAGGATATGGCAGTGGATATCCACAACATTCAAATTTTCTTTTTTCTTACTCTTAAATCCAAACATATGCAAAATATAAAACAAAAACGTAAAAGTAGACTTTTACTAATATATTCTATACTTTTAGTATCTCAATAGCAACCAATCAATGTCACAACGTGACATTTTGTTTACATTAATTATTAAAAAATATAAAAATATTCACCATATATTACTATGGTGAATATCATTTTATTCTTCAGTTTTAACTTTTTTAGATCTAGGCTTTCTAACTGGTTTAGATTTTTCTTCCACAACTTCTTCAGTCACTGGATTTTCATTTTTAACCAGCTTGCCATCAACAACGATTAACTTATTGTTTAAAACATCATCGATTTCTTCAGCAGTGATTGTTTCATTGGCAATCAGCGCTTCAGCAATCTTCACTAAGTCTTCCTTATGATCGTTGATGATCTGCTTAGCATACTTATGACAAGAATCAATAATCTTTCTAACTTCGATATCGATTTCATAAGCAACCTGGCTGCTGGCATTGGCTGGAGAGTTGTAATCTCTACCCAGGAAGACAGTACCATTATTGCTGTCATATTTAACTGGACCAAGATCTGACATACCGTAGGCAGTAACCATGCCCTTGGCAATCTTTGTAGCCTGTTCAATATCGCCACTTGCACCAGTAGTAATATCATCGAAGAAGATTTCTTCAGCAGCTCTACCACCCATATAAGAAGTGATAGTGTCGATTAATTCCTTCTTAGAGTTTAAAATCTTTTCCTTCTTAGGAGTAATCAGGTTATAACCACCGGCATTACCACGAGGAATGATTGTAACTTTTTGAACAACAGCGCCATCAGGAAGATTTAAGCCAACAATAGCGTGACCAGCTTCATGATATGCTACTAACTTCTTAGTATGTTCATCATAAGTTCTAGACTTCTTGGCAGGACCCATCATAACTCTATCGATGGCTTCATCAATTTCGGTTAGTTCAATCTGAGTCTTGTTTTCTCTTACAGTTAAAATTGCAGCTTCATTTAGAACGTTTTCCAAATCTGCACCAGAGAAACCAGGAGTTCTTCTAGCTAATGCTTCTAAGTCTACGTCTTCAGCAATCTTTTTATTTCTTGCATGTACCTTTAGAATCGCTTCTCTACCTTTTAAATCAGGTAAAGATACAGTGATTTGTCTATCAAATCTACCAGGTCTTAAAAGTGCAGGGTCAAGTACGTCTGGTCTGTTTGTTGCGGCAATTACCACAATACCAGAGTTATCAGCCATACCATCCATTTCAACCAGCATCTGGTTCAATGTCTGTTCTCTTTCATCATGGCCGCCACCCATACCGGCACCTCTTTGACGACCTACTGCATCAATTTCATCGATGAAGATCATACAAGGAGCAGTTGCCTTGGCATTCTTGAATAAGTCTCTAACACGGCTGGCACCAACACCGACGAACATTTCAACGAAGTCAGAACCAGAAATTGAGTAGAAAGGCACATTAGCTTCACCAGCTACAGCCTTAGCTAATAATGTCTTACCAGTTCCTGGAGGGCCAACCATGATGATACCCTTAGGAATTCTGGCACCCATGGCAGCAAATTTTCTAGGTGACTTTAGATAGTCAATGATTTCAGCCATTTCTTCTTTTTCTTCGTCACAGCCAGCAACATCAGCAAATCTTACCTTGATGTTTTCTTCTTTTCTGGCTTTTGACTTAGAGAATTCAAAGGCTTGCTTGTTACCTGAAGCAGAACCCATTCTATTAATCATGAAGATACCTAGAACAGCAAATAATGCTACTGGTAATAATGAACCAAGGATTGTAATGAAGACACTAGATTCATTAGCGTCTACCACATTAACAGTTTCAGCATTTGAAGCCTTTAACTTACTGATAACTTCATCAGTAGTAGCTTCAGTCTTTGGCACTACAGATGTGAAAACCATCATCTTACCATTGTCTTCGATAGTTCCACTAACAGTTAAGGTATTGTCATCAACAGTTACCTTAGCATTTTTAATAGTGCTACCCTGATCAAGGATTGCGCATAATTGGTTGTAGTCAACTTCGCTCTTAGAAATACTTGATAAAGGATTTGTAAATAACATCATTGCCAGGAAGGCAACAGCTATTAGATAGGGAATATAGTTCCCTGGATTTGGTTTTTTATTAGGTTTGTTGTTATTGTTTGGATTTTTATTCATCAAACACCTCCAAAATTTAGATTAGATAGCCTCTTCTTTAATTACACCGACATAAGGCAAATTACGGTATTTCTGGTTATAGTCAAGACCATAACCAATTACAAATTCATCTGGAATTGTAAAGCCAACATAGTCAACCTTTACTTCACATTCTCTTCTTTCAGGTTTATCAAGAAGTGTCGCAATCTTCACATCAGCAGCGCCCTTGTTTTCAAATAATTCAACAACTCGATGTAAAGTTTTACCTGTATCTATAACATCTTCAATAATAAGAACATCTCTGCCATCTACCTGTGTTTCAACATCCTTGTTGATTCTAAGTTCTGTGGACTTAGTACCAGCGTAGCTAGATACATCCATGAAATCCATTTCCAGTTCCACATCCATTTTCATGATTAATGTAGCCATGAAAGGTACTGAACCCTTAAGTAAGCCTACAGCTAAAGGTGTAGTTCCTCTTTCACGATAATAATCAGAAATCTGTTTAGCTAATTCACTAGCTCTAGCATCTATTTCTTCAGCAGATATAAGTATTTTTTTAACGTCCTTATGCATGTTTCTTTTCTCCATTTCCAGAATATTATAATTTTAGCATATATAAATTATGTTTAGAATAATGGTCCACATTACAGCCAATATTTGGCACAAGAATAGCAGTCCCCTCGCTATTAAACATAATTGGCCACATCTTTCTTTCTCGACTTGAAATCTTATTATCTATAAAAAATCTATTGATTTTCTTGGTACCATAAAGCATTTTTATCGAATCGCCTTCCCTATAATTTCTAACCATAATTGGGAAGTCACTTTCACTTAAAGTAACTCCTTCCTTACTGTTACCGGTATCAGTCAATTCAAAATGTTTCTTCTTTATAAACTCAATTGAATTAAAGTGATATTCGTAGTCTTTTTCTTTTGGATAAACCTCGATGTAACCATATTCCTTACAAAGATATTTATTTCTTATTAATACCTCGAAATTCTTTGAAGTATTTAACTGCTTGATAAGTTCATCAAGTTGTTTATCACTTAGGTTCTTATACAAAAGAATTCGAAGTACCCTTTTTAAATCCTTATAGTTTAATAATTCTTCGATATCAAACTTAGATCGATTGTTTATAAAATTGAGCGCTTCTTTATTTAAAGATTCTTCTTCTTTATTCAATCTTTCAATCTCTTCGACAAGTTTATCCTTTTCTTCCCTTGTCATCTTTTCGACAATTTCATGTCGAATTTTGTTTCTTGAATAATCATTGCCAAGATTAGATTCATCAATGCCATATCTTATTTTTCTAAAGCGACAATAGTCTTCCAGTTCATCTTTAGTAAATTTTAATAACGGTCTTTCAACGCATATTCCTTTTAAGACAACTTGCTTATTCAATCCATAATAAGTGACCTTGGATCCTCTTTTCTTCTGCAGAAGATAGGTTTCAATCAGATCATCCTTATGATGGGCTACCAACACCTTTTCCAGTTTGTGTTCTTTAATCAGTTCTGCAAAGAATTCATATCTGAATACTCTAGCCTTATCCTGGAAGTTTCCCTTATTATCATCAACATAGTCTTTTAGATAGAAAGGTATATTGTGCTCTTTGCAATAGTTTCTAACAATGTCTTCATCCCTTTTGGCAGTATCACGATGATGATAATTCACGTGGGCTACAGATACTTCATATTCATATCTCATTATGTCTAAAAGAGCCATTGAATCTGGCCCGCCACTGCATGCGATAAGTACTTTGGTTTTTTGTTTATTCATGTCTACAAAATAATAATACCCAAAGATATTCTCTTTGGGTATTATTTCAATTACACATTAAATTTAAAGAAGATTACATCGCCATCTTTAACGATATATTCTTTACCTTCCTGTCTGATCTTACCAGCTTCTTTTAGCTTTACTTCACTCTTGTATTCCATCATATCGTCATATGCGTATACTTCAGCTTTGATAAAGCCTCTCTTGAAGTCTGTATGGATAATACCAGCACAATCAGGAGCTTTCATACCATCTTTAAATGTCCAGCCACGACATTCATCTTTACCTACTGTAAAGAATGTCTTTAGACCTAAAGTCTTATAAGCCTTAAGAATCAATTCATCTAGACCAGACTTCTTAATACCTAAGTCTTCTAAGAACATAGCCTTTTCTTCTTTATCAAGGTCACTTAGTTCTTCTTCGATTCTCGCGCTGATTGGAACTACTTCGCTGTTTTCCTTAGCAGCATATTCCTTAAGTTTTACAAAATGTTCGTTAGTATCAGGATCATTGATTTCTTCTTCCTTGATATTTGCGATATAGATAACTGGCTTAGCAGTTAAGAATTCAAAACCTCTTAGGTATTCAGCTTCAGTATCATCAAATTCCATATTTCTGATTAGAACTGACTTGCTTAAGCCTTCATGAACTCTCTTAAGGATATTGTATTCAAATAAGCTGTCCTTATCTTTCTGCTGTAAGGCTTTCTTTTCAACCTTAGAAATTCTGTTTTCACAAGAATTCATATCAGCCATGATAAGTTCGTAATTGATGATTTCAATATCATCAATTGGATCAATACGGTTGTAGACGTGTTGGATGTCACCATCTTCAAAACATCTAACAACATGACAAATAGCATCTACCTGTCTAATGTTAGCTAGGAACTTGTTTCCTAGACCTTCACCAGCACTTGCACCTTTTACAAGTCCAGCGATATCAGTAAATTCAAAAGTTGTAAAAATAGTCCTTTCAGGTTCAAATAAATTTGCTAAATTAATTAGTCGATCATCCTTCACTTCAACGATGCCCACATTTGGTTCGATTGTAGCGAAAGGATAATTAGCTGCTTCAACTCTTGAATTTGTAATAGCGTTAAATAATGTTGACTTACCTACATTTGGTAGTCCTACGATTCCTGCAGTTAAACTCATGACAAAATAATATCACTTTACGATGGTAAAATGTACTTGTACTATGGCTTCTAATAAAGAAAAGCGCTCTAAACCCTTGTTTGTTATAACAATTTTATTGTTTCTGGCGTTAACTATATACCTATCAATACCATTAATAAAATTTGCCGAAGAACCCGTGAAGTTTAAAGAATTCATTGATTCTTTTGGCATCTTTTCACCAATTGTTTATATATTAATGGTCGTCTTGCAGATACTGGTTCCTATCATTCCTGGTGAACCTTTAGAAATGGTTGCTGGTTATGCCTTTGGAACAGTAAAAGGTACTATCTTATGTTTATTATCAGAAAGCATTGCCAGTATACTGGTAGTTTTGCTGGTAAGAAAATATGGCAGAAAATTTGTTAATTACTTCTTTGAAAAAAGTCAGATTGATAAACTCAAATTCCTTAAAAACAATAAATCAAGAACTCTATTATTTGCGATTATTTTTATTATGCCCGGAACACCAAAAGACCTGCTTTGTTATGTAGCAGGCCTCTTAAAAATTAAATTAAGTTATTTATTAATGATTGTCACAATTGGCAGAATTCCCTCTGTTATCACTTCCACTTTAATGGGTAGTCATCTAAGTGATAAAAGATATGAAATTGCCATTATAGTCTTTATTATTACCTGTGTTCTATCAAGTATTGGCGTATTGTTATACAGATACTTTTCTAATCGCAAAGAAGATTAATCATTCCAGGTAATAGCTGTACCTTTTTTATCCAGATGCATAAAATCAATAAAGTATTCATCGCCTATTCCATATACTCTTGGATCGAAGTTTCCTTTTAAAGGTATTTCTTTTTCACTGGCTAAATTTACTAAATAATCATATACAAGTGGATATGCTGGATTTAAATTCTGTTCTAAGGCATATTCGCATTGGGTAACGCTGAAGGGCTGTACATAGAGAATTAATTCTTTGCCCTGTTTTAATAAATAATCAATTAAGTTTTCAAATGATTCAGCAATCTTTTCATCTACTTTGATCATTTTGTCACTGTTTTGATATGTACATGGTCCACTGATATTTTTAACTATTTCCAGTCTCTCTTCACTTTCGTTTTCCAGAGCATAGCGATATCTGATTGTGCCATCAGGATTATCAACCATTTCTTCTAAAGAATCGCTTACTTTAGCCACTTCTTCAAAAACTGCTGTTCCCTGTTTTAATAGCTGTTCAACGTTGTATCTGAAGTAAGATAAAGATAAATAAGGATTTTCTTTCTCTAAATTCTTATTAATTTTTAATGTATTGCCAGTTACTTCTTTATAGAAATCAATACAGGCATTTTTGTACTCTTTATCTTCTATCCAGCGGTTTTCTGGATTATCTTTATAGAAAACCCAAGGTGATACTTCAATAATTATTGTCTCTGGTAATTCATTGAATTTATTTTGATATAAGCCCAATAAGCCAAAATAATCTTCAATACTAGCACCACCAACACAGTTGTTGTAGATGTCTTCAATGCCAGTAATATCTTTACCCAGATACATACCACGACTGCTACCAATAACAATAGCTGAAGGAAGTGTTTCCATATTATCAACAATGCATCTTTGAAATACACGGTGATTATAGTTTTCTGGCAAAGAAATAACATTACCCTCTAGAGCCAGTTTAGCCATCTTGTCATGTTTCGGATTAATAGTAGAAGAAGCATCGACAAAATAGTTGGTACCACAGATTAAACCAACAATTCCCAAAAGATATATACCGATAACTAAAATAAACTTTTTTAAATCTTTATTCATAACTAGAACTGGAAATATACAAATGAAGACTGTCCCGCATGAGCGAAGAACAGTATTACGATGATAACGATTATAGCTACAAGATTCTTAATAATATTGTTCTGTTTACCCAGCTCTTTAATCAGATCTTTCTTTAAAGAAAAATAATCATAAACGCCAAGTGGAACAATATATAAGATCAGTAACATTGCTGTATTTACATTATTGATGCCTAAATTCACGAAACCATCTTTTAGATAATTTAGTGGTGATGAAATACCAATAAGCATATTCTTTAAGATATAAACAGAATCATAGATATTGTTTGATCTAAAGAAAATCCAAGTGATTGTTACCAATAGGAAAACAAAAACTCTTTTAATATTTAGAAGAAGCTTATTTTCAATCTTTTTATTTAAACCAAGTATTTTTTCTACTACCTGTAAGACACCATGCATGCCACCCCAGATAATGTAGTGCCAGCCTGCACCATGCCATAGGCCACTGATTAAAAAAGTGAATACCAGATTAAAATAATTTCTTAATTCTCCTACACGATTACCACCAAGTGGAATATATAGATAATCTTTAAACCAGGTTGATAAAGAGATATGCCATCTACTCCAGAATTCTTTAATACTGCTGGCAAAATAAGGACTCTTAAAGTTTTCCATCAGTTCAACACCAAAGAGTTTTGCCGAACCTCTGGCCATATCGGAATAACCGGAAAAATCGCAATATATCTGAATGGCAAACATCATGGTTACAAGCAGTAAGGCAAAGCCTGAATAAGCACCTACATTTTCATAAACCTTATCAACATAAATAGCCAGATTATCAGCTACTACAATCTTTTTAAATAAGCCCCAAAGCATTAAGCCAATACCATAATAGGCCTTATCGCTGTCAAACTTATGTTCTTCTTTGATTTGTGGCAATAGGTTTGTCGATCTTTCAATCGGGCCAGCCACCAGCTGTGGGAAGAATGATACAAAGGTTGCGTAAATACCGAAGTGTTTTTCAGCCTTTATCTTTCCTCTATATACATCAATTACATAACTGACGGTCTGGAAAGTATAAAAAGAAATACCAACCGGTAATAACAGATTTAATGTACCCAAATTTAACGGTGTAAATCGATTAAAGATATTTATGGCAAAATTTAAGTATTTAAAAACAAATAAGACACCAAAACTCATCAGTAAAGATATAAAGATATATAACTTTTTAAGTTTGTCATTATCGGTCTTCTCTAAAAGTAAGGCACATATATAACTGATTATTGTTGTGAATAATATTAAAAAGACATATTTGGCATTCCAAGACATATAAAAATAGTAGGAAGCTGCAAATAATAGAATCCATCTATATTTATTTGGAAGTAGCCAATATGTAATAAAAACTATTGGTAAAAATATCGCATATTTTAATGAATTAAATAACATACTTATTAATTATAACCCAACAAAAAAGCACTCCATCGGAGTACTCAATATTAAGCAGGTCTCTTCTTGCCGAAGTATACAAGGGTTACAGTACCAGGGCCTGTATGGCTGCCGATAACGGTACCAATATCATACATTTCAACTTCCTTAATTTTAGGGAAGTTTTCTTTAACCATTTCCACTAATTTTTGCGAATCTTCAAGACATGCTGAATTGCCAGAAATTACATAACCATCATAATCTGGGCCAACCTCAGCCAGCATTCTATCAACGACAGTTTTCATAGCCTTCTTCTTGGTTCTTACTTTTTCTATAACTTCCAGTTTTCCTTCTTCAGTAACACACATTACTGGACAAATCTGTAAGGCCTGACCAACTAAGCCAGCAGTCTTAGAAATTCTGCCGCCTCTAATAAATGAGCTTAAATCACTTGAGAAGAACAGGTGAGCTACCTTGGTTCTGTTTTCAATAATCCACTGCTTATTTTCTTCTAAAGACATACCATTATCCTGATTGTCCTTAACCATCTTAATTAATAAACCAAAACCAGCAGAAGCAGATAATGAATCTAATACATGAACCTGACTCTCATATTCTTCATTTAACATATTGGCTGCGATATTAGCTGAATTGAATGAACCAGAAATACCACTTGATAAAGTTAGGTGTAAAACATCCTTACCTTCTTTTAGGAAATATTCAAAGAATTCCTTATAAGTTTCGGCATTAATCTGTGAAGTAGTTGGCTGCATTCCTTCAGCAATATCTTTATAAAATTTATCAATAGGGTAAGAAAGGCCATAGTCATCTTTATATGTTTCACCATTAGCTGTAAATGTGAAACATAAGAATGGTACATTGATCTTATCTAACGCTTCTCTATTTAAATCTACTGTTGAACAGCAAGTAATAACATAGTCTCTCATCTCTAACCTCCAAAAGCTATTTCATTATACTCTTCTTTTAAGCAATGCAAAAAGCCCTTTCGGGCTTTTGTGATTCCAAAAAGAAAATGTCCTAAGTAAACCAAATAGAAAATGTCCCAATAT
>JAUNCS010000041.1 GCA_030526485.1 Erysipelotrichaceae bacterium | reverse complement strand
ATATAAGGCCAGAAAGGAATTAATCAATTTACTGACCCTAAATTGATGATACGTACATACTTATGAAAAAACCAAAAGATCCTATTTCTTCATATACACACTTTGGTGCTATGCTTACAGCCATTGTTGTTTCACCATTTGTGATTTATAAAGGTGTAATCGACAACAATCTGTTTCCCGCAATTGTTTACCTGTTGTCGCTAATCACTTTATTTGCCGCCAGTTCCATTTATCACTTCTTTAAGACTGATGCCCTAAAGAAATTCGACCACTGCTCAATCTTCTTTTTGATAGCCGGTT
Source organism: Erysipelotrichaceae bacterium (assembly GCA_030526485.1). Classification (GTDB taxonomy): domain Bacteria; phylum Bacillota_I; class Bacilli_A; order Erysipelotrichales; family Erysipelotrichaceae; genus Colivicinus. Next base: position 16,510 of record JAUNCS010000041.1, on the reverse strand, counting down.
CCTATACGCCCTTCTGTTTAATTACTCTTAAAGGTAAAACAGGCACTATTTTATTAGTTATCATCTGGACACTGGCACTACTTGGCACCGTCTTTAAGTTATTCTTTGTCCACTGCCCGCGCTTCGTGTCTTCAATTATTTATATAGCTATGGGCTGGGCGGTAATCTTTACTTTACCAGACCTTATCAGAAACCTGTCTTCAATGGCGATGTTTCTATTGGTTACAGGTGGAGTTGTTTATACAGTAGGTGGGATTATCTATGCCTTAAAGCCTAAGCTTTTTAAACATGAAGCGAAAACAGGTTTTGGTAATCACGAATTATTTCATATCTTTGTGAATGTAGCAGCCCTGTTCCACCTTTTATGTATCGGTATTTTTATCATTTAATGAGACATTTTATAAATATTTGTGTCATTTTATTAATCAGTGATAGAATAATAGTACCTATTTAAACGAATAATTTTATAACTTAATAGAAACATGAGGGGGGTAAAGAATATGAAGGCCCATGGTTCAAATAACGATTCCGATAATAAATTAAACGCAGAAAATACCAAAAGAAGTCTTGAAGAAGACACACTTTCAAAAAAGAAAAAAGTCTCTCGCCAAGAGAAAACAATAAAAGATATATTGAGTTATTTAATGCATCGCAGACAGGCAACTTACGAGGAACTTTGTGATTTCTACAATATACCTGAAAAACTAAGAAGTGTTTTTGAACCTGCACCTTGCAATATTCCCTTAGATAAAGACTGAAGAAAAAGTGTTCGACACAATCGAACACTTTTATTTTAGATAATACCCAAAGATTTACAGATGGTGATAAAGGCAAACATTGTAAGTACTGAGAAAATTGTACTCAAGGTTACAATTTCACCTGCCAAATCATAATCAGCCTCATAGTTTCTGGCCATTGCATAACTCGATACTGCATTTGGAGTCGCAAATACTGCAATCAGAATACCCATCTGTAAGGCATTAAAGCCAAGGAAGGCTGAAATAGTAATCATAATTGCTGGAATAATTACCGTTCTGCCCAGTACTGACCAGATAGATACCTTAATATTATTAAGCATATTATCAAGTTTTAGGTCACCACCAAGAATAAGGAAGGCAAATGGTGTCGCAATGCCCTTAATAGAAGAAAGCGTAGAATCTATAATTACCGGTAATTCAAAACCAATAATATTTCTTACTACCGAGAATAATAAACCTGATACACCACCAATAATTAGAGGGTTAGTCACAATACCGATTAATGCTTTTTTAATATTCTTATCTTCTGTTGTTGAATAAACATATAAAGAAATTGTTGAAAGCATATTGATAACTGGTACATAGAAAGAAGCTAACACTGCACCTAGTACTGCACCCTGTTGACCACCAATACTTAAACCAAGAGGTACACCAAACAGCAGGAAGTTACTTCTGAAAGTACCCTGAATCATTACACCCTTACGTTTATCATCTTTAATAAAGATAGGAACAATAATGAATAATAAGCCACAAATTAAACACACACAAATACATGAATAGGCAATAAGCTTAAGATCAAATACTTCAAAGATATTTGCAGTTGCCACATTATAGAATAACAGCACAGGCAGGAAACACTTGAAGGCTACATTATTCGCAACCTTTAAAAAGTGTTCATCCCATACTTTTAACTGTGTTAAGAAATAGCCAATAACTATCAGAAAAAAGATTGGCAAAATAACGTTTGCCGAAAAAATTAAATTGTCCAACATTTCAAATCTCCCGTTAAAACAGGTCAATTATAACGCTATCTTTTTTGGATGAATTATGAAAACGGATACATCATCGTAGAAATCTATCACCTGGCTTATAGTCTATTTAGTTCAAAAAAAGACCTCAAGTCGCAGATTTACGGCCCGAGGTCATATGTTGTTTCTTTGTTTAAACGTTATTCGAACTCAATTGTTCCGGTTGGCTTAGGTGTAAAGTCATATAAGACTCTATTTACACCTTTTACTTCATGAGTAATACGATCAACAATATGAGTCATTACTTCAAATGGAATGTTTTCAACAGTAGCTGTCATTGCATCCTGAGTATTAACTGCTCGAATGATAACTGACCATTCAAAGGCACGCTTGCCATCTTTTACACCAGTTGATCTGAAATCAGGAACTACTGTAAAGTATTGCCATACTTTGCCTTCTAAGCCATTCTTAGCAAATTCTTCTCTTAAGATTGCATCAGATTCTCTTACTGCTTCAAGTCTGTCTCTGGTGATAGCTCCTGGACATCTTACACCAAGACCTGGACCTGGGAATGGCTGACGATAAACCATACCATGAGGTAGACCTAACTGTTCACCTACAATTCTTACTTCATCCTTATATAGAATTTTGATTGGTTCAACCAGCTTGAAGTTTAAGTCTTCAGGTAAGCCACCAGCATTATGGTGAGCCTTGATACCTTCTTCTGATTCCAGAATATCTGGCCAGATAGTACCCTGAGCCAAGAATTCTACGCCATCAAGTTTTCTGGCTTCTTCAGCAAATACTTCGATAAATTCATTACCGATGATATGTCTTTTTGTTTCAGGATCAGTAACACCTGCAAGCTTATCTAAGAAGCGATCAGTCGCATCAACATATACCAGATTTGATTTCATCTGATTTCTGAATACTTCGACAACTTCTTCAGGTTCACCCTTTCTCAGTAAACCATGGTTAACGTGAACGCTAGTCAGCTGATCACCGATAGCCTTAATTAATAGTGCAGCTACAACGCTTGAGTCTACACCACCAGATAATGCCAGCAATACTTTCTTATCACCTACCTGTTCTTGGATATCCTTAATCTGCTCATCAATGAATTTTTGAGCCAGTTCAGGATTAGTGATGCGTTCCATATCCGCTGGACGACGGTCTAATGCCATATTATTATTTCCTCCAATTTATACTTCAAGTATATAACTATTGAAATGTTTAGGGAAATGCACTACCCTATATTTTATGAGTATTCAATTATCTGATCACTTTACCTATAAAAAGCTGCTGAGATTTATCTTTCCAAGCATTGCGACCATGATAGTTACATCCATCTATACAATAGTGGATGGCTTTTTTGTATCCAATTATGCTGGTAAGACACCCTTTGCAGCTCTAAATCTTATATATCCCGTAATTATGATTATGGGAGCTTTGGGCTTTATGTTTTCCAGTGGTGGTACAGCCCTTGTATCCTATACCCTTGGCAAAGGCAATAAGGATAAGGCCGACAGCTATTTCTCATTAATTATCTATACTGGTATCATTACTGGTTTAATACTGTCGATTATCGGTTTTATCTTTACGCCGGATATCGCGATACTCTTAGGAGCCGGTGGTGAACTCTTGCATTATGCCATTATCTATTCAAGAATCATCCTGTTGGGACTTCCATTCTTTATGTTGCAGATAATGTTTCAAAGCTTCTTTGTAGCTGCTGCCAAACCGCATCTAGGCCTAAACATCACTATACTATCCGGTATTACCAATATGGTTTTGGACGCTATTGTGGTTCCAAATATGCCCCTGGAATATCGCTTGCACGCTGCAGCATTCGCCACTATCTTTGCCCAGATAGTCGGTGGTTTAATTCCACTGATTTATTTCTTTTCAAAGAATAAGAGTACTTTAAAATTAGGTAAAACAAAATTCGAGCTAAGACCATTAATCAAAAGCTGCACTAATGGCTTATCAGAATTTATGACCAATATCTCCATGAGTGTGGTTGGTATGCTGTATAACTTTCAGTTAATGAAATTTGCTGGCGAAAACGGCATAGCAGCCTATGGCGTAATGATGTATGTCAGCATGATCTTTGCCTCAGCCTTTATTGGCTATTCAATGGGTGCTTCGCCCATCATTTCCTACCACTATGGAGCTAAAAACTATAATGAACTAAAAAATCTGTTTAAAAAGAGTTTAATCCTGATCACCATCTTTGGTGTCGGCATGACCATATCAGCTGAAGTACTGGCTAAGCCCTTATCGCTTCTTTATGTAGGCTATGATGCAGAACTCTTAAAGATAACTACTGATGGCTTCTACATCTTTGGACTGTCATTCCTGTTTATGGGCTTTGGCATCTTTACATCCGGTTTCTTTACCGCCTTAAATGATGGCATTACTTCAGCTACCGTTTCATTTTTAAGAACCTTCATCTTCCAGGTAGTCTCAGTATTACTGTTACCTGTTTACTTCCATTTAACAGGTGTCTGGATGTCGCTTGTAAGCGCAGAACTTTTGGCAGTCTTTGTATCAGCCTTCTTCTTAATAAAATACCGAAAGAAATTCCAATATTAAAAGTACTCTTGGCGAGTACTTTTCTTGTGCTTATTTTCTTTCCTTATTCTGTCTGTTTATTGCATACATAAACAGGAAGAAGACCATTAGGATTTCTCCATACATGGAAATATAGAAAATGAATTCAGTATTACCAGTAGCTGGTCCTAAAGCCGGAAAGGCAAACATTAAAAAGCCAGATAGAAATAGACTAGGAGTCTTTTCTTTACACCAGATTATAAGGCCAACAATCATCAGTGGAATAACTGAGCCAAAACTTAATATTGAAGAAATAGTAGAAGCCCATTTAGGTGTTAGAGTCTTTACCGAAGCCATGCGAGCAATACCAGCAATATTTGTAATATCCAGGACTGTCGCCATACTTTGAGCGAAGCCTAATACCATCATTATCGCCGTAAAGATATATACTGCTGTACTAAACGGTTTCTTTAAATTAAGTGCCTTGGCGCAGATAGCAAACAACAATGGAATCAGTAAACCATGCGATACAAAGCGGATACGAGAAATGATTCTGATGATATCTTCGCTTATAAAAGCACCAAGACCAATGATAAAGGCATCGACAAATAAACCAATGGTGATTAATAAGGTAAAAAGTGTTAAATGCGATTTTCTTTCCCTGTAGTTTTTTGACATCAGAATAATCAAAAACAATTCCAATGTCGCGATAGTCCATATGCCCACTACCGCACTCTTAGCTATAATTTCTTTCATAAATTGTCCCTCTAATTTCCATTATAGTTACTTAAGAAACAGGTTAAATGAATATGATTATTAGCTATAGAAGTATGAAAAAAGGTCCATTATGGACCTTGTATAAATTAGTTTGTATAGTTATCGAAGTAACCCTTGATCAAGATGATTGGTGTACCCTTATCACCTGAACCAGAAGTTAAGTCACATAATGAACCAATTAAGTCGGTTAACTGACGAGGAGTAGTACCTTCAGTAGCCATAGTGCCTTTTAGGTTAGCATCCTTAGTCTTAATTGAATCAGAAATAGCTTTCTTTAATTCTTCACCACTTAAATCAGCAAAGTCATTATCAGCTAAGTACTTTAACTTTAATTCGTTTGGTGTACCCTTTAAACCAGCAGTATGTGAAGGCGAAACAACTGGGTCTGCAAGTTCCCAGATCTTACCCTGAGGATCCTTGAAAGCACCATCACCATATACCATTACTTCTACATTCTTGCCAGTAGCAGCCTTAACCTTTTCCTGAATAGCATATACTAAGTCTTCACATTCATGAGGGAATAACTTAACAGTTTCTTCAGTAGCCTTATTAGAACCTAATAGACCATACTTTTCGTTATAACCACTGCCATTTACAGAAGTATTTAGGATTTCATCCATACCATATACTGTTTCAGCACCATTTTCCTTTAAGATTCTTCTTGTTCTGAAACGTGTATGAATATCACAGTTTAGTACATGCTTTGTATAGTTAAGAATTGTCTTTGCCTGATTAGCGAAAATGATTTCACATTCACAGTTTTCACTTTCGATTAATTCCTGATAATAAGAAACATAATCAATACCAGTAAATTCATGTTTATTGTCACCGAAGTGCTTGCGATATTCTTCTAAAGTTAAAACATCGCTATATGGATTAATGCCTGCAGCATCAATCTTATCTAAAGAAACCAGTTCATTACCTACTTCATCACTTGGATAAGACAACATTAAGACAATCTTTTTTGCCCCTCTGGCAAAACCCTTAAGGCAGATTGAGAATCTGTTTCTTGAAGTGATTGGGAAGATAACACCTACTGTATTATCACCATATTTAGCTTTTACATCAGCCGCAATATCATCTACGCTAGCATAGTTACCCTGAGCTCTGGCAACGATCGATTCAGTCATTGCGATAACGTCACGGTCATTAATACCCATGCCTACAGATTCAACTGCTTCTAATACGCTGGATGTAACGATTTCACTTAGATCATCACCCTGTCTGATGATGCCACATCTTACACCCATTGAAATTGTTCCAACTTTTCTTTCCATTATTTAGTTCTCCTACCTTTCAATTTTATAACATCCATCTAATTTCAATTCATCAAGTCTTAAATTTTATCTTTTCCTCTGAAAATTTTTACAAAAGAAAAACCCTGATAAACAGGATTAATCTGAAATTTTAAAGTTGTTGCGTCCACCCTCTTTAACCTGATACAGTAAGGTATCAGCCTTATTTAGAACAGATTCCATTGAAGTGATATCGCTACTATTAACTAAGACAAAACCACCTGAAACTGTAAGATAATCAGCTACCTTGGAGTTTTCATTCTTAATCTTAGCTCTTTCTAAAGCGTTCTTTAGATTATTTGCATATTTCTCAACAGTATCCCTGTCACAGTTTTTAAAGATGATTAAGAATTCATCACCGCCAATTCGATAAGCCTTAATACCCTTAGTACATAAAGACTTAAGAATATCAGCCAACTGTTTTAAGTGATTATCACCCTCTAAGTGTCCATAGGTATCATTAATCTGCTTGAAGTAGTCAATATCGACAATACCCAGACCAATCTTAAAGTCACCCTCTTTTTTCATCAGTTTAATCAATTCCTTATGGTGGGCATGTCTGTTACCTAAACCAGTCAGGGCATCAATATTTGATAAAGTCTCAGCCTTCTTTCTTTCGCTTTCCTTCTTTTGTAAAGCGATTTTAATATCAATCGAAGTGACCTGATTCTTATTATTTAATTCCTTTTGTTTGAAATACAGCTTGGTATGATTGATACACTCCTTTAAATAGTTATCCTCATCACCAATTGTCTTATAGTAATCAATCCAGAACTCATTGCCAGCCATTTCCAGAGAATTGGAATGCTGACCATCAATTCTTTTCATATATGACTCTAAAAGCTCTCTCCAGTAGCCATATTCTTTCATATCTTTTAATAAAGCTGCGAAAGAAGTAGCATTTTCCACGATATCCGAAATATTGGTATCGGTCTTAAAATGCTCAATCAGTTGTGGAAGATTAGCTCTGGCCAGATCCTTACGATCAGTAGCCCAATACAAAGAGTTCTGACAGATGCGATAGCCAAGCATATAATAGGCATTCTCTTCATGTTTAAGATGAGAAGTTGCCAGATTCATATATTTATCGGCCTCATCATATCTTTCAAGCTTTAAGCAGGCATTGAAAAGATTCAGATAAGTAACCATTGCCCAAACCTGATATCTTTCATCTTTTTGAGCTTCCTCAGTATTTATTGCTTCTTCAGCTAAAAGACAGTATTCATAAGTCTTCTGATAATCCTTAAAAGTGAAATAAGAAGTACCGATATTATTATAGAAAAGTGTTTTAGTGCTTGAAAGATTATGTTCCTCGGCAATCTGCAATCCCTTCAGGTAATAATCCATACCCTTGGAATCATCACCAAGAGTCTGGTACATTACACCCAGTAAATTTAAAGCGATAGTGGTATTGTAGTAATCATCACTATCATTAAGGATATCAATTGCATTTTGTGCCAGTTTAGCTGCGACTTCCAGATTGCCGTCATAAAAAGACATCCTGGCTTCATGCATATACTCTCTGGCTAAATCTGTTTTTTCTGACATAATCATTAACTTTCTTGTTTATAATTTTAGCACTATATAAGTGCAGATAATTGAAATTATTTCAATATTTACCAAATGATGATTCTATCTTCTTCAGGAATATACATTTCATCATCACTCTTTACATTAAACGTATCGTACCATTCCCTGAAATTTCTAACCTGTATATTGGCACGCAGTCTTACTGGTGAGTGCACATCATTTTTAAGTAAGAGTAACTGATATTCAGGCTTAGCCTTCTGACACCAGATTCTTGCCCAGTTTTTAAAGTACTCTTCAAAATCAGTACCCTCAGTTTCATGCATCAGCTGGATAGTACAAGCCATACCGCCATTGTCCGCAATATTTTCTGATACCACCAGTTCGCCATTAACCTTATCACCCGCAAAAGGAAGACCATCCCACTGCTTAATCATTTTCTTGGTTAAGTCCTCAAAGTTCTTTAAGTCACTTTCAGTCCACCAGTTATTCATATTGCCATTCTCATCAAAGTGGGCACCATTATTATCGAAGGCGTGAGAAATCTCATGGGCAATAACCGCACCAATACCTCCAAGATTTTCTGAAACTGTCTGCTTTAAACTATAGAAAGGTTTCTGTAAGATAGCTGCCGGGAAAGTAATATCATTACGACTTGGGTCATAGCAGGCATTAACCAGATGACCTGGCATCTGCCACTCATTTTTATCGACGCTCTTAAATAACTTATTGAAATTCTCATTAATTAAAAGTCTTCTGATCTTCTGCATGCATTCATAATAAGTATCATTTTCATCAACCTGCATATTACTGTAGATGTCCTTAACCTTGTCAGGATAGCCCATCTTGATACTGATGGTAGATAACTTAAGAATAGCTTTCTGTTTAGTAGCTTCTTCCAAGAAAGTATTATTCTCAATACGCTTCTTATAAGTTTCAATTATTCTTTTAACTAAAGAAACAATATCCTTTTTAGCCTCTTCACCAAAGTAGGTTCTACCATAATAAATACCTAAGGGCTCACTAAATACCCCTGAAGCAATCTGATAAGCCTGTTTTTCCAGACTTGGATCTTTTTCAACACCAGTCAGACTTCTACTGTAGATAGTTGAAATAGACTTCATCTCTTCACTTAAGAGTGAAGATTTATTAATCAAAGTTGTCACATAAGCCCAGTGCTTATATAAGTCAAAAGTATCTGAATTAAAGTAGTTCTTAAAGTTTTCAATAGCCTTTAAATCATAAGCTACTACTTTTTCTGGTAACTGTTCATCATAGATATTCTTTAATAATTTATTTAAATCAAAGGGCTTTAGATATTCAATCGCCTTATCCAGTTCAAGTGGATTATTATTCTTTACATAATCAGCCCATTCAATTGCTGACTTAACTTCTTTAGAAAGCAGTTCATCAAAAGCCAGACAGTCATTGATATATACTTCTTTTTCCTCTTCACTTAAATCAGTAAAGTTTAAAAGCTTTAAGGCCATATCCTTATAGACATTTAATAAAGCCTCACCTTCTTCAGTACCATAATAGCTGGTATCAGGAAGAATAGTATCTGGACCCTTGATGATAAAAGAATGCTTGGTCGCATCGTCCATATCTTCCACTACTCCAAAGTCAAAAGGCAGATTAACTGCTTCATAAGTAAGTTCTAAGGCCTCTCTGTTTAAACAGTTAGGACAGTGCAAATCCTTAATTTTATTTAATAAAGGCATTAAAGGTTTAATACCTGCATCATTTCTCTTTTCAACATCCAAGACCTTCTGATACAGCTTAATGGCGTCTTTCACACCTGTAATATCACTAGTCTTTTCATTCTTGCCAAAGGCTCTAAAATCAGCCATCATAATTTCTTCTACTTCAACTGCCAATGAGGCAAAGCCGCCAATAGTTGGTCTATCTTCGGGAATGACAGCTTCCTTTAACCATTTCCCATTCACTACTTCATATAAGTCATCTTGAATTCTAATATTTTCCATTAAAATTACTCCTAATCACTATCTCTAATGTAACAAAAAAGGCTATCCTAAGATAGCCAATTGCTTATTTTTTCTTGAAGAAAGAACCGAGCATATCAGAGCCAACCTTTAAGGCTTCTTTAGCCTTATCTGATGCCTCCTTAGCCTTTTCGAAAGCCTCTTTTCTTAGTTCCTCTTCTCTTTCCTTGCGCCTGCTGATATTTTCTTCTTCCAGCTGTCTTTCCTTTTCCAGTTGAGCAGCTTCCTCATCAAGCTGTTTCTGATACCAAGGCAGGGCTGTACCACAATCAGTACAGAACTTGGTTTCAAGGACATTCTGCTTGCCACACTTTGGACACTTATGCTGATCAGCTACGGTTTCACTTCCCAGTTTTGCCCCACACTCTGGACAGAAAGCATTATTAGCTGGCACATCAGCCCCACACATATCGCAGTGCTTGATATTTTTGCTCATCTCGGTAGCAAGATTTGTCATAGATTCCATCCATGAACCAGCACTTTCCGCATTCAATTCAGTTTTAGGAATTTCCATACCAGTAGCCTTGGTGATTTCTTCGCGATTTTCATTGATAGCCTTAGTTGTATCATTTAAGGCACCAACAGTTGCGTTGATATTATCATAGGCTGCCTGACCAACCTTTTCAGCCATTGGCTTGGCAATCTGATTAGCTACCTTGCCTACCGCTTCACCAACACCTTTTTTAATACCTTCACCTACACCTTCAGATAAAGAGTCTAAGCCCTTATCTACGAATTTCTTTAGTAAGCCCATATTGTACCTCCTGGTCTTATAAAATTATTTATTATTATGTATTACATCTACCTGTCTAAATTATACCATTACCCAAAAATAAAACTCCAATTCAAAAGAACTGGAGTCATCTTTATAGTCCTGTACCAAACAGTACTTCTTTAAATAATTGTGTGGTCTTTTCCTTGCTAAACTTCTTGATGAAGACATCTGTTGAAGGACCACCCTGATTTAATAAGCCATCAACATAATTATTAGATAATTCAAGTTTCTTATCCTTATCATTCACAATATCCGCTTCCACATTTAAATAAGCTTTAAAGTGCTTAATAGTTAATTCATCAAATCTTGATGAATCGTTTTTCTTAGCCTTCTTGGAAATACTTTCACTTAGTTTAATAGAGTCATACCAGTGTTCACCCGGATCTCTTTCACTCAAGTCAGAATATTCCTTCTTAATATCTTCCAATGAAGATAAATCATTCTTATTGATTTGCGTATCATACAGTTCAACAATCAAAGTATCATTGCCCATGGCATAGATACGGTCATAGCTGTATAAGGGCAAATCCTTCTCTTTTGGCACAATGATCAAAGTATCCATTTTCATGAGGCCGAAGAAACCCTGAGCTTTCATGATTGAAACATGTCCCAAGCCCCTGGCATAGTAAGCCTCAATATTAAAGTTCATCCCATTGGCCTTTAGCTTAGAGAAACCCTTGGTATCTAGTTCTTCCAACCGATACTTTTCTTTCAGTGTTTCTAGTATCTTGTCTGTCATTATTGTGTCTCCTAACATCTACCCTTATTATAAGTGTTTAGTTCCACAAAAAAAGAGTTTACGCCATTCTCACTTGTCGCATAGATCTTGCCCTTATGTTCCTTAACGATATTTTCCGCAATAGATAGACCCAGTCCATAGGAATTATTGGAAGTACGGGCCTTATCAACTTTATAGAAACGCTTGAATATATTCTTTAAATCCTCATCACTGATCTTTTCACCCTGACTACTTACAGTTAATAAACACTTCTTATTATTCTTTTTTAAAGACAAGCTGCACTCACCATTTGCATATTTAACAGCGTTATCCAGAAGAATATCACTTAACTGTTTGATATGTAATTCATTACCATTAATATAAATATCTTTATCGATTTCATAGGTGAAGTTCTTTTCTTTTTCAAAGAACAATGGTTCAAAAGTCATAGCTGATTCTTCTACAATAGAACTCATGTTAATCCTTGTAAAATTGTCTGCTGCTGTACCATTATCAATTCTGGCCAGATCAAGCAATTCTTCTACCAGACCCCTCATCTGCTTGGCCATTGAAGAAATACTATTGGTCAATTCTTCTTTTTCACTTTCATCACTGTCCTTTAATAATTCGGTATCGGTCAGTATTACTGTTAAAGGTGTCTTTAATTCATGGGAAGCATCAGCCACAAACTGTTTCTGCTGATTAAAGGCCTTTTCAACCGGTTTAACCGCCCATTTAGCCAATAAATAACTGATACCTAAGAAAATCAAAAAAGCGACAGAGCCCGTCAATAATAAAGTTTTAAGTAAACCATTCAAAATAGCCTTTTGACCACTGATATCAAGATAAACGAAATATTGGCCAAGAGGATTTACACTCCTGATAAAGCGTAGATTATAGTCGTTTAAGACACCGCTGTAAGTATTGGTATTAACTGTTTCTTCAAGAATTCCCTGAAGCATATTTAAATCAGATAAATCATAGAAACCACCAGCCATCTCGACAATATTTCCTGTACGATTAGTCACAACACAAAAGTAAGGAAGATAGATATCATCACGCTTGTTTGGCGACATTAAAGCACGGGGATTTTCTGCTATTTCATTAAGCATTTCTATACTTTCCTTTTCAAGGTTATTAGCCGTTGAAAAATAAAGCATACTAAAAATAAGTCCCAGCATCAGTGTGACAATACTCATATTTATAAGAATAAATTTTAGACGCAGCTTTTTAATCATTATCAATTAACTCCAGATGATAGCCCTGTCTTCTAATGGCCTCAATCCTGATATTTGAACCAATACTCAAAAGTTTCTTTCTTAAAAAACCAATATAAACTTCAACATGGTTTTCAGTAGCATTGGAATCAAAACCCCAGATTCTAACTAATAAAAGCTCTTTAGAAATATTCTTTTCCTTGGTCTGTAAAAGAAAACGCATCATATCAAATTCACGGTCACTCAGTCTGATTTTTTTATCATTGGCTTGAAGAATACAGGTCGATAAATCAAGACTGGTATTACCGAAAGAGAGTTCATCTACTTCATTGCCCTGTCTTCTTAATAAGGCATTTATACAAGCCAGTAATTCTCTGCTGTCAAAAGGCTTGGTCAGATAATAATCAGCACCGGCATTTAAGCCCTTAATGCGATCTTCGACTTCAGACTTGGCTGTCAGCATTAATATTGGCGTCGTAACTCTTTTTTCTCTGACTGTTTTAGCCAGTTCAAAACCATTGAGTTCAGGCATCATCACATCCATTATCAGCAAGTCATAGATACCTAATAAGGCATATTCCTCACCGGTCTTGCCATCATAGACACATTCCACATCAAAGCCCTTACGTTTTAATAGTAAGGCAATTGACTGAGCCAAAAGTTTTTCATCTTCTATAATCAGAATCTTCATAACTCCATAATAACCAAGTTTCCTTAAATAAAACTGAAAAAAGTTTTTAAGGCTTTTTCAGTATCAATTAAGGAAGCATTCATATACTGAAGGCAGAAAAAAGAAAGGAGCAGACATGAAATACCGCCACGAATACAAACATGAAATCAATTATCTTGATTCCCTGATTCTGCAAAGCCGTCTAAAAGCAGTTATGAAAAGTGATACTCATACCATTAATGGTATCTATAAAATCCGCAGTATCTATTTTGATAATCTTTATGACAAGGCTTTAAAAGAAAAGATTGACGGCGTCAATAAAAGAGAAAAGTTCCGTATCCGTTTCTACAACAACGATACAAGTTATATCGTTTTAGAAAAGAAAAGTAAGATAAACGGTCTCTGTTCAAAAGAGAGTTGTGTGGTCACTAAAGAAGAAGCTTTAAAGATTCTAAACAGAGATATCAATTGGCTGATTAATAGTGATAGGCCACTTTGTAAGGAACTCTATACCAAGATGAAGTATCAGGGTCTTTATCCCAAGACAATCGTTGACTATTCACGTATTCCCTATATCTATGGTCCTGGTAATGTCAGAGTTACCATTGATTACGATATCAGAACTGGTGAATTTAGAAATGATTTCTTAAATAAAGACGTACTTACACTAAGTGCTGGTGATCCCATATACATATTGGAAGTCAAATGGGATGAGTATCTTCCAGACATTATTAAAGATGCTGTAAGCATCAACGGCAGACACGTTTCTGCATTCTCAAAATATGAAAGATGCCGTATCTACGGCTAAATAAAAAGGAGTAAATTATGACATTTAATGATATTTTCAAATCCAGCTTTCTGGATAAAATTACTGCTATCTCACCATTTGATATGGTCTTAACACTAGTCCTGGCTTTCTGCATTGGCTTATTTATTTTCTATGTCTATAAAAAGACTTTTCAGGGTGTCATGTTTTCATCATCATTTGGTGTGACTCTGATTGCCTTGACTATGATTACTGCTGAAGTAATACTGGCTGTTACATCTAACGTCGTCCTGTCCCTTGGTATGGTGGGCGCCCTTTCCATCGTTAGATTTAGAACTGCAATTAAAGAACCTCTGGACATTGCCTTCTTATTCTGGTCTATTGCAGCCGGTATTATTTTAGCCGCTGGTATGATTCCTTTAGCTGTCATTGGCAGTGTGGTAATTGGCTTAATTCTGATTGTCTTTGTAAATAAGAAGACTTATAAGACACCTTATATCTTTGTTCTATCATGTACCGACTCCAACAGCGAAAACAAGGCCGTTTCTGTATTAAATGAATATTGCGAAAAGACAGTTATCAAGTCTAAGTCCGTTCAAAATAACTTGATTGAAGTCAATCTGGAAATCCGCTTAAAAGATGAAAAGACCGACTTCATCAACGATATCGTCAATATCCCGGGAGTAAACAGTGCAATACTTGTCAGCTACAATGGCGAATATATGGGTTAAATATGTCGACAAGTAAATATATCGATAAGATCTGTATAGTCTTTATCGTTGTCGGTATTGTCTTGTGTTTCCTGTTTATGGGAAGCGGTCATCTAAATGCGATTACCAAAGAAAATGTACCCGTCTATCAGACAACACTATTTGATAATCAAACCGTACATCAGATTGATATCATCATGGATGACTGGGATAAGTTTATTGAAAATTGTGAAAGCGAAGAATACTCATTATGTTCAGTAATAATTGATGGTGAAAAGTATTCCAATGTCGCTATCCGTGCTAAGGGCAATACTTCTTTAAGCAATGTCAAAAGTATGGGCTCACAAAGATATTCCTTCAAACTGGAATTTGATCACTACGATAAAAACAAGTCCTACCACGGTTTGGATAAACTCTGTCTTAATAACCTGATACAGGACAATACCATGATGAAGGACTATCTGGTCTACCAGTTAATGACAGACTTTGGTGTTGATAGTCCACTTTGCAGCTACAGCTACATTACAGTCAATGGCGAAGACTGGGGTTTATACCTGGCGGTTGAAGGTATTGAAGAAGCCTTTCTTGAAAGAAACTATGGTGCAGATTATGGTGAACTCTATAAGCCTGACAGTCTAAGCTTTGGTGGGGGAAGAGGCAATGGTATGGGCTTTGATATGGATGACTTTGATTTTGAAGAATTATCAGAAAAAGATTTTTCCAGTTTTCCAGCAAAGCAGGGAATGCCAGACATAGGAAATAACCCTTTCGGAAATCCGCCTGAACAGAGTGGTGGGATGCCTAAGATGTCCTTTGGTATGGGCAGTGATGATGTAAAACTTAAATATATTGACGACAATATTTCTTCATATGCCAATATCTTTGACAGCGCTAAAACCGATATTACTGATAAGGACAAGGAGCGATTGATTGCGTCTTTAAAGCAGTTGAATGAATATACAGACATAAATGAAGTAGTTGATATTGAAGAAGTAATACGCTACTTTGTTGTCCATAACTTTGTGGTCAATGGCGACAGCTATACCGGTTCAATGATTCATAACTACTACTTATATGAAAAAGATGGACAGTTATCCATGATACCTTGGGACTATAACCTGGCCTTTGGTACTTTTATGGGCAATGCCTCATCTTCTATAAATGACTCCATTGATAATCCTGTGAGTGATTTAGATGACAGGCCAATGTTTGGCTGGATCTTCTCAAATGAAGAATATATCAATCTGTATCATGATACTTTTAATGAATTTGTCGAAGACTATCTAAACAATGGAAAGATACAAAATTTGATTAAAGATACATACGAATTGATTAAAGATTATGTAGATAAAGATCCAACAAAATTCTGTACAAGTGAAGAATTTGAAACGGCTGTAAATACTATTTCCAGCTTTATTGAACTTAGAAGTGAAGCGGTTAAAAGACAGTTAAACAACGATAATACAGCAGTTGAAACCGATGGTTTAAATCTTTCGGATATGGGAAGCATGAGTATGAATAAGGGAAAAGAAAACTCTTCTAATTCCTTTATGTCTGACATGGGAGACTTTAATCCTTTTGAAGGAAATAACCCCTTACCTGATAGAGGTAACTCCTTCCCGACCAAGGGCAATAATTCGTTTCCAGATAGAGGAGAAACAAATTTTACTGATATGAAATTTGCTATCAGTGATATCTCTCCCGAAAATAATATTAAAGCTTATTCCTATACTGTACTTTCTATCGCCTGTTTAATAGCAGGTCTTCTAATAG
>JAUNCS010000005.1 GCA_030526485.1 Erysipelotrichaceae bacterium | reverse complement strand
TTATTTAGCCATTAACAGAGCTCTTATAGGCACATTTGGAGCTTATAACGATGAAGTAGAATGGTCTAATAAAGATATTGCCTATTCTAAAAGAATTGAGAAGATACAGGAAGATATCTTTAATGAACTTGTCTTTTCAATTGATTGTAAATTTGATGGAGATACTATCATCAACAAACAAAACAGTAAATGTTCAATAGCTGATTTAAGACACTTATTGAATTCCTATAATTATGCAAATGGGGATTAGATACTTGACTTGATTATGAAACTGAAGTTTCCAAAAGAAGACAATACAATATTCAAATAAAAAAATCCGAGATTAGTCTCGGATTTTCAATAGATATTAGATTCTTTTATCTTTTGGTCTTATTTGAATTCTTTCGATATTAATAGCCCTGTTTGTTTCATCATCAATTTCAATTAGAGCTCCACATAATACTGGGTCAGTTTCTGCGACAGTGAAGCGGGTTTTTTCTTTATAAACCATCTTACGGATACATTCATCAATATCGCGTCCTATAACTGAATTAAATGGGCCACACATTCCAACATCACTCATAAAGGCACAGCCATCTAGAATTTGTTCATCAGCTGTCTGGATATGGGTATGTGTACCAAGTACTGCAATACATTTATCCTTATATACTTCGGCAAGTACCCTTTTCTCTGCCGTAGCTTCAGCATGCAGATCAATAAAATACATATCGATATTTAAATCTTTAGTATCTTCAAAGATCGCATCCAAGGCCTCATATGGGTCTGTAGTATATTCTTCCTGAGTCAGACGACCTAAGACATTAATAACACATAATTTCTTGTCATTGACCTTAAATATACGATAG
Source organism: Erysipelotrichaceae bacterium (assembly GCA_030526485.1). Lineage (GTDB taxonomy): Bacteria > Bacillota_I > Bacilli_A > Erysipelotrichales > Erysipelotrichaceae > Colivicinus. The sequence continues at coordinate 73,836 of JAUNCS010000005.1, read as the reverse complement.
CCTTCACCCATCCCATCAATATGATTAACTGGACAGATCAGTTTATCCATTTCATCTAAGTGAAGAAGAATTTCTTTCTTAGAGAAAGTGTGATTACCCATAGTCAGTGCATCAGCACCATAATTTAGTAATTCGTTATAAATCTTAATGGTTAATCCCTTGCCATGAGCGGCATTTTCAGCATTCATGATAGTGAAATCAGGATTATAATCTCTCTTTATAAGAGGCAAAAAATCGCGAATTACTTCGCGACCTTTTTTACCTACAATATCACCTAAAAATAATATTTTCATTATTTAGCAATTTCGTTAGCTCTCATCTCTCTGATGACAGTTACCTTAATCTGACCAGGATATGTCAGTTCGTTTTCGATACGTTCCTTAATATCTCTAGCTAATAAGACACATTTTTCATCATTTACTTTTTCAGGATGAACCATTACTCTGATTTCACGACCAGCCTGAATAGCAAACGCCTTATCTACACCATCATATTCATTAGCAATCTTTTCCAGATTTTCTAATCTGTTGATGTAGTTTTCAATTCCTTCATATCTTGCACCAGGTCTAGCAGCACTTAAAGTATCAGCAGCAGCTACAAGGTAAGGGATAATGCCCTTAGGTGGAACATCACCATGGTGAGATTCAATAGCGTTAATTACAACATCATTTTCACCATGTTTCTTTGCAACCTTGGCACCTAGTTCAATATGAGTACCTTCCTGTTCGAAGTCAATTGATTTACCAATATCATGAAGTAAGCCAGCACGCTTAGCTAAAGACTGGTTTAAACCAAGTTCAGCAGCCATAATACCAGCGAAAGTAGCTACTTCCATAGAATGTTCAAGACCATTCTGGCCATATGAATATCTATATCTTAATCTACCGATTAGCTTAACAAGTTCTTTGTCCATACGGCCAATCTGTAATTTGAAGCAAGCTTCTTCACCATACTTCTGAATATTTTCATCCATTTCTTTAGAAACCTTATTAACAACTTCTTCAATTCTGCCTGGCTGAATGCGGCCATCCTTAATTAAAGTTTCAAGTGCTAATCTAGCAACTTCTCTTCTGATTGGATCAAAACATGAAATAGTAATAGCTTCTGGTGTGTCATCAATAATCAGATCAACACCTGTAGCCTGTTCGATAGCGCGGATATTTCTACCTTCTCTACCGATGATTCTACCCTTCATTTCTTCACTTGGAAGAGCAACTACCGAAATAGTTCTATCAATAGTTTCTTCTTGTGAGTAACGCTGGATAGCTGTAGCGATGATTTCTCTCGCATTTTCTCTTGCACGGCTCTTAGCTTCTTCTTCCTGTTCATGAATATAAGATGCGACTTCTTTTTCCATTTTCTTGGAAACAGCATCCATCAATTCATCATGAGCTTCCTGTTGACTCATATTAGAAACTCTTTCTAAAAGCGCAATCTGACCATCAATTCTTGATTGTAAGTCAGCTTCCATTTTATCCAGTTGTGCAGCCTTGTCTTCAGCTCTTCTTAGTTTTTCGTCAAGTTTCTTTTCCTTAGCAGTAAGATTTTCATCTCTGAAGTTTAAAGAATCTTCCCTTCTAAGAATCTTGTTTTCGTGATCCTGTAATTCTGATCTTTTTTCTTTGATTTCTTTTTCAGCTTGAAGTTTAAATTCATAAGCCTGAGTTTTACCATCTAAAACCGCCTGTTTGATAGTGTTTTTAGCCTGGTTCTCAGCTTCTTCTAAGACACTGTTGGCCTTCATTTTGGCCTTATTAAAGCCCAGGGCATTAACAATGACCATAATAACAATTCCAACAATTAAACCTAATAAAACGGAAGTTAAGTTAATATTTTCCATAACTTTTCCCCCTATTACTGTCTTTTTGTGGTATTACCCGAAATTTATTTTACTACAAAATAGCCCTTTTTCACAATTGAATGTAAGCGTATTCGGAATTATTCAAATACAGAAAAAGACGCTTTTAGCGTCTTAATCTTCTTTCTTATACATTGCCTGTTTAATCTTTTCAGTGATTTCTACATCTAAACCAGGATTAGCCTTAATGAAAGCTCTAACGGCTTCAGCACCCTGACCAATCTTTTCTCCATTATAAGAGAACCATGAACCAGCCTTTTCAATAATGCCGAACTCAACACCTAAAGAAATGATTTCTGAAAGATGAGAAATGCCCTCTCCATAGTAGATTTCAACCTGGCAGGCCTTAAATGGTGGAGCAACCTTGTTTTTAGAAACCTTGACATTAACCTTATTGCCGACAACTTCTGAACCATTCTTGATAGCTTCAGACTTTCTTACTTCCATACGGATAGAAGCATAGAATTTCAAAGCTCTACCACCAGTTGTAGTTTCCGGGTTGCCAAACATTACGCCAACCTTTTCTCTTAACTGGTTAATGAAGATTGTTGTACAGTTATTGGCATTCATTGCACCAGCCAGCTTACGCATAGCCTTAGACATCAGTCTTGCATGTAAACCAATATTTGAATCGCCCATTTCGCCATCCAGTTCAGCCTGTGGAACAAGAGCTGCAACTGAGTCGATTACGATAAGTTCAATAGCACCAGATCTGATTAGTACTTCAGCAATTTCCAATGCCTGTTCACCTGAGTCAGGTTGAGAAAGGATTAGTTCATCAATATCAACGCCAAGTGCTTTAGCATATCTTGGGTCAATTGCGTGTTCAGCGTCAATAAATGCTGCCTTGCCGCCAGTCTTTTGACATTCAGCAATAGCCTGTAAAGCTAAAGTAGTCTTACCAGAAGATTCAGGACCATAGATTTCAATGATTCTGCCTCTTGGTAAACCACCTACACCTAAAGCATAGTCAATAGCTAAAGAACCTGTCGAAATAGCATCTACTTCTACATTAGCTCTATCACCAAGTTTCATGATTGAACCCTTGCCGTATTGTTTTTCAATCTGCTTTAGTGCTTCGTTTAATAATTGGTCTTTTTTATCATCAGTCAAAATTTCTACCGCTTTTTCTTTTGCCATAATTTTTACCTCCTACATCTTTATTGCAATTTTTTTAAAAAAATCCTACATTGTTTCGAAAATAAATTCTTTTAATTGTGAGAAATATGAATATCCACTCAATAAAGAAATAAATGACGCAAACCAGATAAGAACATCTTTAACCGGTAAAGAAATAAGTTCAAACGGTAAATTGTTTAATAAAGCCACAATAATCGCTACCATCTGTAATACTGTTTTAAGCTTGCCTAAGATGCCAGCGGCTACAACTACACCATTTTGGGAAGCTATCATACGACAGCCATCAACAATAGTATCTCTGGCCAACATAATCACAACCGGTACTACCGGGATAATACCCTTGTAGCAAAGGATGATTAAAGTAGTATTAACTAATAGCTTGTCAGCTATTGGGTCAGCAAACTTGCCGAAAGTTGTTACCAGATTGTTCTTTCTGGCTAAATTGCCATCAAGGAAATCGGTGAAACTGGCGATTGCAAAGATTGCTAATACAATAAGATTTAATAGATTTAATGAAACAGGTCCAAAGACAAATGTTGGGAATGTTACATTAAACAAGTGGTATGGGAATAGCCATACAAGTACCAGGAATGGTACCAGAATAATTCTTATAACTGTTAATTTATTTGGTAAATTCATACTTGAAATTATATCACGAGACAAAAGAAAAAAAGACTTTCGTCTTTTTCTATATAAATAACATTAATAAGCCATGTTCTGTATTAAGCAATCATTTATCTCTATTTCTAGCCTGAATTCGTTTCGATTCACTATTCAGATTCCCCTACCAAATTTGGGTTTCTCGCTTGCGGGGTTTATCACGTTCCACTCCTGATATTTCTATCAGTATCGTCTCTTTGACACTTTTACAGGTTCATTCCATAGTTGCCCTTAGGAATTACACCAGCCGTTAGCTATTAACTACCTAAGCTTATTTATTGGCTTAGCACAAACACTACAGCCATCACAGGCTGTGCGAGCATGGACTTTCCTCTGGTTTCCCAGCGATTGCCTGATGTTATTTGTTATAAAGTTTTTCTTCTAAACGAGAAATTCTCTTTAGAATATCGACAGAACTATAAGTGGTTGTCTTAGACAAGTCAAAGACTTTCTTCTGACCTTCCAGCTGAGTTTCCAGTTCAGTAACTCTGGCCTTAGTTGCTTTTAGTTCTTCCTGTAAGCTTGTAATAAAATCTAATAATTCCTGCACATTATCTTCAGATTTATAGTAGTCATCAAGAACCTTATCCAAGAATGCATCGACATCATCGGCATTATAGCCCTTAAAATCTACATTAAATTGTTTATCCAAGATCTCCTGTGGCGTTAAATTTAATTTTTCCATAGCAAAAAATTCTCCATTTACATTTTAACATACTTGTCCCACTATAGAACAAAATTAGATATTTAATAGTAGTTATTATATAATTTATTAGGTAAATTTTATGAATTACCCTAATGGAAAAAGAAAAACAGTAATAAATACTGTCAAAACGAGTGTTTCAAATAGAGGAATGTCATTAGAAGAAGACATAAATACATCTAATGCATTTTATTTGGCAAGTGATGAAGCTATCATTCACAAAAAGCCAACCCCTATTACGATAGTTAAGGTTGATTATCCAACCAGAAATAAAGCAAAAATAACCGAAGCCTATTTCAAGCTTCCAAGTACCACCGATTATAACGGCATTTACAAAGGAAGATATATAGACTTTGAAGCTAAGGAAATTGCCAGTGCCACTGCCTTTCCTTTCGCTTGCATTCATGCCCATCAGATCAAACATTTGGAAGGTGTTTTAAGACACGGAGCTATAGCTTTTATCATTATCAGAATGTCTCATTATGGCATTGACTATTTAATAAAAGCTGAAGACTTTTTGAATTACTACAAAAATGCTGATCGCAAGTCACTTCCATATTCATGGATTAAGGAAAATGGGTATGAAATTAAATACAGCTATCAGAAACCCTGCGATTATTTAAGAGTTATAAAAGAAATATATGAGGTTTAGAAATGAATAAGAAGATTAAAGAAAAGCCGATTAAAAAGAAGAAAACGAAAAAGTCCATAAATACGGTCAATGTCTTAGCTATTATTGTTTCAATAATCGCTATACTTGGCTTAATTGGTGCAGCTACCGGTTTATTCATCATGACCGATATGCTTAAGACAAAACCAGAACTTAAGGTCAGTGATTTCAACAACTCCGAGTCATCTATCGTTTATGATCAGGATGGCAATGTGGTTGCTGAACTTGGTCTAACAATCAGAGAAAACATCTCTTATGATGACCTGCCTAGTTCATTAATTGATGCCTTTGTCGCAGTTGAAGACTCACGTTTCTTTGAACACAACGGCTTCGATGTACCACGTTTTACTAAAGCTATCCTGTCAAATATCCGTACAAGATCATTTGCTCAAGGTGGTTCAACCTTCACAATGCAGCTTGTAAAAAATACTTACTTCTCAAATGACCAGACTGGTCAGGAAGCAAGTAGAGATGGTGTTTCCGGTGTAACGAGAAAAGTACAGGAAATCGCCTTAGCGATGGAACTGGAAAAGAATAATGAAATCAATAAGAAAGCTATTCTTGAATTATATTTAAACAAATTAAACTTTGGCGGCAGCCGCAATATCCGCGGTGTTCAGAAAGCTGCTGAATACTATTTCGATAAAGATGTCAGTGAATTAAATCTGGCTGAATCAGCATTACTTGCTGGTGTTGTAAATGCTCCTAATGCCTACAATCCATTCAACAATCTGGATTTGGCTACACAAAGAAGAAATGAAGTTCTATATTTAATGAACTATCATGGCTATATCAGTGATACCGAATATGAACTTACTAAGGCAATCAAGGTTGAAGACTTATTGGTTGACTTAACCAAGAAACATAACACTTCTAATCACAATGGTTCACCTTATCAGGCCTATCTTGATGAAGTGATCGCGGAAGTATATGAACTTACTGGTCAAGATCCTTATACAACTGGTATGAAGATTTATACTGCAATGAATAAGGATATCCAAGCCAATATTGACGCAATGCAGGCTGGTAATTATGAAGGCATCTCCTTCCCTGATGATGAATTTGAATTTGCTTCAATCGCCATCAATAACCAGACTGGTGAAATCGTTGGTATTCTTGGTGGTCGTAATTATGCAGGTGGTGGTTCATTACTGCTTAACCATGCGACAGACCAGAAAAAACAGCCTGGTTCATCTATTAAGCCAATTCTAGATTACGTTTTAGCCTTTGAAAATTTAGGCTGGTCTACAAGCCATGTCTTAGTTGATAAACCGATTGTTTATCCCGGTACTAATTATGTAATCTCTAACTCTTCAGGAGTTTATAATGGCGAAGTTACTTTAAAAACAGCACTTGGTAATTCCTTGAATACCCCTGCTATTCAGACTTTACAGGCGGTAATTGATAAAAAGGGTTCCGAATATGTTGTTGATTATTTAAATAAGATGGGAATTGATATTGCCCTTGAAGACTTTGATGTTCAGTGCGGTATCGGCGGTAATAAGCTGGAAATTTCTTGTTTACAGCTGGCTGGTGCACAAGCTGCTCTAATTAATGGCGGTAACTACATCAAGCCTCATACCATCAGAAGAATCGAATTCTTAAATGGCAAGGCCCCTATCACCCCTACTTATGCTCCGGTACAGACAGTTTCAGAAGAAGCTGCTTACCAGATTACTACCCTATTAAATTCCAATGTATCTGGTGGCTTTGCTAACCTGATGCAGATCTTAATTGATAATTACCCGGTATATGCCAAGACTGGTACTACTGACTGGGGTAACTCAGGTGTATCTTATGGTATTCCGGTTGGTGCTATTAAAGATGCCTGGATGGTTGGCTCAAGCAGTGAATATACTGTAGCTACCTGGATTGGCTATGAAAGAGCTCAAAAAGACAAGCCTTCATATATTCAGTTAAGCGACTACCTGGGCAACATCCAAGGTAAAACTACTAATGCAATCCTGGATATGACAGTCAAGGCTTACGGCACTCCGCACAAGCTTACAAAGCCTGATGGACTTGTAAATATCACTCATATCCTTGGCACTTATCCATATGCTGCTACTATTGAAGGTATGGATGAAAAATATGTGGCTACCGGTTTAATCAAAAAGGAATATGCTACTTTAGTTAATCCGAAGTCAGCAAGTGTTGAATCAGTTCCAAGTGACCCAACTATCGCTTATGATAAGGCTACAGCCAAACTTACTATTAACTGGCCTAAGTACCCAGATGAAGAAAAACTAAAGGTAGCTGAAGAAAATATTGATATTTCCTTAAAGAGATCTGATGGCAGTGTTGTACTACCATGTGAAGGTAAACGACTATTTGATTACTCTTGGGTATATGGCCCAATCAGATACAAGGCTGAAATCAAGGTTAATGGTAATGTCGTAAATACCGTTACTTCAGAAACTGAATCTAACACCTATGACTTAATTGCTTCACCAGGTGATGAAATCACTGTATGTATCTTCTACGCTTATGAAAACCTGGATATTTCATCAAGTCAGAAATATACAAGTGTAAAGGTAATAGATGAAGAAGTAACATATACTATCCCTGTTGATTCAGATCCTAATGTAATTGTTAATTATTTAAGAAAAATCGGTGCTCAAGCCGAAATTATTGAAAAGATTGCTGATGCGACACATTCTGCTGGTACTATTGAAATTACCTGCAATGATGTTCCATATACTATTGGTTCTTCTTACCGAAATAAGGAAAGTGAACTAAGAGCCATGAACTTCAAGATCACCTGCTATAGTGCCCCTGCCGTTAAGATTTCCTTAACATCTGGCGCAATTACTGAAGGCAAGGTTACTGTCAGTGCAGCTAATTCTACAGGCGCTATTACCTGGTCTGCTAGCGCATCTAACAGTGGTGCCCTAAGCTTTGAAAACAATGGTACAAGCATTGTTATTGATGTCTCTGCTCTAGGTGCTGATGAAGTTATCACAGTAAGTGCAAGAGATGACTTCGATACAGCTACAACAACAATCTCAATGAGCTAATGAAAATGCAGTTTATATAAACTGCATTTTTTTAATGATAGAATTAATAAGCAGATATCTCCTTAAGCAAGTGTATCTGCAAAAGATGCCTGAGTTTAAATACTCAGGTTTTTTTAAAAAGAAAAAGGATTGCGTTATGCAATCCTTAGATAGTTCTTATTTACCGAATCTAGCAATTAATGCAGCCATTGCTTCATCCATGCTAGGTTCTTTTTTCTTTGCTGGTTTTGGCTTGTTGTAAGCACGTTTACGAGACTTAAGTTCCTTCATATCAGCGTCTCTTTTTGCCAGTTCTTCTAGTGATAAAAGAGATAACTGAACTCTACCCTTTGCTTCATCAATTTCATAAACATATACTTTTACAATATCGTTAACAGAAACGATGTCACTTGGATGCATTACTCTGTTTCTAGACATTCTAGAGATATGTACTAAGCCATCTTCATGTAGACCGATATCAACGAAAGCACCGAAGTCTACTACATTTCTTACAGTACCATGTAGTTCCTGACCAATCTTTAAGTCTTTAATTTCTAAGACATCAGACTTTAAGATAGCTCCTTCAAACTGGTCACGATAGTCTCTAAGTGGAGCCTTGATTGCGTCTTCAATATCCTTTAGAGTATATTCATCAACATCAATCTTGCTGATAAGTTCTTCTGGGAAAGAGATATTTTCATCACCAAGCTTATCAATACCACAAACCTTCATGATTTCCTTAGCCACCTTATATGATTCTGGGTGGATACTAGTCGCATCAAGTGGTTCATCTCCATCAACAATTCTTAAGAAACCAGCACACTGAGTAAATGCCTTAGGACCAAGCTTCTTAACCTTTAATAACTGCTGTCTGTTAGTAAAACGGCCATTTTCATTACGGTAATCAACGATTTCCTTAGCGATACCCGCATTTAAACCAGAAATATGAGTTAACAGTTCAATAGAAGCTGTATTTAAGTCAGCACCTACTCTGTTTACTACCTTCATAGTTGCTTCATCAAGTCTTGTTGATAGCTGCTTTTGTGGCAAGTCGTGCTGGTATTGACCAACACCAATTGACTTAGGATCAATCTTGATTAATTCAGGTAGTGGATCAAGTAGTCTTCTACCAATTGAAACAGCTGATCTTTCTTCAACCTGCAAATCAGGGAATTCTTTTCTGGCTGCTTCTTGTGCTGACCAGACAGATGCACCTGCTTCTGATACGATAGCGTAGTTAACTTTTAAGCCATTTTCTCTGATTAATTCAGAAACCAGCTTTTCACTTTCTCTACTTGCTGTACCATTACCGATAGCGATAAGTTCAACATCATAATCCTTAATCAGCTTTAATAAAGCCTTTTTAGAAGGTTCTACATCGTAGTTTTCCTTCTTGAATGGATAAATCTTGGCAACTGTTAACATCTTGCCAGTCTTATCTAATACTGCCAGCTTACAGCCATTGTAGAAACCAGGGTCAAAGCCAAGTACTGTTCTACCCTTTAGAGGTGGTTGTAATAAAAGCTTTTCCAGGTTAAGTGAGAAGATTTCAATTGACTGATTATGAGCCTTTTCACTTAATTCACTTCTGATTTCATTTTCAACTGAAGGTAAAAGTAATCTGTCTAAGCCATCAGCTACTGCTTCTTTTAATACTTCATAAACATCAGTAGACTTAGTAACGATAGTCTTTAAAGCTTCTTCTAATAAAAGATCATTATTGTAGTCAAAAGTACAAGTGATAACTTTTTCTTTTTCAGCTCTATCAATGGCCATTACACGGTGGTTGGCAATATTAGAAACCTTTTCAGAATAGTCATAGTACATTTCATAGACTTTCTTTTCATCAACTGCATCTTTTTTAAGTTTAGTAACGATTAAACCATTCTTGTAGATGATATCCTTAAAGTTCCATCTAAGCTTAGCGTCATCTGATACTCTTTCAGCAATGATATCCTTAGCACCCTGAATCGCATCCTTAGCTGTTTTAACTTCTTCATTAAGATACTTATTAGCTTCTTCTTCAATACTGAAGTTAACCGGTAAAGAAAGAAGTGTTTCTGCGAATGGTTCTAAACCATTCTTAATAGCTGTTGCAGCTCTTGTTTTCTTCTTCTGCTTGTAAGGACGATATAAATCTTCTACTTCAGAAAGTTTAGTAGCATTATTGATAGCTAATCTGATTTCATCAGTAAGTTTGCCCTGTACTTCAATCAGTTCAATAACCGCTTCTTTTCTTTCTTTTAAGTTAATCTGATACTGATATTGTTTTTCAATAAACAGTAACTGTTCTTCATCTAACTGGCCAGTCTGTTCCTTACGGTATCTGGCAATAAAAGGAACTGTATTTCCTTCCTGGAACAGATTTAAGGCTGTTTCAACCTGACTATCCTTAACCTTAAGTTCCTTGGCTATTGTCTGTACAATTTCTTTATTCATAGTTCTCCTTTTCTAGAGTGATAGACATAATATCATTCATCTTGATAATAGTGTTATCACTTAAAATAATCGTTTGATTATCATCATCAATCTTTAAAACATTACAAGTTTTGGAAAGATATTTTCCACCCTTTTTAAACTCATCTTTTTTAAAGTAGACGATATTTATTCTAACATTTTTATGGGCTTTAAGATGCACTAAGATGGTATTTATTTCCGCTATCTGATATTCATCAAGAAGCAGCTTTTCATCCGTCATACGGCCACTTTCATCGATAACCTTGTCATAGCCTACTAAAGCGGCAAAAGGTGCAAATTGAGCTCCTCTGTTGTAGTTGGACATCCTTGGATGCTTCTTGGAAACAGGATGAGGTAAATTGATAATATCATCGAAACGGCTCATGCCTTATGTCCTCCAATCTGCGAATTTCTTTCCAGGGTTGTAGCCCCTTCTTCTAAGGAATTAGCTCTAACCACCGCATTTTTGCCATACTTCTTCTGTATCTTGATTAGAGCCTTTTGCATGTCCTTTTCTTTCTTTAGTTTCTCTTTATGTTTCTTATATTCAGCTTCCTTTAAAGCGTTATCTTCAAAAAGATTGGTCTGTACGATAAGCGGTTCGTCTTTCACTTCGCATTCTCTTATTAAATGATTAGCTGAAATATTGACCCTTCTTACCATTAACTGTTTATTAACAATCCTATCGAAGAGTTCCAGCGTCTTTTTGGTAATGAGTTCACCTGAAGAACAGTATTCACCCAGATTAATAGATCCGTGGGCTGCTTTTGGCACTTCTCTTCCATAGAAGTCTTTAACAATCTCTCCTTCATAGTATTTGGTTGAAGTGATATCATAACCAATCATTAAAACAATCTGGTCGGTCATTATTTCTTTTTCAACCATATCTAAAGACAATAGTTCCAGCATTTCTTTTAATATCAGTCTTGTCTTCTCATAAGAATAAGGTTCCTTTAAAACCTGACCGCTGCTTAAGGAATTAGACATTGGCACATAGGACTTAATATCCTTGATGGTACATGATTCATAGCCCCAGGCATGGTCAATGATAAGTTCAGCATTTATGCCAAAGATCTTATATAGTTTATCTTCATTAGTAAGTGACATACGGGCCACATCACCAAGACAATACATGCCATTGGCATTTAATCTATTGGCTATGCCCTTGCCTATACGCCAGAAGTCTGTTAAAGGTGTATGTTCCCATAGCTCTTTACGGTAAGTCATCTCATCAAGAAAGGCAATTCTAACCCCATTTTCATCCGGCTTTTTATGCTTGGCAATGATATCCATAGCGATCTTAGCCAGATAGAGATTGGTACCAACCCCACAGGTTGCGGTAATGCCTGTTGTATTATAGACATCTTTTACCATCATCATAGCCAGCTGTTCAGCTGACATCTTATAGGTATTTAAATAAGAAGTGACATCAATAAAAACTTCATCAATGGAATAGACATGAATATCATCTTTAGAGACATACTTTAAATAGATTTCATAGATCATTGATGAATATTTCATATAATGAGCCATTCTTGGTGTAGCTATATAAAAGCTAAGAGCAAGTTTGTCATTATTTTTTACTTCATTATCAAAATAAGAGTCACCATCAAACTTTTTGCACTTGATGAGTCTTTGTCTGTTTATTTCATTTACACGCTGTACAACCTCAAATAGACGGGCTCTTCCTGATATTCCATAGGCCTTTAAAGATGGTGAAACAGCAAGACAGATAGTCTTCTCTGTTCGACTCTCATCAGCCACAACCAGATTGGTTGTAAGTGGGTCAAAGCCATGTTCAACACATTCTACGGAAGCATAGAAAGACTTTAAATCAATTGCAATATAAATGGACATACAGCTATTATACTAGAAAAATAAGGAAGTTGTAAGGCCAAAATAAAAGCTTCTTTCGAAGCTTATTTTGTAACAAATCCCTGAATATCAACATCAATCTGCTTGCAGTCAATACCAGTCATTTCCAGTACTGCTTCATGCACCTTACTTTGAAGCTTGCCAGAAACCTTAACAATATCCAAGCCCTGCTTAACCTTTAAAGATAAGACAATCTTTAGAACATCATCCTTAAATGAACAAGAAGCGATACCAGCATCTTTCTTTACTGAGAAGATACCTTGTACTTTAGCGATTGATACATTAGCAATATCATTAATTGCGTTATTAGTAACGTCAATTTTTCCAATTTCATTCTTAGTTATCATGTAAATATTATACCACCCTTCTTAAACCTTTAGGATATTTGTTTTTTAGTTTGCCATTGCTCAATTTACCAAATCCTAAGCTATATTTATTATACGATACCTGATAATAAGCATTATCATTATTACAATCAATTTCCTGACCATTGATAAACTTCAGATACTCATCATCATTTAAATCATAGACATTTTTAAAGAAAAGCTGATTAGATCTGTATAAGCTATGACTTGGCTCAAATCTATCCTTTACCAGTTCTCCAAGATAGACACCCATATTAAGGATATGATCCCTGATGTCCAATAATTCAGTTAAAGACAGATAGTAGCGATTATCAATAGAGTAAAGATAATATTTATCGATATTTATATTATTCTTGATAAACTTTTCAACTACCTGATTCTTAACAGTCTTACGATACTTCGGTGTCTTTATATCACCCTCATTTTTCCTTAATAAAGCGATATACTGGCCCTCTGATTGAGTAATAGGCGAATACTTTAAAGTACCCTTTAACTTGGCCTTATTGTCCTTAAAATCGCTTAATTCAATAAGTTCCATATCACTGTACTTATTTAAGAAATTGTTAATCTGATCTTCATCCTCTTCAAAAGCATATGTACAGGTAGAATAAACCAGCTGCCCACCCTTTTTAAGGAGCTTATAAGCGGTATCCAGTAGGTCACTTTGAACAGAAGCCAAATCAGTGATATTGCCCAGATTATAGTTATCCATAATTTCCGGATACTTTCTAATCATACCCTCACCTGAACATGGCGCATCTAATAGTACCAGATCAAAACAGCCACTAAATTGTTTGGTAAAAGTCTCAGGCTTAAGATTTGTAATCATCACATTACTTAGGCCCATTCTTTCTAGATTAGAAACTAATGCACCTGCTCTTTTATAGTTGATCTCATTAGAAATTAGTAAAGCATCATCAGCCAATCTGTTTAAGATATTGATTGATTTACCACCAGGCGCAGCACATAAGTCGATCGCCAGCTTTACATCACTCACATCAGGTGTAAAAGCCGGAAGACACGATTCAACATCCTGAGGATAGATTAAGCCCAATTCATAGACCTTAGTCTTACCAATGGAATCATAGTTATGATAATAACTGTTTTCATTAAAAGGTGAATCGGTATATTCAAAGTCTACTAGTTTAAGAATATCTTCTTTTAAACCCTTTTTAGAATTAATAAAAAAACCAGAACTGGCCTTTTTATCTAATTCATTTATAAATCTTTCATAGTCTTCTTCAAAATAAGTCTTGGCTCTTTGAAGAAATAATTCCTTATTTGTTGTACTCATAACCTAATAATTCATTGGCTAATTCAATATTGCCATTTAAGAGTTCCTTGCGGATTCTGGTTGAAGAAATCTTTTGACCATCATATAGACATTCATCAACAACACTGATTTCTACGCCCTGTTCTATTAAAGTCTTGGTATTGCCCATTCCCTTAAAGCCATAAGTAAAGTCAAAGCCACAAACTAAGATTTTATTATTTAATTTATCTAAAATCTTAGCTTTAAAATCATCAATACTAAGTTTCATGACATATTCATCAAAAGGAATGACAATAACACCCTTAATACCAAATCTTTCAAAGAGTTCAATCCTTCTGTTTAAATCAGTTAAGCCATAGTGATCACTATTACCAATAACCACAGCGGGATCTGGATCAAAAGTTATAGCCATTGGTGTAAGGCTGTTTTTATCTGACAGTTCAATAGTTCTTTTAATCAGTTCCTGATGGCCCTTATGAACACCATCAAAAGAACCTATACAGGCTACATTGGCTGGAATATCAAGATCTTCCTTAAAGTAATAAACAGGAATCATAATAAACCTCGCTTGCAGTAGTAGCGGCCATCTTCTTCTCTTACATAGATAGCTAAAGCTTCATCATTATTCACACAAAGAACAGTATCACCATAACCCTCAAGCCTTAAAGACTTGCCATCAGTTACATGTTTTCTATCTCTTATTTCTACTCTATCGTAATACTTGCTTAAGACTTCTGCTTCATTGAGATTTGTATATTTACCTTCTAATACTTCTTCCAAAGTCGAAGCATCCTCAACACTGAAATCATCAATCATCGTTCTTCTAAGTTCACTTAGTGTACCGATTAAACCTAAGTCATTTAGAATATCCTGAGCTAAAGTTCTAATATAGGTACCACTGGATACCTTGGTCTTAAAGATAAAACCATCATCAGTGATATCTAAAAGTTCAATATAGAATACTTCAATGTCTCTTGGTTCAATCTCAACTGTCTTGCCTTCTCTTTGGTATTCATAGAGTTTCTTGCCATTGACCTTAATAGCCGAAAACATTGAAGGAACCTGTTTTGACTTACCAATAAATTTCTTAAATGTATTTACAAGTTCTTCCTTATTTGGAACTGTCTCTTCTCTTTCTTCTAAAATCTTGCCATCAATATCATCGCTATCGGTCTTGATACCCAGTTTAACAGTAGCGATATATTCTTTAGTGGCAGTCACTAAAAACTGATTAGCCTTAGACGCATTATCAACCAGTATCATCATTAAACCGGTGGCGTTTGGATCTAAAGTACCAGTATGTCCAATTTTCTTGGTATTAAAAACTCTGCGCATTTTAAAGCAGAGATCAAAGGAAGTAATTCCCTTTGGCTTATCTACTAATATAATTTTTCCCACGCCAAAATTATAACAAAAGATATCTTGTTATAATAGAACAGATGAGTGTTAAAAAATTACTGGCTTATATGCGAAAAGCCGATGAAATGTTTAATTTAATTGAAGACGGCGACAAGATCGCCGTTGGTATATCTGGTGGCAAGGATTCTACCTTGCTTCTTTACTGCATGAATATCTATAGACTGCTGGCCAAAAAGACTTTTAATAAGGAATTTGAAGTCATTGGTATTCATATCAATATGAACTTTGGTGAAGATGATGATAGTGATCTTTTAAAATTCTTTAAGGATAATAATCTAAGTTACTATGCGGAAGACTCACAGATTGCTGATATCTTAAATCTGAATCTGAAAGATGGAAGAATTCAGTGCTCACTATGTTCAAAATTAAAGAAAGGTGCCGTTATTAATGCTGCCAAAAAACTAGGTTGCAATAAGGTGGCCTTTGGTCATCATGGTGATGATGCGGTAGAGACATTATTCCTGAATATGATATATGGTGGTCGTATTTCAACTTTTGACCCCATTATGTATCTGGAAAGCTCAGAAATTACTTTTATCAGACCCTTTGCCCTGGCCTTTGAATCAGAGATAAAGAAAACTGTTAAACAGTTAAATATCCCGATTATGAAATCAGGCTGTCCAAATGATGGTTTTACCAAGCGTCAGGATATTAAAGAACTATTGCACAGTATTTACAAAGAATATCCCGGTTCCAAAGAGAACTTCTTACTTTCTTTATATAACCACGAAAAGATAAATTTATATTTAAAACCCAAGTGTCGATGATTAAGCGTATTTATTTAGAAATCACTAATGCCTGTAATCTGGATTGTCCATTCTGTACCAACAGCAAGGGACAATCTTTTATGTCATTGGAAGAAATTGATGAATATACAAGTCAAATCAAGGAAATATGTGACTATATCTATCTGCATGTCTTAGGAGAGCCTACTCTACATCCTCACGTCAATGAAATTCTTGATATCTTAGATAAAAAGGATTTAAAGCTGCAGCTGGTAACAAATGGTACCCTTTTGTATAAATATCCTGATATCTTAAAACATAAGTGTTTAAGAAAACTATCGGTATCTTTGCATTCAATCAATAATCTCGATATTGAAGAAAAATATTATGAAACTATAAATAAACTTATTGAAGAAAATACTGATTGTGCTATTGAAATCCGTTTTTATGATTATGACAATCTTGAATTAAAGTTAAAGAATTATCTTAATACTTTACAATCTAAATATTCCTTTGATTTAACTTCTAAGCAAAGGAGCTACAGATTAAAAGATAAGGTCTACATCTATTTTGAAAACTTCTTTAAATGGCCGGATATGAGTGATGAATATGTAGGTAATAAAGGACGCTGTCAGGGAATCAAGTCTCAGATAGCTATCTTGCATAATGGTGATGTGACGTCCTGTTGTCTTGATCCTTATGGTGTAAATGCTTTTGGCAATCTAAAAAAAGAATGTCTTAAAGACATCCTTAATAATGAGAAATATTTAAATGCTTTAAATGATTTAAGAAATAATAAGCTTAATCTGCCTTTATGTCAGAAATGTACTTATCATTTACGTTTTGATAGAAATGATTAAAGACTACACTGCTTAAAGAAGATAAAGATATTTCCTTAAAGTTCTGGTGCTTGATATAAGCACCTTTTTTAAATAGTTTATCCAAGCCATCATAGACCTGAGGAATGATTAGACCATATGGCTTAATTACATTTAATTCTTTCAATTCAGTATCACCATTAGAAATAAAAGGAATCAGATGATTATCATAGTCTTTCTTATAGTCTTCAATCGATTTATATTCCCTGATATTTAAGTGGAATATTGAACCCATCGAAGCTCTAACAACCTTGGGATCAAAGTAATCGATCCTGGAATCAATTAAGATGATATTGGTGAAATTAAAAGATACTGCTGAACGCATAATAGTTCCCAGTTCACCATAGTCAGTAAACTGATATAAAAGAATATGATTATCCTTTGTCAGTTCTCTTTGATACTTTTCAAAGACACCGATACCATAGCAGTTTTCCTTGACTGATAATTTATCAATCACCCTGTCGTCTTCAATTACCGGAATTGAATATTCCTTACATAGATTTATCAGTTTTTCATATTGTTCATTCTTAATAGCCTTAGAAGATACATAAACCTTCAGCATTCTCTCTGGCAGTTTCTTTAAAGCCTCGATTGTTAAAGAGATGCCCAGAATATAAGAATATGAATCAGAACTTGCATATTTTTCCATATATCTAATTGTAAAGAAAAAGGACTTCATTTAGAAGTCCTTAATAGTATATGTATCGTCATTTACATCAATTTCGATATTGCGGGCATTAGGATTAGCTATCAGATATCTGGCCAGCTTTGATTCGATTTCTCTTTGAATATGACGCTTCATAGGTCTGGCACCATATAAAGGATCAAAGCCATCCTTGCTGATCTTAGCTAAAGTAGCATCACTGATATTCATATTGATATCATTTTCCTTTAATCGCTTAGCCAACTGCTTGATAAACTTATTGGCGATATCCTTAATTACTACTTCATTTAATGGATTAAAGATGATGATTTCATCAATTCGATTGATAAATTCCGGCTTAAAGGCAGCTTTAATCGTATTGTCATACTGCTTGGCTTTTAGTTCCTTATTTTCTTCAAAGGCAAATTCACTGCCCAGATTACTTGTCATAATGATAACAGTATTCTTAAAGTCGACAGTTACACCCTTAGAATCAGTGATACGGCCATCATCCAGTATCTGTAACAGGATATTAAAGACATCCGGATGAGCTTTTTCAATTTCATCTAACAGAACAATTGAATA
Source organism: Erysipelotrichaceae bacterium (assembly GCA_030526485.1). Lineage (GTDB taxonomy): Bacteria > Bacillota_I > Bacilli_A > Erysipelotrichales > Erysipelotrichaceae > Colivicinus. The sequence continues at coordinate 55,589 of JAUNCS010000005.1, read as the reverse complement.
TGGTTTTCTTCTTACTGCTTCAGTTAACTGGCCACCTTCTTCATAGCCCACATAGCCAGGAGGCGCACCAATTAAACGGGAAACTGAATACTTTTCCATATATTCAGACATATCTATTCTGACAATCTTGCTTTCATCATCAAACAGCTGTTCAGCAAGTGCCTTGGCTACTTCGGTCTTACCTACACCAGTTGGACCCAAGAACAGGAAGGAACCAATCGGTCTGTTTGTATCACCAATATTAGCCTTATTTCTTAATATAGCGTCACTGACAAGGTTTAAAGCTTCATCCTGACCCATAACACGTTCAGATAGAATTTCGTCTAATTTAAGCAGTTTTTCCCTTTCAGTAGACATCAGCTTGCCAATTTCGATATGAGTCCATTTAGATACAACCTTGGCAATACTTTCTTCATCCACTACTTCCTTAAGCATATTGTTGGAAGTATCGATTTCCTTGGCTTCAGCAAGCTTCTTTTCCAGGCTAGGAATAATTCCATATTTAAGTTCAGAAGCCCTGTTTAAGTCCCCTTCCTTATCAGCACTGGCATATTCTAGACGTGCCTTTTCCAGGTCTTCTTTCAGTGTTTTAACACCCACAAGAGAAGCCTTTTCCTTGACCCATCTTTCATGAAGTTCATCATATTTCTTATTTACTTCTGCCAAATCATCCTGTAAGTCTTTTAATCTTAATAGAGCCTTTTCATCATCAGTTTCTTTCTTTAAAGATACTTCTTCAATTTCCAGCTGTTTCTTCTTATGTTCAAGCTCATATAGTTCTGTAGGCATCGAATCCATCTCAACTCTGGTGGCGGCACAGGCTTCATCAATTAAGTCGATGGCCTTATCTGGCAGGAAGCGATCTGTTATATATCTATTTGATAAACTGGCTGAAGCAATAATTGCTTCATCCTTGATACTTACACCATGGTGAGCTTCAAAGCGGTCCTTTAGACCTCTTAGAATCGAAATAGTTTCTTCAACACTTGGTTCATCAACAGTAACTTTCTGGAATCTTCTTTCTAAGGCAGCATCTTTTTCAATATACTGGCGGTATTCATCAAAGGTTGTGGCACCAATACATTTTAATTCACCACGGGCCAGCATTGGCTTTAATAAGTTAGCTGCATCCATGGCACCATCAGTCTTACCAGCACCTACCAGATTATGAATTTCATCAATAAAGAGGATAATCTGACCATCCTTGTCTTTAACAGCTTTAAGCACTGATTTTAGTCTTTCTTCAAATTCACCACGATATTTGGCACCAGCAATCAAAGAGCCCATATCCAGTTCATATAAATCTTTATCTTTTAAAGATAATGGTACATCGCCATTAAAGATACGCCAGGCCAATCCTTCAGCAATCGCTGTCTTACCAACACCTGGTTCACCAATTAAAACCGGATTGTTCTTAGTCTTTCGAGATAAGATTTCAATGACTCTTCTGATTTCATCATCTCGACCAATTACCGGATCAACTTTACCATTACGGACATCATCAACTAGGTTACGACCATACTTTTCTAATGGGTTAAGATTGTTTTCATCTTCCTGAGAGTTAATAGTAGAACCATAGGAATTAGAAATAGCCTCATTTAACTGTTTTTCATTAAAGTTGCATAACTTTCTAAGATTCTTACAGAATACAGAATCATTGAATAAAAGACATGAGAAGAAATCCAAAGCGCCAAGGTACTTATTGCCCTTTTCTTTAGATACTTTATTGGCCTTATTGTAGGATTCAATAACATATCGATTGATTGTAGGTTCGCTGTTGCCATTATTAACAGGAAGTTTTTCAATATAATCATTTGTACAGTTTCTTAAGGGATTAAGATCTGTTTTAAGTTTTGAAAGAATACTTAAAACATCCTCATCATCAAGAAATGCTTTAATCATATGTTCATTTGTAAGTTCAGGATTACCATTATCTTTACAGATAGTAAGAGCCTTGATTAAGACCTTTTGCAGTTTTTCAGTCATAGTTTCAAAATTCATATTTATATCCTTTCTAGCACTCTACATACTTAAGTGCTAATTGAAGAGCTTTTTTAAGTAAGGATTACTCCTTACTTAAAAGCTTTCTTAAATTTTTCAAATACAGATTCACTCTTATGGTGACCCTGCAGTTTTTCATAAAGTTCCTTTTCTTCCTTAGTCAGCTTAGTAGGAATTTCTACCTTTAACTGAACATACTGATCGCCTGTGCCTGAGCCTCTTAGACTCTTGACACCATAGCCTGCCAGTCTTAGTTTTTGACCAGGTTGTGAGCCAGCTGGAATATTTAAAGTAACTTCGCCATTGCATGTTGGTACATCAATCGTTGTACCAAGTGTTGCGTCTACCGCTGAGATAGGTACTTCAATATAGATATCATTACCATCTCTTACAAAGAATTTATGAGGTCTGACAATGATTTCCAGATATAAGTCACCATTAGGACCGCCATTTAAGCCACGTTCGCCATAGCCCTGCAGTCTAACCTGCTGTCCTGAAGCGATACCAGCCGGGATATTAACCTCAACTTTTTCTTTGACATTCTTATAGCCCTTGCCATTACATTCGCTACATTTAGCCTTAATTCGCTTACCAGTACCATTACAGTCTGGACAATCAGCTACCGTCTGCATTACGCCTAACATGGTTCTTTGTTGGCGGGTAACCTTACCGGTACCGCGACATGTTGAACATGTTTCGATATCAGAACTAGATTTAGCTCCAGTTCCATTACATTTTTCACACTTGCGATCTACCGCAATATTAATAGTTTTTGTAACACCCTTAACTGCTTCAAGGAATTCAATTTCAATCTGCAGATAACGGTTAGAACCCTTCATTGGACCTGACTGTCTAGAACTTCTGCCACCAAAGCCGAAGTCTGAGAAGCCTCCTCCCATGAAAGATGAGAATATATCACCTAAATCTTCGAAGCCGCCGCTAAATCCGCCAAAGCCTGAGCCCATGCCGCCATTTTCCAGACCCGCATGTCCATACTGGTCATAGATAGCTTTTTTGTTTTCATCACTTAGAACTTCATAGGCTTCATTTACTTCCTTGAATTTTTCTTCAGCGCCTTCTTCCTTATTTACATCCGGATGATATTTTTTGGCTAACTTACGATAGCTTCTTTTAATTTCATCGGCTGTAGCACCTTTGGAAATGCCAAGTACTTCATAGTAGTCTCTTTTAGCCATAAATTACCTTCCTTTCCTTATGAGTAAGAGCGGTCAAATGACCGCACTTAATTAGTTTTTAGTTGTGAAATCAGCATCAACAACATCGTCGTTGTTAGCTGCACCCTGGCCACCATTAGCCTGTTGCTGCTGGTACATAGCCTGAGCCATAGCCTGAGCAGCCTGTTCTAACTGGTCAAGCTTAGTCTTTAGAGTATCGTAATCGTTGTTGTCGATAGCCTTCTGTAATTCATCTCTAAGAGCTTCTACTTCCTTCTTCTGTTCAGGAGTTACATTAGGGTTGTCTTCTTTTAGAGTTTCATCAATCTGAGAAATGAACTGTTCAGCCTTATTCTTTAATTCGATCTGTTCCTTCTTCTTTTCATCAGCATCCTTGTTTTCTTCAGCTTCCTTAACCATTCTTTCGATTTCTTCATCACTTAAACCGTTAGGGTTAGAGATTGTAATATCCTGAGACTTGTTAGTAGCCTTATCAGTAGCTGATACATGAACGATACCATTAACGTCGATATCGAATTTAACTTCAATCTGTGGAACACCACGTCTTGCTGGTGCGATACCTGATAACTGGAAGTTACCAAGAGTCTTGTTGTCAGCAGCCATTGGTCTTTCACCCTGTAATACATGGATGTCTACAGCTGGCTGGTTATCAGCAGCAGTAGAGAAGATCTGTGACTTAGATGTAGGGATTGTAGTGTTTCTAGGGATTAGAACTGTCATAACACCACCTAGAGTTTCAATACCTAATGATAGAGGTGTAACATCGAGTAATAATACGTCATGTACATCACCAGTGATAACACCACCCTGGATAGCAGCACCCATAGCTACTACTTCATCTGGGTTAACTGATCTGTTTGGTTCCTTACCAAGTTCTGCCTTAATAGCTTCCTGTACAGCTGGGATTCTTGTAGAACCACCAACTAGTAATACCTGGTCAAGATCACTAGCAGATAAACCAGCATCTCTTAGAGCCTGTCTAACTGGACCAAGAGTCTTATCAACTAGGTGCTTAGTCATCTTATCGAAGTTAGCTCTTGTTAAGTCTGCTTCATAGTGAAGAGGACCATTAGCATTTGCTGAAATGAATGGTAGAGAAATATGAGCCTGTAAAGTACCAGATAAGTCTTTCTTAGCCTTTTCAGCAGCTTCCTTCATTCTCTGAAGAGCCATTCTATCAGCCTTTAAATCAACACCGTTCTGTTTCTTGAATTCATCAGCCATCCAGTTAACGATAACTTCATCGAAGTCATCACCACCTAAATGGTTATCACCAGCAGTTGATAATACTTCGAAAGTACCATCAGCTAAGTCTAGGATAGATACATCGAATGTACCACCACCTAAGTCGAATACTAATACTTTCTGTTCGGTATCAGTCTTATCAATACCAAATGCTAGAGCAGCAGCAGTAGGTTCGTTGATGATTCTTTCAACTTCTAAGCCTGCAATCTTACCAGCATCCTTAGTTGCCTGTCTTTGAGCATCATTGAAGTAAGCAGGAACTGTGATAACAGCCTTTGTTACTGGTTCACCTAAATAGCCTTCAGCATACTTCTTTAAGTACTGAAGAATCATAGCTGAGATTTCCTGTGGTGTATATTCCTTACCAGCAGCACTTACTTTTTCCTTAGAACCCATAATTCTCTTGATAGAAGAGATAGTGTCCTTATTTGTTACAGCCTGTCTTTTTGCAGCTTCACCAACAACGATTTCGCCATCCTTGAAAGCTACAACTGAAGGTGTAGTTCTATTGCCTTCTGGGTTAGTGATAACCTTGGCTTCCTTACCTTCCATTACAGATACACAGCTGTTTGTTGTACCTAAATCGATACCAATAATTTTACTCATGTTTATATCCTCCCTTATTCACTTATTTTGACCATGCTGGCACGCAGCACGCGATCCTTTAACATATAACCTTTTTGTAAAACTTCAATTACAGTATTTGCTTCAACCCCTTCTTTCTTTTCAATCATAATTGACTGATGGAAATTAGGATCAAACTTCTTGTTTAAGCAATCAATTTCTTCAACGCCCTCATTCTTTAAAGCATTTAAGATCTGATTGTAAATCATTTCGACGCCCTTGTAGAACTGATCTTCCTTATTACCAGAAGCCAGAGCTCTTTCAAGATTATCAATAGCTGGCAAGATTTCTGTAGCGAAACCCTGAATACGATACTTCTTGGTATTTAAGGCCTCAGCCTCAAGTCTTTTCTTTGTATTCTCAGTATCCGCATAAGCCATAGCATAAGCATTTTTAAGCTTATTAACTTCTGCCTTAAGATTTTCTATTTCTAAATCTCTTGGATCTGTTTCAACAACTTCTTCTTCAAGGATTTCGTCTTCACTTTCAGGAAGTTCTTCAACAGTTTCCTTAACTTCTTCTTTTTCTTTCTTCATGAGCTTCCTTTCTATTTATAAATGTTCTCAATCTGTTTTGAGATAAAATCCATCAATGCCAGAACACGATTGTATTCCATGCGTCTAGGACCAACTACCATCAAACGGCCGATTTCTGAACGATTAAGCTTGATTTCGGTAGTAACGATAGCCATATCATCTTTCCATATAAGTTCAGCACCTGTTGTGGTAATAGCTGTCATATTTGGATCGTTATTTTCAACGGCTACAACTTCCTTTAATCTTTCTGGATTATCAAATATTGAAATTAAGTTTTTAAGCTTTTCAATATCTGAATACTCCGGCTGGTACATCAGTTTGCTGGTACCAGAGAAATAAAGTTTTTCACTGGCGAACTTTGTAAAGGCGCCAATGAAGGCATTAAACAACATTTCATGTCGTTTAACACTACCTACCAGAATCGGTTTAATAGATTCCAGCTTTTCCTTAAGTTCGCTAATTGGTGTTCCCTTTAAGCGATCATTCAGGATATCTGTACAAGTCTTGATGTCCTCAGCTGAGATTTCATCATGGAAATTAAATGTTTTATTTTCCGTATGACCTGTATTAGTGATAAAGATACATACCGCTGTCTTATTGTCTAATGGGAAGACTGAGATATGTTCAAGTGTCTGTGACTTTGAGCTAGGACCCAGGACACCACTTGTTAAGTTAGTCATATCAGAAATCATTCGACAAGACTGTTTAACGCAATCTTCAACATTCATTCCTGAATCTGAGAAGATATTGCTGACAGCATATTTGATCTCATCATCCATATTCTTATTCAATAAGTGTTCACAATAGTATTTGTAACCCTTATTAGATGGGATTCGACCAGCTGAAGTATGAGGCTTTTCAATAAAGCCCTCAGCTTCCAGGATTGCCATATCGTTACGGATTGTAGCGCTTGAATATGGCAATTTATATTTGTCGACTAAAGTCTTAGAAGCAACCGGTTCAGCTGTATCTACGAACTCGTCAACAATCGCTTTCAGGATTTCAACCATTCTTTGTGTCATCATATTCGACTACCTCCTTTAGCACTCCTTTTCTTTATCTGCTAATATCTTAACGCTACTCTTAGCACTTGTCAACAAAGTTTGCTAAAAAGTTTTAATAAAAAAATTGCTACCCATTGGATAGCAATTTTCTCTTATTTTAATTCAGGCCAGAAACCCTTATTAGCCTCAATCATTTCATCAAGTACAGCCTTAGCAACATTCATACTAGGAACTGTCTTATTTAATGTGAAGGCCTTTAATACCTTTTCATATGAGCCTTCAATACAACCTTCAACAAGTAGTTTTTCACTGTTTAACTGCTGCATCATTAAGCCCTGTTCAAATAAAGGAATTTCCTTTTGCGAAATAACTTCTGGACCATTCTTACCGATATATGCTGGTACTTCAACCATTGCATCATATGGCATATTAGGAATTGTGCCTCTGTTTTCAGTAATAACAAGGAATCTTGCCTTAGTATCATTCTTTAAAGCTACTGCTAAGTCAGCAATCCAGTCACCATGGCTGCCGGCATAGAAAGTCTTTTCATCAACGATACCAGTTTCCAGGTATTTATCAATACCATCAAACAGGTTCTTTTCTCTTGATTCCATTACTTCGTTAGCTCTAGTATGTGTAGGATCTGAGTGTTCAACAAATTCCTTGCACTGTAAGTAGTAGTTTAAGTAAGTATTAGGTAATGTTTCAGGGAAGTTAGCCATGATTTCATAGATACCCTTCCAAACATAATACCAGCTACCCTTTGTATGACGGTTTTGACCTTCTTTTGGCTTAACATTTAAGGCAGCCTTATCCTTTAAGTAAGCATCTGGTAATAAGATTTCATGTTCCATTACGTAGTCACGTAATTTGCCCATGATGTCTTCACCCTTATATTCAATAGAAGTAAACCAGCCGAAGTGGTTTAGACCAAAGTAGTCATAAACGATATTTTCTCTATCCTTAATATTTAAGGCAGCAGCAACTACATCAATGATAGCGATAGGCATATCACAGATATTGATGATACGAGCATTTGGTCTAAGCTTTCTGCAAGCTTCAGAAACGATTGAAGCAGGATTTGAATAGTTAAGAATCCAGTAGCTTGGCTTAGCCCACTTTTCAGCGTCATCAATAACTTCAATCATCGGGAAGATAGTACGCATACCATATGCTAAACCACCACAGCCACAAGTTTCCTGACCTACACAGCCATGTTTTAGTGGAATTTTTTCATCCATTTCTCTCATAGCGTATTTACCAACACGCATCTGAGCGAAGATGAAGTCAGCATCCTTATATGCTTCTTCTTTATCTGTAGTAACTGTTAGCTTAATACCGCTCTTTAATTCAACATCTAAAACGTATTTAACTACTACAGCTACCTTGTTTTGTCTTTCGGCATCTAAATCGAATAGTCGAATTTCATCAACTTCTAATTCATCTTTTCTTAGGGCGATAGATTTTACAATACCAGCTGTAAAGGTACTACCACCACCAACAATTGTAATAATCATTTAATAAATTCCTTTCGTTTAGCAATTAGCTAAGTAATCTTCTACAGCAGATTTTACTTCTGGAACCTGTAAACCAAAGATTACCTGAATGTCATTTCCTTTTTTAACAATACCTGAGTTAGGAGCCTTATTGATTAATTCTTCATTAATCTTTTCAGCATCCTTAACGTTGATTCTTAATCTTGTAAAGCAGTTTTCAAGTGCTAAGATATTTTCCTTGCCACCTAAACCAGCAACCAATGAAGCGATATCACTCTTTAGATCTACAGCCTTTGCAGGTTCTTTATCCTTAGAAGTATCAACTGTATCATCTTCTCTACCTGGAGTCTTGAAGTTGAACTTCTTGATTAAGAATGTAAATACTACAAAGTATACAACGATCTGAATTAGACCTAAAACATACATCATTGGCCAGTTAGTCTTAGAAACACCAGCTGCTAAGTTTAATAATGTAGAAGCGATCAGGTTACCACCACAGAATGCAGTTACGTTAAAGATCTTTAATAGAGCGATGAATAAACCGGCTAATGCAGAGTGTACTACGTATAGTAATGGAGCTACGAAGATGAACATGAAGTCTAGAGGTTCAGTAATAGTAGCTAATACTGAAGTGATTACTAGAGGGATAATCATAGCTTTTACTCTTGCCTTGTTTTCAGGTTTTGCAGTATGGATGAATGCTAAACCGATACCGATGTAACCGAACATCTTAACAAAGCCTAAGCAGTTATAGTAAATAGATTCAGAAAGTTTTGCGACTGGAAGATTTAATTCAGTCATAGCGATTGGATATGCACCAACAACAGTTGTTTCACCAAGCTGTAATACACCACCAAAGTCAGTGAACTGGAATGGAGTATATACAAGGTGATGTAGACCTGTAGGAATTAATAATCTTTCTAGGAAACCATAGATGAATAAGCCAAATGTACCAGTATTCTTGATGAATAATGTAAGAGCTGAAATACCCTTTTGAGCGAACGGCCATACATAGTTGCCGAAGAAACCGAAGCAGATAGATACGATGATCATTAAGAAGAATGAATATCTAACACCAGAGTAGATAGTCATAGCGCCCTTAAACTGCTTGTTGCAAGTCTTATTGAAAACATAGCCAGTTAAGCAACCTAATACGATACCGCCAAATACAGACATATCAACTACCTGAATACCAAGGATAGTAGCCTGACCTGTACCATATAAACCGATCATTGGGTTTGGAGTAGCCATGTTACCAGTAACACTTAGTAAGATATTTGAAGTCTTAAGATACATTAAGTAAGAGATAAAACCGATAAGACCAGCCTGATGCTTATCCTTTTTAGCTAATGCAGCTGGAATACCGATAACGAATAATACACCAAGGTTATTGATGATCATCATCATTGTTTCATACATTAATTTAGCTACAACCTGGATTGGACCCCACTGTAAGAATGGAAGCATACCAGTGATTGTGCTGTTAGTCAGTAATGCACCAATTGCAAGTACGATACCAGCAACTGATAAATACATTAAAGGCTGAACCATTGCTTTAGCGAAAGTTTCTAAAGCCTTCATTATTTTGTTTTTCATTTTAAACCCCTTTTTTAATAATTTTGTTAATGTGAACCAGTAAATACACCTTTTCTTGAGAGTTGATAGTGTACTTAAACTGTTCTTCTATATACGTGCTGATTTTATTAATACATTCCTGATTTTTACTGTTGTACTTAAGAAGCATTTCATACAAATCAGGCATTTGCTCTTCTTCCCATTGTGCTTTAGAGAAAATACGTTGAGCTAAAAATTTTAAATGAGTACTAAGACGCATAGTATCGATTTCATCATCGTTCATATCAATCGAATATGTTTCAGAAACAATATTGAAGATACCATTGACCATCTTAAGAATCATATAGCTGGTGTTTCTATCCATTGAAGAACTGGTTAACTGTAAAGCAATATAACCAGCTTCATATTTTGGAAGCTTGATATTAAACTCTTTGTTTAATAATTCGATGGCCCAGCAGCCAATTTCAAATTCCTTTGGATAAAGCAGTTTTGTTTCATTCAACATCAGATAAGGAAGTTCAATATCATTTTCCAGTCTTTCCATTGCGAAACTGATATGGTCAGTTAAAGAAATGATCAGCTGGTTCTTTACCGATAAGCCTTCTTCCAAAGCGTGTTTTAGAATCAGCTCTGAAGCCCTTAAAGCTTCTGGTTTAGCTTCATCTAAAAGCTGCAGGAATTTGGTTTGTAAAGAATCTTGAATATAGTACTTCTTTTCAATTCTTTTTGGATCGATATCATTGCCAGGCTTAAGACCAAAGCCGATACCCGGGCCAATAAGAATTGCTTCCTTATTGTTGATTAAAGTGGAAACAGCATTATTACTGTAGATTTTAATAGCTTTCATAGTAATAATTATTTTACAAAAGAAAATGCTACATCTTTACCATTAGATAAACGATTCTGATGAGAATACTTATCAATTGTTTTATCTCTTGATAAAAGAATAATCATGGTAGTCATATCGATGTTTTTTGATTTCATGAAATCGTAATCAAATCTGATTAATGGCTGACCCTTCTTAACGCTGTCGTTAGTAGCACATAAAACTGTAAAGCCCTCACCACCTAAATGAACAGTATCGATTCCAATATGAACCAGAATTTCTACACCATCTTTAGTTGTCATGCCAAAGGCATGGCCAGTATTAGCAACAAGTGTTAATTCGCCATCGCAAGGTGCTACGATTTCTGAACTATCAGGAATAATAGCTACACCATCGCCCATGGCTTTTGAAGCAAAAACTTCATCCTTAACTTCTTCCAGTGGAATACATAAGCCATCACATACAGCATAGATTTCATTAGAACTGTCCTTTTTAAAGAAATTAAACATATTTACCTCCTTTCAAGCAACAAAAAATCAGGCATAAAATTAATCTAAAAAAATCTTTTAGAAATAATCTCATGCCTGATTTAACAGTCACACGTAATATATTTTTGTTAACGGTTTCATTTTATGACCATCAACAATTTAAGTCAAGTGATATTTTTAACTAATTATTAATTGTCAGCTTTTTCATCGCATCATCATAGATGACTGAAGGAATATATTCCTTAATATCACCACCAAATGTTGCGATTTCCTTAGCGATAGTTGAACTCAAGAAAGACAGTTCAGGCTTAGAAACCATCAGATAAGTTTCTACTTCCCTGTTCAGCATCATATTAGAAGTAGCCTGAGCCAGTTCATATTCATAGTCTGTTACCGCTCTGATGCCTCTAACAATAACCTTACAGTCAAGCTTCTTAGCCAGTTCAACTGTTAAGCAGGAATCAGCTACCACTTCTACATTTCCTAAATGAGCAGTACATCTTTTGATGAAATCTACTCTTTCTTCTAATGAGAATGTGCATTTCTTATGCTTATTGATCATAACAGCCACATATAAGACATCAAAGGTCTTAGAAGCTCTTTCAATGATATCTAAGTGGCCATTGGTAATTGGGTCAAAAGTACCCGGATAAATAGCTTTAATCATTTTCCTCCCTAAAGTATAGAAGCTTAGAAATTCCATACTTCTTTTCCTTATATAAAGATAAGTTGTTATATTTTTCCTTTACAACACTATCCTTCTTAATCTCAAAGACCAGGATTCCACCCTTCTTCAAGACATTGTTTTCATTTATCAAATCAAAGATTTTATCAAAGTCAGCAAACTTATATGGCGGATCTAAGAAGATGATGTCAAAGTTTGCATCCTTTAATCTGTTTAGACAGACTTCATAGCTCAGATTAAACACTTCATCTTCTTCTTTAATCTTGTTTAAATTACTTTTAATAATCTTAACCGCTTCCCTGTTTAAATCATTGAAGACAACCCTTTTGGCACCTCTGGAAATGGCTTCAATACCAATAGCTCCACTGCCAGAGAACAAGTCCAGGAAATCCTTGTCTTCAACATCATTTAAAGAAGAAAACAGCGCTTCCTTGACCATATCCTTGGTAGGTCTTGTATCTAAGCTATCCAAAGTGTTTAAGTTAATACGACGATATTTACCAGCAATTATTCGCATGCTTCTAGTTCCTTTGTATAGTTAATAATTTCATTTTCACATAAGCCAAAGGCCATCATAACCGCCCATAGTGAAGAGCCACCAGAAGATATTAATAATAAAGGTACACCAGTTAGAGGTACCAAACCACTAACACCACCTACATTTAAAACAAAGTGAATGGCCAAATATGCAACTGTACCAACGCAAATCATCTTACAAGTAGTCTTAGTTGTTTTTAATGAATGTTTAATCAGTCTATAGAAAATAATTCCATATAAGACCAGTATCGGCATTAAACCAAGGACCACACCCATTTCCTCAACAATTACCGGTAAGATAAAGTCATTTGATGGGTTTGGGAAGTTCATATACTTATGAATTGACTGCCCATAGCCTAAGCCAAACCAGCCACCAGTGGCAAATGATACTAAACCAATAATCAAGTGATAACCAATATCATACTGGAACATAAATGGATTAGCTGCCGCCAAGAATCGACCGATCATATAGTTGCCGGAATGTTTCATCAAGAAATTGGTAACCGGTGGTGAAAGCATAAGACCAATAGCCAGAAGACCGCCCGCTAAAACTATCAACATCCACATATGGAAATCAGTAAATTCCTTATATGGTGGAATCATGACAATGATAAAAGTTATACCAAATAATACTACGGCTGAACCCAGGTCTTTCTGATAGATAAGAATAATCACAAAGTAAACAGCAGCCGCAATTAAAAACTGTTTTAAATACTTAATATTGTCTTCTTTTCGATCTTTACCTAACATCTTTGCACCAAACAATATTATGTATGCCTTAGCAAATTCTGAAGGCTGGATAGTGAAATTACCAGGAAGTCTAATCCAGGCGTAAGCACCATTTGCAGCACCAAAAGCTCTTGTCAGCAATAACAAAATCAGAAAGAATCCATAAGCAATCCAATACAGCTCTATTCTAAAAGGGAATAAAGGCATTTTCATTAACACTATCATTACAACAAAACCCGCAGCAACAATTAAGCATTGTCTTAAAGCTGTTTTAGTAATGATAGACATTTCACCGGCATTACCGCCCATTTCAGCAGATATGATCATTAATGATCCAAAAACAATAAGTGTTATTAAGCAAAATAATATTAATTTATCAGAATACTCTGGAAAGAGTGATAGTTTTTTCTTTTTAGACATACAACAATTTTATCACAAGAAAAATCTGATTTTATTAATGTATAATAATTGCATGATTATAAACAATGACACAATTATCAAAGATACAGATGAACTAATCAGACAGAAATCTGTTGACGTCCCTCTTCCCTTAAGTGAAGAAGATCGACAGCTAATGATTGATATGTTTAACTATGTCGATGAATCTACTATTGAAGAAATCGCAACAGAAAAGAATTTAAGACCAGCTGTAGGTATTTCTGCCATTCAGGTTGGTGTTCCCAAGAAAATGACAGCTGTTATTATTAAGGATGCTGAAGGTGAAGTTGTTGAAGAATTTGCTCTGGTAAATCCAAAAATTATTTCTTCTTCCGTTGAAAAAGCATATCTGAAAACTGGCGAAGGCTGCCTTTCGGTAGAAGAAGCTCATCAGGGCTATATCTACCGCAGTGCCAGAGTCAAAGTTAAGGCTTATGACATGCTAAGAGATGAAGAAATCGTTATCAAAGCTGATGATTATCTGGCTATCGTCTTACAACATGAACTGGATCATTTTAAGGGTACCCTTTTCTATGATCACATCAACAAGGAGAACCCTTTCTTTATTGATGAAAATGCTATCTGTATTGAGTAAAATCCCTTTTCAAAAAAGGGATTTTTGTTTTAAAATGTTTTTAGTAATTCGAACAATATAATGGAGGAACAATGAAAGACAAAAGAGTCAATCCTTATGTCGGTGTCAATTATGATACAAAGAAAGATACTTTGGTTTATGCCCTTGGCGGTTTAGGCGAAGTCGGCAAAAACATGTATTGTTTTGAACAGGATGATGAAATTATCATAGTTGACTCAGGCGTCAAGTTTCCTGATGACGAATTATTAGGTGTTGAATATGTTATACCTGATTATACTCATTTGATTAAAAACCAGGAAAAAATAAAAGCGTTAATTATTACTCACGGCCACGAAGACCACATTGGTGGTATTCCTTTCTTATTAATGGCCTGCAAGATTGAAAATATCTACGCCCCTCGTTTCGCTAAAGCCCTGATTGAAAAGAAACTAAGTGAAAGAAGACGTTTATATAACACCAAGATTACCGAAATCACCGATGAATCATGCATTCAAACCAAATACTTCAAGATTGGTTTCTATAATACAGTTCACTCAATTCCCGATTCATTAGGTATTCTAATCAATACCCCTAATGGTCGAATTGTTGAAACTGGTGACTTCAAGTTTGACTTAACACCGGTTGGAACTAATGCTGATTATCAGAAGATGGCCTATATTGGCGCATCTGGTGTTACCCTTCTGATGTCAGATTCAACCAACTCCGAAGTAGAAGGTTTCTCAATTTCTGAAAAGAAAGTTGCGGCCTCTATTCTGGATATCACTAAAAAGACACCAGGAAGACTGATTGTTTCAACTTTCGCAAGTAATGTCCATCGTTTAGCACAGATTATCTATGCCGCTAAGGAATGTAACCGTAAGGTCTTGATTCTTGGTCGTTCAATGGAAAATGTTGTTGAAATTGGTAAGCAGTTAAAAACTATTAATGTACCTGAAGACACTTTTATTGGTGCTGATATGGTAAACAGTTTCCCAGCTAATGAAATCTGCATTATCTGTACAGGTTCTCAGGGAGAAACACTGGCTGCTTTAAGCAGAATTGCCAATGGTACGCATAAATTCATTAAGGTTATGCCTGGTGATACAGTGGTTCTTTCAAGTAACCCTATTCCTGGTAATGCCCTAAATGTTTCTGATATCGTTAACCAGCTGGTAAGAAATGGTGCCAGAGTTCATGAAAACGCAACCTTCCAGTCACTTCATACAACTGGACACGCATCTAAGGAAGAACAGAAACTGATGTTGCAGCTGATCAAGCCTAAGTACTTTATGCCAGTGCATGGCGAATACAAGATGCTGAAGATTCATGCCAGAACCGCAATGGAAACTGGTTTAAAAGAAGAACAGTGCTTCATTTGTGCCAATGGCGATGCTTTAGTACTAAGAGATGGCGAAGTATTTAGATCAAATACCCGTATTCAAAGCGATGCAATTTACGTTGATGGCAGAGATGTATCAGGCCTATCTAACTCCGTCTTAAAAGACAGACAGATACTAGCTGATAATGGTATGGTTGCTGTTGTCATCTGTATTGATTCAAGATCAAATAAGATATTATGTCGTCCAGGCATTGTGTCTCGTGGCTTTGTCTATATTAAGGAAAATCAGTCTTTATTAAAAGAAGCTGAAATTCTGGTATATGAAGCATTAAAGGAAACAATGAAACAGAAAGTTACTTTCAATGACTTAAAGAACTGTGTCAGAAGAACACTTGAACCATATCTGTTCTCTAAGACTAATCGAAATCCGATTGTCATTCCAGTTATCTTAAACAGCGTGGAAGTAAATAAGCGAAAAGTAAACTAAAGACTGTGAATAACAGTCTTTTTGTTTGTACAATATTAGTGTTATGGATAAGACATTAATAATTGGATCATGCACTGTTGATATCGTGGTACCGACGCCAAAACTACCTAAGAGTACTGAGGACATCAATTCTGGTGAACACCACTATTCTTTGGGTGGCTGTGCCTATAATGTGGCACAAATCTTTAATTTATTAAACCTGCCCTTTTTACATGCCGTAACTATTGGCAGTGGCATTTATGGGGACTTTGTAAAAAAGGAACTTGAAAAGAACAATTTCCCAGTCTTTAGGACTTCCAATGAAAGTCATGGCGCTTGTCTGTGTCTTGTGGAAGATAATGGCGAAAGAAGCTTTATTGCCTATCACGGTATTGAATACAAGTTTGACAGATCGTGGTTTAAAGATATCGATACCAGCGAATTTAAACAGGTCTTTGTCTGCGGACTGGAAGTCGAAGAAGATACCGGTAGTGAGATAGTTTCATTCTTAGAAGAAAACAGGATTGAAAACATCTATTTTGCTCCAGGTCCTCGACTTTTAACTATTGATAAAGACTTATTAAACAGACTAATGAAACTAAAGCCCATCATTCATTTAAATGAACAGGAAATCTTAGACTATACCAATGCAAAAGATGTCCATGAAGCTGTCAGAATTCTACATAAGGAAAATGATAATGACATCATTGTTACTTTAGGAAAAGATGGTTCATTATTATATTCAAAAGAAGAAGAATTCACCCTTTTATCAAGAGAAAGTGAAGTAGTTGATACTGTGGGTGCTGGTGATTGTCATTTGGGAACTTATATGGCTTATCGCTTTATGAGTAAGGATAAAAAGGAAGCTATGCATAAGGCTAATTTATTTGCTTCCGAAGTAATAAGACATATTGGTTCAACACTTAAATATGAAGATATAAAAGACCTCGTTTAACGAGGTCTTTGTTTTATACTAAACGATCAAATAATCTGTATAGTGGTTTCTTAGAAGTTCTAGGCATATTTAGAGCTTCTTCAATTGGCATATGTGTGATTTCATTTTCTCTGATACCGCAACAGTGACCACCAATACCTTCAAGCAATAGATCTACTGCCTTTTCACCAAGTCTAGATGCCAGTACACGGTCATTTGGAGTTGGTGAACCACCTCTTTGAATATGACCAAGAACTGTAGCACGACCTGAGAAACCAGTAGATTGTGTAATCTTGTTTGCTAAGGCATTAACGTCAGTAATCTTTTCAGAAACAATAACAATCGCATGGTTCTTGCCCTGTCTATCAAGATGAGCCAGCTTTTCAAGAATCATTTCTTCATCATAGCCTGTTTCTGGAGTAATGATAATTTCAGCACCTGTTGAAATACCAGACCAGATAGCCAGGTCACCACATCTGTTACCCATTACTTCAACAATTGAACATCTATGATGTGAACTAGAAGTATCTCTTAGTTTATCGACACAATCAACGATTGTATTTAATGCTGTATCAAAGCCAATAGTGAAGTCTGTACCAGCAATATCGTTATCAATAGTACCAGGTAAACCTACACAGTTAATACCCTTTTTAGTTAAGGCTACAGCACCTCGATATGAACCATCACCACCAATTACTACTAAAGCATCAATGCAAGCTTCTTTAAGTTTTGCACAAGCTGCATCCTGTACGCTTTCATCTTTAAATTCTGGAAGTCTTGCACTACCTAAGATTGTGCCACCTCTAGATAAGATGTCAGATACACTAGACTTGGTAAATGGAATGTAGTCGCCATTTAATAAGCCACGGTAACCATCTCTAATACCAACAACTTCAATACCATTAGCCAGAGCATTTCTGGTTACTGATCTGATAGCTGCATTCATACCTGGTGAATCGCCACCAGAAGTTAATATACCAATTTTTCTAATCATTTTGATCTCCTCTTATTGTCTCCTTCCAAGACAAAGTTATCACTTAAGATATCTATTCTTTCCAATAATCTTCTTGAACGAATGATAGATGAATTATCATTCTTATCATAAGTATAATGCTTTAATAGCGAATCCTTAGAAAGATTAGAAGTAAAGACAGTGATTAATTTATTTTCCATACGATAATCCAGTATGTTAAACAGCAAGTCATCTCTGGAATATGAACTTACTGATTCTGAACCGATATCATCCATAATCAGGCAGTCACATTTCTTAATACTTTCAATAACTGCTTCATATTCCTGGTTATTGCTGGCGACAAGCTTACGCATTTCATTGACAAAAAAGTTAGTCTTCAAGAAAGCTGTCTTCTTGCCTTTTTTAACCATGGAATTAGCCAAGGCCATACACATGTAGGTCTTGCCAACACCAAGGTTACCATAAATATATAACCCCTTATCGCGTTTTTCATCAAGTATTTCATACATATAAACACACAGATTTTCAATATTGGCGTCTAATAAGGAGATATTATCAAGAGTCAGGCTCTGATATTCCTTGGGAATATCACTTCTTACAAAAGAATTATTCAGCTTATCCTGCTTCAATTTATTTAAATAATATTTGCAGTAAGTGATGTCATTGTAATATGAAACATCATAATTTAGTGTCATCACTTCCCCTGTTTTCTTTTGACCACAGCAGTATAAGCCCTGACAGTTTCTACACTTAAGTAAAGATTCATAAGTGCTTAAAAAGACGTTATAGTGATCTATAATGTCAGAAACCGGTAAATCTCTTTTAGTCATAAATTCCTTGATATAAGGATGATTAGACATTTCTATAATTAAGTCCTGCTTATTCATTGTTTTCTCTTCGTCTTCTTAATTCTTCTCTTCTTTCATCACTCATATCCGGATTAATAGAAGCGTCATATGTTTCAATATTTTCCTTAATTGGTCTGTTTGTTCTGTTTTTATCCAGTCTTTCTAAAGCCATCTTGGCAGTAGTGACATTGTTACGATGCAAGTCAGAGGCAACTGGATAAATATATTTTTCAATAAGAGCGTTATTGCAGTTATTCAAACTGTGTTCCAGTACAACATTAATCACGTCAGGATTAAGGTTGTAGTCATTAGCTAAAGTATAGATAATCTTCTTATCAACTGGTGTAACTTCCTTGCCTTCCTGCTTGTTCATTAAGAACTCAATACAAGGAATGGCATAAATACCATCGTCATAGTACTTAAAGTCAGTCTTGGTATTCTGACAAAGATATCTTAATAAGTCTAAGTCAAACTTATTGGTACCACTCTTTGATACCTTAGGTATGAAGGAGCGCATCTTGTCATAAGAGATACTGTATAAATCAGCTAACTTAACAATTTCGCTTAAATTCTCTTCTGTACGATATTTAAGCGGTAATAATCGATTAGAAATATCCTGTAAGAAGACATTGATATCAAAGAAACCATTAAACTTATACTGTTTCTTTTCAATTGGTTTTAAGAAGCTTTCATTGTCCTCTGTCCAGTTATTTAAAGATTCAATATTGTATTTAGCTGAGATATCATCATAGCCACTGTATGTATTATTAGCCTTACAGTCACTGATTAAAGACTGATAATAAAGACCTGATGTCTTTAAGATGAAGTCTCTTACAAAGATGTCATTATTAATGAATTCCTCAAAAGATAAAGGATTTTCCAGTATGAAGACATAGACATCTTCTTCGCCCTTTTTAAGTGTTCTTAATAGCTTGTATTCATTTAATTTAGCCAGACAGTTTTCCAGTCTATCAATTGAATACATTAAAGAGTTAAGCAACTTGTTTAATTCATCAAAAACTAATGAAGAATTCTTGACACTTAAAAACTGATACAGATATAAGGCATCATTGCCGATTAGCGGTCCATATAAAAGAACCAGTGCCTTGTACTGGGAATTATTCAAATCTGTTCTGTTTTCAACTTTAAATAAATTATTACCTAACATATTTATCTAATAATTCTTCTATCTGTCTATATAAATTTGCTAAATCTAAATCATTATATACTATTTCATCTGCCCTTTTCTTCTTTAGTTCCAGGGTCATCTGCTTATTAATTCTGGCGCTTGCTTCTTCTTTATTAAAACCTCTGTTTTCCAGTCTTTTAAGAGCAGTTTCTTCATTTACGCAAACAAGAACACACAAATCAAAATAAATATCTAAATCACATTCAAATAAAAGTGGTACTTCCGCAAAAAATAAGGAATATTCTTCCATTTCTTCAAGCATCTTTTCAACAATCAATGGATGCACAAAGTCTTCCAGTTTCTTCTTTTTCTCATTATCAGAAAAGATAACAGAAGCTACTTTCTTCTTATCTAATAAAGAATCTGTAAAACATTCACTGAAGTTTTCTTTAATAAATTCATATGATGGATTGCCCTCTTCTAATAGATAACGATTATAAGCGTCACAATCAAAGACGTGATAACCCTTATTTCTTAAATATTCACTCGCAGTGCTCTTACCTGAACCAATAGTTCCTGTGATAGCTATTTTCATTTCTGACAAGCCTCACAATAATAGGTGCCTCTACCACCTACTCTAATCTTTTTAATTGGTGATTTACAGATTGGACACTCTTCCATGGTATGAACATTTAAAGATAACTGGAATAAACCGGTTACACCTAAAGATGATGTATATGATCTGATGGTTGTACCTCCAGCTTCGATTGCCTTAGAAAGAATTTTTCTTGTTTCTTCAATTAAAGAAGTAATTTCTTTATCACTTAATGTATTGGCTATCTTTAAAGGATTAACCCTGATCGCAAAACAGATTTCATCGGCATAGATATTACCTACACCTGCCACAAAAGACTGATCTAACAGTACTTCTTTAATTGGCTTGTTCTTCTTTGATAAATAATTCTTACAATATTCCAGATTAAAATCATCAGAGAATGGCTCAGGACCCAGATCCTTAAAGACCTTATATTCCTTTTGGAGAGGCATCAGTTCCATACGGCCAAATTTGCGGACATCATGGTATCTTAATTCATTACCATCACTCAGTTTAAAAACGATATGAGTATGCTTATCTCTTTTAATTTCAGGTGGCAATATATAATACTTGCCTTCCATTCTTAAGTGGGAAATAAAGGTGATATCGTCCATCTTAAAGATCAGATACTTGCCTCTTCGATCAAATTCTCTAAAGTGCTGACCAACTAAAGAACGCTTAAAATCATTGATGTCTCCATCAATGATTCTTGGATAGATAAATTCAATATCAGTTATCATTAAATCTTTTATCTTTGTTTCCAAAGTTCTGACAACTGTTTCAACCTCAGGCAGTTCTGGCATTATTTGGCCTCATACATATCTTTACCAACCGATAAAGAAACATCTAATTTAACATTTAACTTATAGGCATTAACCATGCATTCTTCAACCAGTTTCTTCATTGTTTCCAGTTCTTCTTCCACAACATTAAATACCAGTTCATCGTGAATCTGCAGGATTAAGCGCGACTTTAAATTATTCTTCTTAATCTCTTTATTGACATTAATCATAGCAATCTTAATCAAATCAGCAGCTGAGCCCTGAATTGTTGAATTCATCGCAGCACGCTTACCAAATTCTCTTAAATTCCAGTTGCTTGATTTAATCTCTTCAATATAGCGTCTTCGATTAAGCATAGTCTTGACATAGCCATTTTCCTTACAGAAAGCTACCTGGCCATCAAGATATTCCTTAATTGAAGGATAAGTAATAAAGTAGTCTTCAATAAATTTCTTGGCCTTACCAAAAGACATATTAGTCTGATTTGCCAGACCATAATCACTGATACCATAGACTACACCAAAGTTAACAGCCTTAGCCTGTCTTCTAACTAAAGGTGTAACTTCATCAATATCTAACTTAAAGACATCCATAGCCGTCTTGGTATGAATATCAATACCGGAATTAAAGGCTTCAATCATCTTTTCTTCATTAGCTAAGGCAGCTAAGACTCTTAGTTCAATCTGTGAGTAGTCGCTTGAAAGAATATAAGAATTTAAAAGTGGCTTAAAGGCCTTTCTGATTTCCTTGGCCTCTTCATCACGAACACTGATATTCTGTAGATTTGGCTCACTCGAAGATAA
Source organism: Erysipelotrichaceae bacterium (assembly GCA_030526485.1). Classification (GTDB taxonomy): domain Bacteria; phylum Bacillota_I; class Bacilli_A; order Erysipelotrichales; family Erysipelotrichaceae; genus Colivicinus. The sequence goes on along the minus strand of JAUNCS010000005.1, from coordinate 33,766 downwards.
ACGACCAGTAGCTGTTACAGTTTGTGAGAAGATGGAATGAATCTTGCCATCCTTTTGAATATATTTCTTCAAACCTTCCGCATAAGTTGAATAAAGCTTAGAATATTTACGATAATCCAATACATAGTTAATGATTGGGTGATAGTCAGAAAGCTTATTTAAGACTTCCGCATCAGTTGAACCCTTCTTTAAGTCAGGTAAATCAAGCTTGTTGAAGAGAATATCTTTTAACTGGGCTGGTGAATTGATATTAAAGCTTTCACCGGCCTCTTTATATATAAGTTCTTTTAAAGACTCGATCTTCTTTAAAGTCTCTGTGGCAATCTTGTTTAGTTCTTCCTCATCGCAAACAATGCCTTCTTTTTCCATTTCGTATAGGACATAACATAAAGGAAGCTCAATATCTCTATACAAGTCATACATTTCATCTTCATTAAGCTTGTTTAAAGCTTTCTGATAGATCTGATATAAGACATCAGTTACCTCATAGGTATAAGACATCACTTCTACTTCATCAAAGTCTTTAGGCTTCTTTTCAGTACCAAAGACATCTTTTAAGACTCTGCTTAAGACAAAGCCATAGTCTCTGGCAATCTTAGGCAGTTCATTGTGATTATTGTTTAATAAGAAACACATCAAAAGAATATCATCAGTATTTTCACCAATACTTAAACCATTGAAGTCCAGCTGATGTTTGATATCTTTTAAACCATAGACAGCTTTTTTATTATCACTTGCTAAGAATTTTACAGCTTCTTCATCTTTTCTAAAGTCATCGATATCGATATATTCCATTGACTTGCCATTATTAAAACAGATGGCATAGAGATTTCTTTCATAATATGAAAAATCATTGGATACAAAGTAGATATATGGATTATCAAACATTTCCTTAGAAAGCTTTGATACCTTTTTACCCTGTATCTTTGGTTCTTTAGCTGTTTTCTTAGTAGAAGTCATTAAAGAACGCATTTCATATTTTTCAAAGAAAGCATTCTTGGTTTCTTCATTGATATTTAATTTAATATCTTCAAGTTCTACTGGTACATCACCTGTAGTTAAGATAGTAGCCAGCTTTTTAGACAGGAAACAAGATTCCTTGCCATTGATCAACTTTTCTTTTAACTTACCCTTGATTTCATCAATATGTTCATAGATGCCTTCGCAGGTATCATATTGCTGTAAAAGCTTAACAGCAGTCTTATCACCTACGCCATCAACTCCCTTGATATTATCAGCACTATCTCCTGCTAAACCCTTATAATCAATTACCTGATAAGGCTTTAGGCCCATCTCTTCCATAAGGCCGGCTTCATCAAGTCTGGCGATATCAGACATACCCTTTTTCATGCAGTACATGGTAGTAGTATTATCGATTAGCTGATATAAGTCATGGTCACTTGAGAAGATACAGGTTTCAATATCAAACTTTTTAGCTAAAGTACCAATGATGTCATCAGCTTCAATTTCATCATATTCAAGATATTTGATATTGTAGGCAGTCAGCATTTCTCTGACGGTCTGAAACTGTTCGATTAATTCTTTTGGCGTTTCTTTTCTGCCTGCCTTATAGTCAGGAGTCATCTGATGTCTAAAAGTGGCCTTGCCCTTATCAAAGGCTACACAACAATAGTCGGGATTAGTTATAGCCAAGGCCTTATTCAGCATATTGGCAAAAGCATATACTGCGTTAGTATATGCTCCAAATGTTGTTTTCATTATATTTCCATAGGCTGTTGCGTAGTAAGCTCTGAATAAGACAGAGTTACCATCAATTAATAGTATTTTCATATTATTCACCCACATCGCTGTTTTTCTGTAAAACGGAAGTAGCCAGGTTTTCCAGAACAGCTAAATTTTCATACATAATTTTTAAATAATCCTTATTATCTGTCTGCTGAGTGACAGTTAAAGAAGAAAGATTAGATAAGTTAACTCGCTTTAAGTTAAGCTCACTTTCTAACTGCATAAATAAGCCCAGCATATCCGCAGACATATTAGGTTCATAAGCAATATATTCAACCTTATCTTCAATAATGCGTTTTTTAATCAGATCAAGCTGAGACTTGGTTGGAAGAGCTCCATATTTTGATAGGCATACCGGATAGGTTTCAATACCATAAGCCTTTTGCCAAGAGCCAAATGAAGCTGTCATAGAAACAAACTTGATAGTCTTGTTTTCTTTCTTTAAAGAAGTAGCCAGATTCTGATAAGCAGCATCAAGTGAGATCAAGTCACTTTCTAAAGCTGTATAGTTAGCTTCAAAATAAGCCTTCTGTTCAACATAGTTATTAGCCAGATTGTTGTAGATAAGCTTAGCCATTGAAAGCATGCCAATTGGATCTAGCCAGATAAACAAGTCATCAGTATAAGTATCCAGTTTAGTGAAGGCATCACCATCGTAGTAGTCTGATTCTACAAAGGTATAGTTACCACTGGTCATTACCGGTGTATAGCGTTTAAAGGCATAAATAGAAGACTTAGATAAGTCTAGTCTCTTTAGTCCTGCACTCTCTATTTCTTTTTCATAAACCTCAAAATAAGGCTCTAAACCATTAATACTGTATAGACACATCGTCTTATCAAGGATAATCTTAGAATTATCAATGATATTGGCATTCTGTACCGAAGCCGAAGTCTGAATAGAGACCGTATTAATGCGGTTACCACCTATTCTGTTTAATAAATAGCCAATAGGATATACAGTATATGTATGATAAGATCTGACGCCCGATGAGCCCTTAGATGAGCAGGCAGTCAGTGATAAAACTAATAAACAAATAATCAACTTTTTTAACATTTTCATACCTAATATTTTAGCATGAAAAAAGCTTAAGCCTGTGACGACCTAAGCCTGTTTGCTTAATTTAATGAAATGAATTGGCTGACCTAATTCCTTGAATTTTGACTCATAACCAGTAAGTGGTTCATTTCTTTCAATAGCGTGATAATCATAGCTGATATCATCAGTATTTAGATTAGCTTCTTTGAAATATTCCAGTGAATCAACAAAGAAATCCTTGTTGTCAGTCTTAAAGATAATAGTACCCTCATCCTTTAGAATTGTCTTATAAGATTCTAAGAAAGTAGGATAAGTAAGTCTTCTCTTGTGATGACCTGATTTTGGCCAAGGATCAGAAAAGTGCAGATAGATACAATCAATCGCCTTTTCAGGAATGATCTCACTAACAAGATTAGCATTCATCAGCATAATCTTGATATTTTCAAGACCCATTTCTCTGGCCTTGATAATAGCTCTGGCTACACAGGTTTCATCTTTTTCTAAACCGAGATAGAAAATATCTTTGTTTAAGCTGGCAGAGTTACAGATCCAGTCGCCCATACCCATACCAATTTCCATATAGATTGGTAAGTCAGTTTTAATTTCGCTAAATTCATTAGCCAAGTATACTTTTTCTTCATCTAAAAATGGTCTAACCCATTTCTTTTTACGCATTCTCATACTTAAATGTTACCTTATTTTAGAAAATAAATGGAGCTGTTAGCTCCATTTATTATTATCCGATTTTCTTACCGAAGAATCTTCTTTCGCCCTTAGTTTCTTTCTTTTCTTCTTCAGGCTTTTCTTCGCTCTTAACTTCTTCTACCTTCTTTTCAGGCTTAGGAAGAAGTTCCTTGGCACTTACATTTACTCTGCCCTTTTCATCGATTTCCATTACCTTAACTTTGATAATGTCACCGATCTTTAGCTTATCTTCAGTCTTTTCAACTCTTTCATGACAAATCTTTGATACATGAAGTAGAGCATCCTGACCCTTGAATAATTCAACGAAGGCACCGAACTTTTCAATTCTAACTACCTTGGCATCATAAATATCGCCAACCTTAGCTTCCTTAGTGATTTCAAGGATGATACCCTTAGCCTTATTGATAGTTTCTCTATCCATATGGTATAGAACTACCTTACCGTCATCATTGATATCAATCTTGATGTTGTCGCATTCTTCAATGATCTTGTTGATCTGTTCACCACCCTTACCGATAACTTCTCTGATCTTATCAGTTGGGATGTAGAAAGTATCCATCTTAGGAGCATACTTAGAAACATCAGGTCTAGGAGTATCGATACAAGCCATCATGTTGTCTAAGATTTCAAGACGTCCTTTTTTAGCCTGAGCTAGAGCTTCTCTAAAGATTTCTCTAGAGATACCAGTACACTTAATATCCATCTGTAAAGCAGTGATACCATCTTTTGTACCAGCTACCTTGAAGTCCATATCGCCATAGTGGTCTTCCATACCCTGAATATCAGTTAAGATTGAGTATGAATCACCAACTTCGATTAGACCCATAGCTACACCAGCTACTGGAGCCTTGATAGGTACACCAGCTGCCATTAGTGACATAGTACCAGCACAGATTGAAGCCTGAGAAGATGAACCGTTTGATTCAACTACTTCCGCAACTGTTCTGATTGCATATGGGAATTCTTCTTCAGAAGGAATTACCTGCTTAAGAGCTCTTTCACCTAGAGCACCGTGACCGATTTCACGTCTGCCTGGGTTACCCATTCTACCTACTTCACCAACTGAGTAAGGTGGGAAGTTGTAGTGGTGCATGAATCTCTTTTCTTCAACTTCAGATAAGTCTTCAATGATCTGGTTATCACCTAAAGGACCTAAAGTTGTAATAGAGATAACCTGAGTCTGACCTCTTGTGAACATAGCAGAACCATGAACTCTAGGAAGTAAGTCTACCTGTGAGTTTAATGGTCTGATTTCATCAAGACCTCTACCATCAGGTCTGATCTTTTCAACAGAAATTAATCTTCTAACTTCGTTAGCGATGATTTCTGTGCAGTATTCATTTGTCTGCTTAACTAATTTATCAATTTCTTTTTCAGTTAAATCAGTTTCATTGATGAAGTGTTCCTTCATTTCATTAGTAATGTTTTCCTGAGCGGCATAAGATTCTAATTTGTCATGAATAGAAACTGCTTCTTCAAGTCTCTTCTTACCATTTTCGTTAACATATTCCTTAACACGTGGATCGATTTCATAAAGAACAACTTCCATCTTTTCCTTACCGACCTTAGCGATAATTTCTTTCTGGAAACGGCAAAGTTCTTTAACTCTTTCATGACCATACATTAAGGCATCAAGCATTAAGTCTTCAGAAACTTCCTTAGCACCAGCTTCAACCATGTCTAGAGCTTCTTCAGTACCAGCAACAGTTAAGTCGATTAGTGATCTTTCCATCTGTTCAACAGTTGGGTTTACCACGAATTCACCATCAACATAGCCAACCTTAACGCCAGCTACTGGGCCATTGAATGGAATGTTTGAAATACATAGAGCTAATGATGCACCAAATAATGCTGACATTTCAGGTGAGCAGTCAGTATCTACTGACATAACAGTATTTACAACCTGTACTTCATTTCTGAAGCCTTCAGCGAATAATGGTCTGATAGGTCTATCAATTAAACGTGCAGTTAATGTAGCATGTTCTGTAGGTCTTCCTTCTCTTCTTAAGAAACCACCAGGAATCTTACCAACAGAATACATCTTTTCTTCAAATGTAACAGTTAATGGGAAGAAATCAGTATCTTTCGCAACATTGCTTGCGCATGCTGTAGAAAGAGTAACAGTATCTTCGTAACGAACTAGAACAGACCCCCCAGCCTGTTTAGCGATTTCACCAGTCTCAACAGTTAACTTACGACCGTAGAAATCGAAATTAAAAATCTCTTTCATTTTTTCTCTCTTTCTTTTTAAACTATTTAATTTTATCACTGAAGCAAATAAAAAAGCTATAAATTATAGCTTTTTTAGCATATTACTCAACAGATTTCAAGGATTCAACCATCTTAATTTCTCTTAAAGGTTTTCTTGAGAAGAATAAAACAATTAAGGTAAAGACAATTGTAATCATGAAACTGATGAAATAAGACATAAAGGAAATATTCATACCAAAAGTTACCATTTCCATATCAATGACATTCATAACGAAGTGGTGTTCCAGGGTACCAAGCGGTAAACCAACCAGTGCACCAATGATAGAAAGTATCATAATTTCCTTAAAGATATAGCTGTCCACTTCCTTCTTGTTGAAGCCAAGAACCTTAAGTGTAGCTATTTCTCTCATTCTTTCAGAGATATTAACCTGAGTCAGATTCATTAATACGACAAAGGCCAGAGATCCGGCAGTAATGATTACCACACCAACTATCAGGTTAAGTGCTTCCAGCATATTTTCAAACTGGACTATCATCGTATTGAAGTCCACTAAAGATACATAATCCTCTAACAGTTCAATATCAGCATTTAAAGATTCAAGATTATCGGTTTTAACCGCAATAAAGTTATTATGAACCTTCTCATTAAAGACCTTTTCATAATAAGAATTAGACATAAAGCAGTAATGCTGGAAATACATTTCACAGATGGCAGTAACCTTAACTTCGGCCTTAATACCATTACTTGATTCCATGGTAATGGTATCACCAGCTTTGATATTGTTGTTTCGGGCAAACTTTTCCGAGATGATAACGCCCCTGTTATCAAGATATAAAGGAGTCTTACGATCATCATGTCTAAAGTTCATAATAGAATCAACTTCACCAGTATCAAAGATCTGCACACTAAGAGTTTCACTGTCGTCACCAAAATAAACAGCTGATGAATAAGCCATAAATGGTGAAACTGTTTCGTTATATTTGTTATCAACAAGTATTTCCAGATTCTTATCAAAATGTTCGTCACTGTCAAAAGTCAGCTGATAGTCATAGTTAAAGATGTCACTAAACTGTAAAGATACTACATCTGATATTGAATCCTTAATACCATAGCCAATAATTAATAAGCCAGTACAACCCGCTACGCCAATGACTGTCATAAAGAATCTTGACTTATAGCGAATCAGATTTCTTACTGTAATCTTAGATGTAAATGATAGTCTTTTCCAGATAAAAGTAATCTTTTCAATAAAGGTTTCCTTAGCTTCCTTAGGAGCCTTAGGACGCATTAGAGAAGCAGGAACTTCTTTCATATCTCTATTGATTACAAGATAAGTAACTGCCATCATTAATAGACTAAAGGCCAGCATGCATATTAGGGCATACTTAATTGGGAAGATGACCTTCATTGGCGGCAAAGAATACATCAGTCTCCAGGCGTTATAGATTACGGTTGGAAATAACGTCTGGCCAATGACTGCTCCAAGAATTGAACCAATTAATGATGCACATAAGGCATATATCAGGTATTTGGAAACAATCTGTTTCTTAGAGAAACCCAAGGCTCTAAAGATGCCAATCTGCCCTCTTTGTTCATCAATTAGACGAGTCATAGTTGTTAGGCATACTAATGCCGCTACCAAATAAAACAGGAATGGCAGACTTAAACCAATGGCACGCATCTGATTGCAACTTCCTTCATACATAAAGCTTGAATAATGCATAGATCTATCAAGTATTGTCCATTTGGCATTAGGCAGTTCATCAATAGTCTGTTGAGTCTTGGCTAATTCGATTTCCGCTTTCTCTATTTCTTCATTAAATTCATTTAAGCCCTCAGTATATTCCAGCAAGCCTTCCTTATACTGCTCCTTACCCTTTTGTAACTGATACTTCATAGAATTGATTTCTCTTTTGGTTTCATCAATTACCTGCTTGCTAGATTCAATAAGATTCTCATAAAAACCAAGTTCACCCGCACTGGAAGCATTAGCAATCAAGTCCTGATAAGTCGAATTGTTTTCTAATGCCGAATTAATCTTGTCATAAAGCTGATTACCAGCACTTGTAATAGAATTACTTATTTCTTCATCACTGATACCCAGTTCTTCCTGTCTTTCCTTTAACTGGCGCTTATAGGAATTAATATTTCTTTCCAGAGTATTTACTACACCCTGCATAGTCTTGATATTACTTTCAAGGGAAACAATCTGAATATTGGCGTCTTCCAGTTCTTGTCTGGCTTCATTAAGTTTTTCTTCACCTTCAGTCTTTTTCTCATTGAATTCAGCTATATGCTTATCCAGTTCTTTTTGAGCCTTATCTAAAGTAATATCTCTAAAATAGTCTTCCTGAATATAGGCAAAGTTTTCAATTGATTTGGATGAGTCATCAATAAATTTCTGATAATCCTTGGTATAAGAAGTATATTTATCAGATCCTTCGAGTGTTAAATAAACAGTTGAATAGTACGAAGCTTTTAAGTCATTGTTATTGACATAGACAATAAGACTTAAATCTTCATTGTTTAGAGTTGATGATCCTAAAGTCTTGGCTGAATAAGCTGGTGAGCTAACAAAACCAACAATTTCATAATTTTCATATTCAAGATAGTCACTCAATTCATCATCATTAAGATAGAAGCGCAATTTATCTCCCAGCTTATAGGAATTATTTGAACCAATATTGGTCAATATAACGCACTCCTGTTTGTTCTCTGGTAAACGTCCTTCCAGTAAGGAAATCTTATTGACGCTTCTAGAGACTTCTTCTACACGGGCAACAAATTCATCACCATTATTTCTTTGACAATAAACATCTTTAAATCTTGATGAAAAGACTTCTTTGACACCTTCAACATTTCTGAGTTCAATAATATCTTTCAAACAGAAACCATATGATGAATATATCTGAATATCCTGAAGATTATTTTGATCATTATAGATATCTACTGATTCTTTCATGACATCAGGCGAAGACATCAAGCCCATCATAAAAGCTACGCCAATCATAACTATCAAAGTTAGAGAAATAAAGCGCTTCTTGGTTTTCTTAATAAGTCTATAAGTATCTACATGAAACATTAGTATTCGATGTCCTCTATATCCATTGGATGTTCATTGATGGTAATAGATTCAATATTACCTGATTTTACCCTGATTATCTTATTGCCCATATCAGCTAGAGCGGAGTTATGGGTAACAATAATAACAGTCATATTTTCTTTAAAAGCCAGATCCTGTAAGACCTTTAAGACCTGTTTACCGGTCTTATAGTCCAGGGCACCTGTTGGCTCATCACATAATAAAAGCTTGGGATTTTTAGCTACAGCACGGGCAATGGCTACACGCTGCTGCTCACCACCTGATAATTGTGATGGGAAGTTGTTCATACGTTCTTCCAGTCCTACCAGTTTTAAAACTTCTACTGGATCTAAAGGGTCCTTGCAGATTTGCAAAGCCAGTTCAACATTTTCCTTGGCGGTAAGATTCTGGACCAGATTATAGAACTGGAAGACAAAGCCGATATCATAGCGGCGATAATCAGTTAATTCATCATCATTAGCCTTGGACAAGTCTTTACCATCAACTACCAGTTTTCCATCTGTACAGGTATCCATACCTCCAAGTATGTTTAAAATAGTTGATTTACCAGCACCTGAGGCCCCTAAAACAACCACGAATTCACCCTTTTCAATTTCAAAAGAAATGGAATCAAGAGCCTTGATTTCAACTTCGCCAAGTTTATATATTTTCGATATATTTTCAAATGTTATAAATCCCATTTTAGTCTCCAATCATCGTCTTTAAATCAAAATCCAGCATCTTAATAAAGCTTCTAAAATAAATCTTAATTAAAGAATTTAAATTATCGCTTTCTCTTTTTTTATTAAGGAACAGGTCTTTTACCCCATAAAAGATTGATACAGCATAGGCATGAGCTAAATCATTTACTTCTTTGGTATGGTTTTCTACATCGTAATTGTTTCTGATGATAGAAACAATCATTTTGGCAAACCATTCCAGCAATTCTTCATTGATAGAAGAGTGTTGTAAAAGGATGTTGAATTCTATCTTATGTCTTTTATAGATATCAACCATTTCATCGGCTATCTTATCGAGTATTACTATCATCTCTTCACCTTTTAAGGTGATATTAGCTTCAGCACTAGAAAAAGAGATCTTATTATCAGTTACTTTCTGCAACATGTTTTCAAGTTCTCTTAGTGTATCCCCGATTATCTGTTTTTTAATATCTTCTTTATTTTTAAAGTATCGATACAGATTACCAACTGTCATATTGGAAGACTTGGCAATATTTCTTAAAGAAGCTTCTTTAAAGCCTTTTTCTAGAAATTCACTCTTGGCTGAATCGATTATCTTATCTTTTAAATCATCTTTTAATATCTGTGCCATAATAATAAACCCTTGTTCATTAATAGTATATATCAATAATAAACATATGTTTACTAAATGAGCAAAAGAAAAGTCCTTTTTTAAAGGACTATTTTCTGATACCTAACTTCTTAACTAGTTCTCTGTATCTGTTTACATCAGATCTCTTTAAGTATTCTAGGAAGCTTCTTCTCTTACCTACCATCATTAGTAGACCTCTGTTTGAATGGAAATCCTTAGGATTCTTCTTCATGTGGTCAGTTAGACGGTTGATCTGAGCTGTTAAAACAGCAACCTGTACTTCTGGTGAACCAGTATCGCCTTCTTTAAGAGCATATTCCTTAATGATGGCCTGCTTTTCTGCTTTAGTTAACATTTTTATTTCTCCTTCTTTTTTAAACAATGCACCGAGTAATAACTGGAGTATTTAGTGTTATAACCCAGAACAAAGCATAAATATATTATCACTAATAATTCATAAAATCAACGAGAATTGTATTTAAAAGCTCTCTATTAGTGCATATACATCTTTCTTCATTGATATCCAGATATTTCCTGTTCTTTTCAATGGCTTCTTGATATTCTTCTTTGAAATTGATCTGATATCTTTCTTCGAATTCTTTGATATTTAAGCCTTCAATAGTTCTAAAAGACATCATTAAATGCTCGAAGGCTTCTTCTTTAATATCCAGTCTGATATCTTCATCATAAATATCGGTATTATTTAGATAATTACTGATATTACGGGTATAGGCGTAGCGTCTATTCCCTTCTTTACCTGAAGCCCCAGGACCCAGACCGATAAAGTCTTTATAACGCCAGTAAGCCATATTGTGTCTTGAATAATAATTCTTCTTACAGTAATTAGCTACTTCATAATGAATAAATCCGTTTTTATTTAAGAAGTCTTCAATATATTCATACATATCAGCTTCGATGTCACTATCTAGTGATTTATAACCCTTCTTGCCAAAAACAGTGTTTTCTTCAACTGTTAAAGAATAAAGTGATACATGTTTGACATCCAGTTCAATCACTTTATTTAAAGTATCTTTTAAGTCATCAATAGTCTGATCAGGCAAAGAATACATTACATCAATAGAAATATTATCTATACCCTTTTCTTTTAAAGAGAACACAAGTCTTTTAACATCTTCATAAGAATGTTTACGATTCATTAACTTTAAAAGATTTTCATTAGCACTTTGTAAGCCAATAGACACCCTGTTAACACCATATTCTTTTAATAGATCAACCTTATCTTCATCCATAGTCTCAGGATTAAGTTCAATGGTGTACTCATCTACTTCTTTTGAATAAGGATAAACTATCTGCAGTAATCTTTTAAACTGCTCTAAATTTAAAGAACTGGGTGTACCACCACCCAGATATATTGTTTCAAAATGATTGTCATAATACTTATTCAGATCTTCCATTAATCTGTCTAAGTATCTGTTTACCACTTCCTCATTGTATACAACATGACAGAAGTCACAGTAATGACAGATACTTTTACAGAATGGGACATGAATATATAAGTGCTTAGTTTTCATCATCCAGTGATAAGACAGCCATGAATGCTTCCTGTGGTATTTCTACGCTACCTACCGCTTTCATACGTTTCTTACCTTCTTTCTGCTTTTCCAGCAGTTTCTTCTTTCTTGAAATATCACCACCATAACACTTAGCCAAGACGTCTTTTCTAAGTGATTTGATATTGGTTCTGGCGATGATTTTGTTGCCGATGGCGGCTTGTACCGGAATTTCAAACTGCTGCTTAGGCAGTAATTCCTTTAGTTTAACAGTGATGGCCTGACCTCTCTTATAGGCAAAGTCACGATGAACAATAATACTTAAAGCATCGATAATTTCACCATTTAACAGAATATCCATCTTAACAAGTGAAGATTCCTTATAGCCAATAAGTTCATAGTCTAAAGAAGCATAGCCTCTTGAAACTGACTTTAACTTATCAAAGTATTCAAAGATGATTTCACTCAGTGGCATTTCATAAATCAGCTGATTACGATTATCATCGATATAAATCATTTCCTTATAGATACCACGTTTTGATTGTGATAGTTCCATTACTGGACCAATACATTCATTAGGTACCATGATAGTAGCCTTAACATATGGTTCCTCAATATAGTCGATACGGGTATTGTCCGGCATCATACTTGGGTTATCGATATTTACCACTGTACCATCAGTTAAAGTTACCTTATAAACTACTGAAGGCGCAGTTGCGATTAGAGACATATTGTATTCTCTTTCCAGTCTTTCCTGGATAACTTCCATATGTAGTAAACCTAAGAAACCAATTCTAAAACCAAAGCCCAGGGCCTTTGATGATTCGGCTTCAAAAGTTAATGATGAGTCATTTAACTGCAGTTTTTCCAATGCGTCTCTTAAATCGTTATACTTACTGTTGTCAGTTGGATACATACCGCAATATACCATTGGGTTCATCTTACGATAACCTGGTAAAGGTTCAGCACATGGGTTATCAGCTAAAGTGATAGTATCACCAACAAAGACATCCCTAATCGACTTGATAGAAGCACAAATATAGCCTACTTCGCCCGCTTCAAGTTTGTCTCTTTTTACTTCATTTGGCACTTTTACACCAAGTTCAGTAATTTCATATTCGGTATTAGAATGAAGCATTCTAATCTTGTCACCTACTTTAACTGTACCTTCTTTTACACAGACAAAGACAACAACACCACGATATGAATCATAGTATGAGTCAAAGACTAAGGCTTTTAAAGGATTGCTGGCTTCACCTTTTGGAGCTGGCAGTTTTTTAACGATAGCCTCTAAAACATCTTCAACATTTAAACCGCTTTTTGCTGAGATACATGGAGCATCTGAGCAGTCGATACCAATGACATTTTCAATTTCCTTCTTAGTGCGTTCAATATCAGCACTAGGTAGGTCAATCTTGTTGATGACTGGAATGATTTCTAAATCATTATCCAAGGCTAAGTAAGTATTAGCCAGCGTTTGAGCTTCAATGCCCTGTGAAGCATCTACAACCAGTAATGCCCCATCACATGCGGCTAAAGATCTAGATACTTCATAAGTAAAGTCAACGTGTCCTGGAGTATCAATTAGATGGAAGACGTAGTCTTCACCATCCTTGGCGTGATACTTAATCTGAACAACGTTAAGCTTGATAGTAATACCTCTTTCCTGTTCTAGATCTAATGAGTCCAGAATCTGGGTAGTTACCATTTCTCTTTTAGTAAGAGTATTTGTCAATTCCAAAATACGGTCAGCCAGTGTCGACTTACCGTGGTCAATATGGGCAATAATTGAAAAATTACGGATATTTTCTCTATTCATATGTTTCCTTAAATTCTAAATTTACCAGTGACTTCCCTACGCCATTAAAGAAGCTCTTGGCATCCATTGTGTTTTTACCTTCAGGTTTGATTTCAAAGACTTTGATAAAACCGTTTTGACAATCAATTCTTAAATAATTGTTTTCTAATCCCTTAAATACCTTAGGGTCAGTATCTGTTTTTTCTTCATAATCCACTTTCATGAACTTAAGTTTCTTATCATTAATAACACTGTAAGCTCCTGGATTATCTAAAAGACCTCTAATGTGGTTATATACCGCTTTAACATCACGGTTAAAGTTGATATATTCATCAGCCTTGCTCAGGTTATAAGCGAAAGTAGCTTCACTTTCTACCTGTGGAACTCTTTCAAAGTTTCCTTTAAAGAAGTCAGGCAAGAAGTCTAATAATAAGTCTCTTGCGACATCAGATAATTTCTTAAACATGGTCGCATTAGTATCTTCTCTTTCAATCTTAATAGTTCTGGTCTTTAGGACATCGCCAGCATCCATAGCCTTAGACATATAGATGATAGAAATACCTGTTTCTTCTTCACCATTAATGATAGACCATTGAATTGGTGCACCACCACGATACTTCGGAAGTAAAGAACCATGGGTATTAATTGACTTATACTTAGGATATTCAATTAATTCTAATGGAATAAACTGTCCATAGGCACAGGTAATAATCAAATCTGGTTCAAGGTCCAGAATATTTTGATAATCTTCTTTGATTCTAATCGGTGTGAAAACAGGAAGATTATACTTAAGACCTACCTCTTTTACTGGAGATGGGGTTAAAATCTGTTTTCTGCCTACTTTTTTATCTGCTTGTGTTACAACACCAACTACATTATAATTTGCCTGTAACAAGCCTTCTAAAACGTTAGCGGCAAATTCTGGTGTTCCCATAAATACTATTTTTTCGTTCATATTTTAGATTATAACAAATGTAATTGCATTTTAAAAAAGGCTTTGGTAAAATATTATAGCGTATTGATAAGGAGGAACTATGGCAAATATTAAGTCTCAGAAGAAGAGAGCTCTTACAAATGCTAAGAAAAATCTAGTAAACAGTGCTGCTAAGTCTAAATTAAAGACTGCATTAAAGAAAGTTACTAAGGCTGTTGAAGCTAATGATAAAGAAGCTGCAGTTAAGGCATTCAATGAAGCTAATTCACTTCTTGATAAAGCTGTAACTAGCCACTTAAAGCATAAGAATTATGTAGCTAGACAGAAAGCTCGTTTAGCTAAAGCAGTTGCTTCACTTGGTTAATTAAATAATTAAGGAACTGGAAACAGTTCTTTTTTTATACCCTTTTCAAACACTATTTATAATCTGTTCATCTTTTCACAATATGAAAAAAGTATAATTATATTATTGAAGGGGTTAATATTATGAATTCAAAAACTAAAAAGTATTTAGCTATTGCCCTTTGCTTACTTATTGGCTGGATTGCTCAACAATCTACCAACTGGCAAAGTGCAGGACTAGGAAGAGTTATTATGGGTGGACCAATGGTTGCCTTAATCATTGGTATGATTATCTGTAATATCGTTCCAAAAATTGACAAGGACTTTAAGACTGGTACTACATTTGCCGCTAAGAAGTTCTTAAACTGGGGTATCATCCTGACAGGTGCTACACTAAGTTTCATTGATATCTTAGGTACTGGCGTTAAAGCTTTACCACTTATTGTTCTAAATATCTGCTTAGCATTTATTGTAGCTATCTTTGTAGGCAAGAAACTGAATGTTTCTGAAAACACATCTATTCTGGTTGGTGCTGGTACTTCAATCTGTGGTGGTACAGCAATCGCAACAGTAGCTGGTATTATAAAGGCTGCTGAAGATGAAATCGCCTTTGCGATGGCAGCAATCTTCTTATTCGATACTTTCGCTGCCCTACTGTTCCCATACCTATCTGTAGCTTTAAATCTGACTCAGAATCAGTTCGCCTTCCTTGCTGGTACAGCTATCAATGATGCAAGTAGTGTTGCTGGTGCACAGGCTACATATGTTGCCTTAGCTAATGCTGGTGATTTTAATGGCGCTATCAATGTTAAGCTGGTTAGAACTACAATGCTTATCTTTGTAGCTATCGCTTGGACATTAATCATGGCTAAGAAGAATGCTGGTGCTGAAGCTAAGAATCAGTCTTTATTCGCTATCGTTAAAAAGACTTTCCCAATGTTCATCTTATGGTTCATTGTAATGGCTGCTTTAAATACATTCGGTCTATTCTCTTTCACTGTACCGTTTGCTGGCTTGACAGCTAAGAAATTATTAGGTAAGGTTGCCAAGTTCTTATTTGCCAGTGCGCTTGCTGGTGTTGGTTTCAAGATTAAATTCAAAGATGTATTCTCTAAGGGTGCTAAGCCAATTATGCTTGGTGGTATTACCTGGTTAGCGGTTGCTGGCTTTGCAATGTTATTCATCTTTGTATTTGGTGGCTACGTAGCATAAAAAAGATAGGTTGCCCTATCTTTGATAAACTAATTTAGATCCTAAATAAGTTTCTAAGACATCTATCTTATGGATGTCTTTTTTATTTACTTCAGCGATATCTTTATCCAGTACAACAAAGTCTGCCAGGTAGCCTTCTTTTAATAAGCCCTTATAAGACTCTTCATTTGATAATCTGGCACCATTGATTGTGTATGTATCAATGGCTTCATCAACGGTAAATGCTTCTTCAATTAAGTATGGAGTATCATAACCAACTGGCGTTCTGGTGATACCGCATTCCATACCTTTTAAAACATCAGGTTCTTCAACTGGTGAATCGGAACCATTAGAGACAATTACGCCACCCTTTAGATATGTCTTAAAGGCATATGAAGTATCCGCAATATCTTTTTCTACCTGTTCATAGACAATCTTGGCATCGTAGTCGATGAATATAGACTGGACTAAGCAACAGATATTGTGTTTAATGATGTCTTCAACCTGGTCCTTACGGGTGATTTGTACATGGACGATACCATTATGCAGCTTATTATCAGGATCATCTTTCATTACTTTCTTAAAGCTGTTTAAGACGATATCGATAGCTCCATCACCAATACAATGTACAACTGTGCCCATCTTGTTCTGATAGGCCAGTTTTACAAACTCATCCATTTCTTCCTGGCTATACAGACATAGACCCTTAGAATCTTTCTGTCCCTTGTAGTCTCTTGTCATAAAAGCGGTTCTGGCACCTAATGAACCATCAGCTAAGAGTTTTAACTGACCCATTCTTAAATGCTTATTCTGTAACTTATGAGGATAACCATCAGCTAAGAAAGCTTTTAGGCCATCAATAGTAGGAAACTGACACTGTTCATTGATACGAACATTTAGTTTTCCTTCTTCAAGAAGTTCTTCATAGGCAGCAATAATGTCCTTATAATCAACACCTGGGCAGGTTTCAAAGTCTTCACTGTGACAAGATGTCACACCATAGCTGTTAACATGTTCAATGCCCTTTAAAAGATATTCTTTTAACTGTTTTTTATCTGGTTTAGGAACTCTTTCATAAACCATATTTAAAGCAAATTCTTCAAAGATGCCGGTTTCTAAGTCAAACTGACCCATTTCTACTTTTTCATCAGCTTTAATACCTAAGACTTCAATAGCCTTGGAATTGCAGACGCCGATATGGCCACAGGCTCTGGTCATTAGAATTGGTACTTCTGTACTTACTTCATCAAGATCACTTCTTGTCAGCATTCTTTTTTCTTCAAAGTAATCCTGGTTATAGCCTCTTCCTCTAAAGAAAGTTCTTTCCGGATGCTTGGCGATTTCTTCTCTTAAATGCTTCTGTACTTCCTTGATAGAAGAAGTATGTTCATATAAAGAGATATTGCATAAGAAAATGCCAAGATTAAGTAAATGCATATGAGAGTCATTAAAGCCTGGATAAACATATTTGCCATTTAAGTCAATCTGTTCTTCATATTCGTATTTATTCACTAAATCACTATATCTACCAAACTCTTTAAATGAATCACCTTCACATACAAAGGCATCATTGTCCTGTTTATACAGGTGTGCATTATAAAACAGTTTCATATTCTTCCCCTTCTTACAAAAAAGATTAATGCAGTGCATTAATCTTCTACGTTATGGAATACTTCCTGAACGTCATCAACTTCATCAAGTAAAGTTAATAGACGATTCCACATTTCCTTATCATGTTCATCAGTGATCTTTACATATTCCTGTGGAAGCATCTTGATTGCGCATACTGAGTAGTTGCAATCAGGAATAATTGTATCGATAGCTTCCTGAGCTTTATGTAAGTCAGCTGGTGCAGTGTAAACTGTCATTACACCTTCTTCTACTTCGATATCATTAACGTCAACATCAGCTTCAATTAATGTATCAAGCATCTTATCTTCATCATCAAAGTTGAATGATAATACGCCTAAGTTATCATAGTTGAATGATACTGAGCCCTTAACACCAAGCTTGCAGTGTGACTTATTGAAACACTGGTTCATTGCAGCGATTGTTCTGTTTGAATTATCAGTTAAGCAATCGATGATGATAGTTGCGCCAGCAGGACCAATACCTTCATATCTTAAAGAATCGTAAGTTTCGTTTGAACCACCCTTAGCCTTTTCAATAGCTCTCTTGATTACATCGGCAGGAACCTGGTTAGCCTTAGCTTCTTTAATTTTAGATCTTAGAGTTAAGTTCATTTCTGGATCAGGAACACCACTCTTGGCAGCGATATAAATTTCCTTACCATATCTTGAATAAATCTTTGATTTCATTGCAGCAGTTTTAGCCATTGCTGCAGCTCTTACTTCATGTGCTCTTCCCATAAATAAATTACCTCACAACTTTTACATTATATAATTTTTTAGTTTGTTGACAAATACTTCATTGTTAGAAATGAATTGTTTTGGTTGAAATTTTTTCAGTTCTTCAAATTTTTCCTTGAAGTCTTCACCATCCTGCATAACCAGGATATAACCCTTTTGACGATAGGCTTCCGCAATCTGCAACTGATGGTCATTTTGATGTTCACCATACTTGGATAAACGCGGTACCGTTAAAATCTTTTTATTTAACTTTAAGCAATTAACAATAGTACCCACACCAGCATGACATATAACATAATCGGCTTCATTCAGATATCTTTCAAAGTCAGCTTTTTCAATATACTTAAAGACCTTAAGCTTATCTGACTGATAATCAGTGAAGCCACTTTGAACGATGATTTCATCATCAATATCAGAATGTTCCAGGTAGTCACATAGTCTTTTGAATGGCTTGTCCTGTGTTCCTAAACTTACAAATATCATTAGAATATAGACCCCCAGCATTCAGCGTTTGGATATACTTCCAATAGTTCAGGCCACTGGACAATGAATTTATCAGCGATTGGATAAATCATTCGACCCGCCTTGGTACCTGTTGTAATATTGGCCATGGTTTCAATCCAGATTACTTTCTTATGAAATAAGTGGGCAATCTTACACATTGGTACAGCTGTATGAGTACCAGTAGTGATTACCACATCGGGTTTTTCAATTAGAAACATAATAAAAGATAAAAGAATGTTAAAAGAGAAGATAAACAGGTATGGTAATAAGTGATCTTGTGTACCATAGATTAAATATCTTACTTTTTTAAAGCGTTCTTTTAAATAAGTTGTTGTATCTGTTTTTTCAGTAATCAGACAATAGTTGACTTCATTAAAAAGGCTTTTTAAAGCCAGAAGTTCTTCTAAATGTCCACCACCACTTGATATAAATATTACTTTTTTCATAAAAAAGGGATGCCTTAGCATCCCTAATTATACATTATTTATTTAATGCTGATTTAACTAGTTCCATAACTTCTTCTTCAGTCTGCATATGGATAGCCTTTTCAGCCATTTCAGTCATTTCAGCCTTTGATAAGCTACGGATAATCTTTCTAGCATTTAGGATAGAAGTTGCTGACATTGAGAATTCATCAAGACCTAAACCTAATAGTAATGGAGCAGCATTTGGATCGCCTGCCATTTCACCACACATACCAGCCCACTTGCCTTGTGAATGAGCACCATCGATAGTCATCTTAACAAGTCTTAATAGAGATGGGTTAAGTGGCTGATACAGGTAAGATACCTTTTCAGACATTCTGTCAGCAGCCATTGAGTACTGGATTAAGTCGTTAGTACCGATTGAGAAGAAGTCTGCATGTTTAGCGAATTCATCAGCTAATACTGCTGCAGCTGGGATTTCAACCATCATACCAACTTCAATCTTATCTGCTACCTTAACGCCTTCAGCAATTAATTTAGCCTTTTCTTCTTCGAATACTGCCTTAGCATCTAAGAATTCCTTAACTGTAGCGATCATTGGGAACATGATGCAAAGTCTACCGTAAACAGAAGCTCTGATTAAAGCTCTTAACTGAGTTCTGAATACATCTTTTCTGTCTAAGCAGAATCTGATAGCTCTATAGCCTAAGAATGGGTTCATTTCTTCAGGGAATGTGAAGTAGTTAAGCTTCTTATCACCACCGATATCAAGTGTTCTAACTACAACCTTCTTGCCATTCATGCCTTCAAGTACAGCCTTGTAAGCTTCAAACTGTTCTTCTTCACTTGGGAAGTCAGCTTCTGAGTTCATATATAAGAATTCAGTTCTGAATAGACCAACACCTTCACCACCGTTGTTTACAACGCCTTCAACGTCGTTTGGACCACCGATGTTACCAGCAAGTTCTACTTCATGACCATCAACTGTAACCGACTTTTCGTTCTTTAGAACCTGTAGAGCCTTCTTTTCTTCTAAGAATGCATCTCTTTTTGCTTCATATTCTTTAATCTGTTCTTCACTTGGATTTACAAATACTTCACCAGCTAATGCATCCATAATTAGCATATCGCCGTTTTCACATTCAGAAAGAATAGTACCTGTACCTACAACTGCAGGAATTTCAAGTGATCTAGCCATGATAGCTGAGTGAGAAGTTCTACCACCGATTTCGGTACAGAAACCTAAAGTGTACTGCTTGTTTAATGAAGCAGTATCAGATGGTGTTAAGTCTTCAGCTACGATGATAACTTCTTCAGAAATTGTATTTAAATCAGGAATGATTAGACCTAAGATGTTGCATAGTAATCTGAAAGATACGTCCTTAACATCAGCTGCTCTTTCCTTGAAATAATCATTGTCCATTGATTCAAACATAGAAATCATCATGTTTGAAACCTGTTCAGTAGCGTAGTCTGCAGAATTGCCGCCATCAATCATATCCAGGATCTGGCTAGCTAGTTCTGGGTCCTGAGCCATCATTAAGTGAGCATCGAAGATAGCTAATTCTTCTTCTGATAAGTTAGCAGAAGCTACTTCTTTTACTCTTTCGATATCTTTAATAGTTTTTTCTAATGCCGCATTAAAGCGCGCTTTTTCTTCTTCAACGCTGCCTTTAACTTCATTTGATACTGTTACTGTAGGTGCCTGTAACTTATACACCTTACCAATAGCGATACCACTAGATGCAGCAATTCCCTTTAACATATGGATTAATTCCTCCTAAAAACTTTCTATCTATATTTTACATCATTTTGTGCTTATTCATTGTAAATGTTTACATTCCCCTATGTCTAGACCATTAATATGAATTAATAATTCATTTCTGTAATAAAATAGACCTATGAAAAAGAATAATTTCGTAAATCTTATATTTATCTTATTTATTCTGGCTTTTATTATGACGACATCATTCATTAGATGTAAGTCTTTAATAGAAAAAAATCTCATCAATAATCAGGTTATGCAGCTAACGGAAAGTACTTCTTCTATTGCTCGTACTTTTGAAACCCTAATTGAGGAAAAGTACAGAAAGATTGAAGACTTCGCTAAAGAAATTGCTGTCTTTAAGAATATGGGCATGTCTAATGAGGAAATTATTTCTTTACTGGATAAGTATTACAGTGATGATCAATATAAGCGATTAGGCTTTATTGATAAGTTTGGCAATGTTTATTCAACTGATGGGTCAAGCGGTAATCTGGCAAATCGTGCCTACTTCCAATATTCGATGAAGGGATTCACCAATGTTCAGGTCTTAGATAACGATTTGCTTACCGATAGTAAGAAAATCGTCGTCTTCTCTACCCCTATCAAGTTATCTGATAAGGAAACCATGGGCGTAGCCTGCTTTACTTATCCATATGAATTATTTGTAGAGATGTTGCAGGTTAAAAATAATGAGGATTATCTGAATGCTTCAATCATTGATGATAATGGCAATGTTGTTGCCCAATATGTAAAGGATGAGGCTTATTCATTTAATAATTTCTACGATATAAAAGAAGACTTTGTGGATACTGATAATTTCAATAATTTCATAGGAAAATTTGAAAGCAGTTCTCCTTTCTCTACTTATTCTAAGAAGAATGAAAGATATTATTCAGTATCGCCTGTTGATATTACTACTCAATATGGTCGTTTACATCTGATTACAGAAAGCAGTTCTGACAGCGTAGCTTTAAGTACATTAATCATCAGTGAGGATGTAAATAATATGCTGCTGGCATTTGTTGTTGGCTCCGTATTAATTCTTACAACCATTACTATTTACATACGTCATAAGACAAGAAGGCATACCAAGGAGATTGAGGATGCTGCCTATACCGATATTCTTACTGGTGGTCTTAATTATGAAGGTTTTAAGGCGAGAATGAAGAATGTTGATAATACAGGTTACCTGGTTATTCTTAATATTCGTGAGTACACCTCATTCCAGTCTATTGTTGGTCACAGCAAGGCCAATCATACTCTGGCGGATATTCAAAAGCTTCTATATAACAATATCAATCTCCAGGATAATGAATTATCTTGTCATCTGATGACTGATACATTTGTCTTATTCCTGGTTGAGAGAAATGAGGAAGCAATCATTAATCGTGTTAAGGCCATAGCCGAGCAGATTAAGAAGTATTCAATAGAATGTGCCCTGCCTCGAATTAAGACTTATTATGGAATTACTAAATATGTAAATGAGGAGAATATCGATTTCTCTTATAACCGCGCTAAACTGGCTTTATCTAAGGCTTCCAGAAACAAGGAACTTATCTACCATTTCTTTGAAAGCAGTGATGAAAAAGATAATATCCGTTTACGCTATATTATTGATAACTTTGAAGATGCTTTACTGGATGATGAAATATCTCTTCATTACCAGCCAAAGTATGACAATACCAATGATGAAATTGTTGGCGCTGAGGCTCTGGTCAGATGGAAAGACAAGGATGGAAACAATATCCCTCCTGTACAGTTTATTCCCCTACTTGAAGCCAATTCACTTATTTCAACTCTTGATATTTATAACTTCCAGAAGATTTGTGAATATCAAAGAAAGCGATTAAAAGAAAACAAGAAGATGATTCCGATTTCTATTAATCTTTCAAGAATGTCTTTATATGTAGATGGTATCGTTGATATCTATACCAAGATTGTTAAGGCCAATGAACTGGATTTCAAATATATTCCACTTGAAATTACCGAAACTGCTTTAACTGATGAGGAAACATTAAAAAGAGTAATTAAAGAATTTATTGATAAAGGTTTTATCTTACACATGGATGACTTTGGCTCGGATTATTCTTCTTTGTCAAACTATGCCAAGTATAATTTCTCTACTATCAAGTTATCTAAGTCTTTAATTGACAGCATTGGTTCTGATCGTGGTGAGACAATTCTTAGACACATTATTAAGATGGCTAGAGACTTAAATGCTCATATCGTAGCTGAGGGTGTTGAAAACAAGAGACAGGCTGATTTCTTTATTGAAACCAAAGTTCATCAGATTCAGGGTTATTACTACTCTAAACCATTAACGGAAAAAGAATTCACTAAAGCGCTAGACGCAAAATAAAAGGCCTACAAGGCCTTTTATTAATGCGATGATTTAGGATATATCTCTTCAACAAACTCGTCCCAGTTGTCCAATAAAGCCCTTAGGACCTTGTCATCAAACTGTTTGTCAGCTTCTTTAGCCATAATACGGTAAACTGTATCAAATTTCATAGCATCCTTATACTGTCTTTTAGACAATAAGGCATCTAAGACATCAGCCACACTCATGATACGGGCACATAAAGGAATATCATTACCCTTCTTGCCATAAGGATAACCCTTGCCATCAAATCTTTCATGATGAGCAATAGCCATCTGCTTGGCAACAGTTAAGTATTCATTATTACTATCAATGGTCTTAACAAAGTGATCCATTACTTCCTTACCATAGATAGTATGCAGTTTAATCATTTCAAATTCACCCGGATTTAATTTACCTGGTTTACAAAGAATGCTGTCAGGAATCTTAATTTTGCCTACATCATGTAAAGGTGCCGCATGAATAATATTTTCTGCATATTCCTCATCAAGCTGTAAACCAAAACTTCCTGATTCCAGTAATTTCTTGGTTATAAATTCAACATATAAAGCAGTGTTTTGAATATGATAACCAGTAGTCTCATCTCTACTGGCAATTACAGAAGATAAAGAAGTGATGACACTTCTTTGAACTTCCTGGTGTTCCTTATATAGTTTCAGATTTTCTTCTTGCGACTTTAGTAAGTCAGCAGACTTCTGATCAATTTCGTTTTTAATATGGATAACAATTGGAATTACACAAAGTACAACTACACATCTTGGGAAGACATAGTAGAGAATAATCTGGAAATAAGTTGGTGGAATTATTGTTTCCACTGCCAGGATATGCTTCATAAAATCAGCAGTATTGGTTTGTGTTAACAAAAGAATATTCGCATCACACAGACCAACCCTATAACCAATCAAAGTTGAAGCCAGTATTCCAACAGAAGACATAGCATAAGTAATCCAGATAACGCGATTATCGCGATACTGTGCCGCACAGATAATTGGAATAACAATTGTCAGCAAAGTATGATAAGTCAAAAATGTATGAACACATGAGAATATCAGTACCTGGAAACCCAAGAGCAGATATTTAGTATATTGATGATTTAAGCCATATTTTCTTACATAAGTAAAAAGAATCAGATATAAAAACAAGTCGGCCAAAACCGATATAAAAAATATCTTCTGGTCGACTATAAATATATTTAAAAGATTTAATATCCAACTTAAAAAATGTATCAGTAAAGTTACATTTAAACATCCAAATGTAAATCTGTTTGATCTTATATCGTTTAGATATCTTTCGCTCATAGGCTATTATTTTAACACAAATTACTTGATAACCGCACTACCAATCCATTCAGATTCATTCGCATCATCATATCGAGAATATGAGTAGTATTTATCAACATAGTTGAACATTTCAACTTCACCATTTTCATTGACAGTAAAGTTAGCCCAGTATAAACCATCAGAAGACTTTTCAGTTTCCATAGTTTCAATGCCACTAGAAGACTTCTTATAGTAAACTCTAACGGTTTGACCATTCACATTGAAAGTATAGTAAGGATTTACCATACTATCCAGTTTAGCCTTAATAGCTGCCCCACTGTCATAAGTCGCAATAGCAGCTTTAGTCTTATTTAAAACTTCAAAAGAAATATTCTGAGAATTTGTTTTAGCCTGTTGTACTTCAAGTGAATCAGTATAGCGATTGCCATTCCAGTTATAGACAACACCCACGGCAGCATCATAATAAACAGCGCACTTGCCGTTGGCACGTGGATAACCAATCCAGTTCTTGGTTTCACCATCAGCCACATTATGAGTCATTTCACCAATGGTAATAGTATCTGAATACTGGAAGTTATCTTTCTTCTGCTTAAGATCTACAACTACTGTCTTAGAAGTTTCCTCAGTTATTAAAGCAGTCTTAACTTCAGCATAGGCATTTCTAATAGCCGCAAGGTCTTTGGCTTCCCTGCTCTTTTCTAACTGCGTATTAAAAACCGGAATCTAAATTCCTACAAGTACTGCGATAATAGCTACAACAATTAATAGTTCAGCTAATGTAAAACCTCTTTTATTTTGCATTGTATTCCTCAACTAGTTTAGCATATGCCGCTTCTGCTGCATATTTATTAGACCCAAAGTCCTGTCTTTCATCAACAAGACTTATCGATTTATAATTTGCATCGTAATATGGCTTATCAGCACCTGTATTGTATTTACCATTAGGATCAACTGTAATTACATTGTAGTTTCCATCTGGCGCCTTACTAACAGTTGCATAACCGATAGAATAATCTCCATCTTTAGATAAATATAAAACTGGAACTTTGTCACCTCTATTGACCGTTTTAATATCAACAGTTGACATTAAATAATTAAACTTCTTGCCAGGTGCCGTAGTTAAATCAGTAGTCAAATCAGCCGGATCTCTTACTGCGGCCCAGGTCTTTATTTCTGTAAAACCAGCATCATCAATAGCCTGTAAGATATTGGCGAACTTGGTGCTGGCAGATGCATATGTTGAATTCAATGTATTGCTACTCTTCTTATATCCACCAAAATCAGTATTAGCATATACCGCATCCTGTATGGTAGTCATGTAACCCTTAAAAGCACCACCCCAGTCAATCTTAGGCTTAGCTATTCCTTCTGTATAAGTAATAGTGCAAGTGCCTAAGGCTTGCGGATAATTAAACCAGTAAGTATTTTCATCTGCTACAGAACTAATACCACCAATCACAATTTCTCCAGTAGTCTGAAAACCATTCTTTTTCTGAGTTAACTGTACAGTAGCTGTATAAGTCTTTTTACCGCCACTGTCACCAACAGTAATATCGGGATTATCAGCATTACTTTCACTGATAGCACAGGTCATTACTTCAGCATAGGCAGCTCTTACATTAGCTAAGTCTGTAGCCTCTCTACTTTTCTCCAATTGTGAAGAAAAGACAGGAATTGAAATCCCTGCCAATACAGCTATGATAGCAACTACAATAAGTAGTTCTGCTAATGTGAAAGCTTTGTTGTTTTTTCATTTAATTTGTTGTAGGAATATTAATTTTTAACCAAGTCTGGTCAAACTCGGTAGGTAAAGAACCGTTACTTGTTACCAAACGAACATACATTTCGTTGTCTTTTTGATATATCGTGCCACGTTTTATTTCGCCACCTTTATAAGAAGTACCATTGAAATCACTTATATGTAAATACGTAGTATTATTTAGATCAAGTTCTATATACATCCACGAATTGCTATCATTTGGTTCTTCAAAATAATATTTATGAAATTCTTTATCTATAACAGCAACATAATATCGGCCATTTTTAACATAAACATCGCCCTTTTTTACTGATACATATACGTTTTCTTCGGTTGGCTGTTGAGGCAAGTCAGAAACAGGAACATTAATTATTTCATTACCTTTAATACCTGAACCTAAAGGTATTGTATTACCTGGGTCAGTTTGCGGAGGTAATGGATCGCCAGTTCCAGGAGTGCCACCACCTGTGCCTGGATCAACACCGCCTGTGCCTGGAGTTGAACCGCCTGTTCCAGGTGTAGTTCCACCTGTTCCAGGATCTGGATCTGGTGCAGGATTTTCACTATAACCAGGACCATAGCCATTTGTAGTGTAGTTATTCCAATAGAAACTTACATTTCCATTAATTATTTCAATACGACAATATCCCTTTGGTTGCGGTTCTTCAAAGTGATTAACTCTGGTTACACCATCAATAACAATATTCTTTTGACTTTGCCAGTTTGCCTTAGTTTGTGATAATGGACCAACTTCAACAGCGTAATATACATTATCATCCATTCTTGGCTGATACATTAAATCGCCCTTATATTCAGCATCTGTATCTTCATCAAGATAAGCATTATATACAAGCGTATATGCTTCTCTTACTTTATCTAAGTCACTAGATTCTCTAGCCGCTTCTAAAGCATTAGAAAAAGTTGGTATCGCAACAGCTGATAAAACAGCTACAACTACAGTAACTGTTAATAATTCTCCTAATGTAAAACCTTTATTTAATCTTTTTATCATAAGTATTTTATCATTCTTTCAAAACAAAAGAGCCTTATCGGCTCTTATAGTATATTAGTTAGCTTCAATCCATTCAACTTTATAGACTTTCTGGTCTTTAATAGTAACCTGAACAATCATACCGTTGTAGTCTTTAGTTTCATCATAATCGTATTCTACTTTATAAGTTTTAATACACTCTTCCAGACCACCGCCGATTTTAGTTGTTCCAACACCATAGCCTATAACTTTCTTATCTGTAGTTACTAGGTCTAATTCTTTTTCGTCATAATAATACTTGCCATCTTCTAGTTTGCTATTTTTAAGAAGGAGTTGAGCTCTTAAATCTGCATTATGCATAGCCAGATAATCAGACTGTTCTATTAGACTTTCATTACTATTATTTTGTTTAAAAGCAGCTATTATCAGACATATCAAAGCGTAAGCCAAGAACATGATAAATCTTTTGTTAAAACCTTTATATTCAGATCTATCCACAAGAGTAGTTTCGCCACAGTGCATAGAGCACATCATTCCTAAGAATAACCAGAAGTATGGTGTTGTATTAAACATTGGATGTCCTAGTTCTGCAGAAGCTAAATAGCAAACCACAACACCGCCCAAAACGATATCAATTTCATCAAGATCTTTTAGATGAGTAAACATATGTATCGCTAAAAGAACGAATGCAGATACATATAAAATCACACCAGGTATTCCTAGATAACCAGCTATTTGCAAGATATCGTTATGAGGTGAACGAGACATTACTTCACTGCCAATATCAATAAATCCTTCTGGTCCCCATCCAAATACTGGCTTAGCTTTAATTCTTTCCACTGCATCAAGCCAAAGAGTCCAACGTCCAGATCCAGCTTTTCCAGCGTACGCTTCTTTAATTACAATACTCTTTATATCAAAGAGTAATCTTAAAATATCATTATTAAAGAATACGAAATTTACAAAAGAGAAAGTAAACCAGATAGCCAATGGATAAATGAATTCTTTTTTAAATTTTCCATATTTCTTATAGTAAATAAAATATAAGAACGCCATTGCAACACAAACCGCAAGATAGCTACCAAAGGTGTTATTCACTAAAAGAGTCAATAATTCAAAAGCAAACCCCAAAAGATATAACAATTTATATTTCGAATCATTATCGAAAAGATACAAACCAAGCAAAGAAATCGCACTAAGACATAATACATAACCAAAATAATTAAGATTAAAGAATACCATGGCCTTAATTGTTGGGAAACAATAAACAATAAAGTCCAGTCTGGTTTCCTGCAATAACATTAATACAGACATCAAACAGATTACCAAACAATAGCCAATAATTACTTTCTTTTTATCAATCTTTGATGAAACTGTTAAACCCAAAATAAATATTGCTGCATAAACTACATAAGTAAACAAGCCATCGCAAACAATAAATGTTCCCAAGAATTGTTGAGCTGGGAATTCAGATAAGGCAGTACATAGAAAGCTCCATAGTAACAATGTTGACAACAGCAATATCCATTTTTTGTTTAATAAGTTTTTTATGTTCTTCTTAATTAAAACAATAAAAGAATAAATAATTGTTATTGTACCAACTCCATAAAACAGATTTCGATAAAAATCAATTTCATCATAATAACACCACATATCATGAGGTTTAACTTGTGCTTCAAAACCACCAGCAACCCCCATCGCAAGGCAATATATTGTAACTAGAATCGGTAAAACAAACCATATACCAATTAATTTTAGGTTGTTATTCTTTTTAAACATATATTTATCTAATCATAAAAGAACAATTAAAAAAAGTCTCTTACGAGACTTTTAAGCATTAATTTTATTTAATTAATTAAGATAAAACGATGCAACCTGTACCAGCAGGATTTGACTTAACCATAGTCATAACACCGTTCTGGTCAACCTTTACCCATAGAGTATCAGTAGAAACGATATCGCTTGGTACTACACCAGCAACTTCAACGCTAGTTGTGATCCAACCAGAAGTCTTCTGAGCAACCTTAACAGCCTTAGCATAAGCGTTAGCATCATCAGTTAAAACGTTAGCAGTGCATTCAGCATAAGCAGCTCTGATGTTAGCTAAGTCTACAGCTTCTCTAGACTTTTCTAGCTGAGTTGTGAATACAGGGATTGAGATACCTACTAATACAGCGATGATAGCTACAACGATTAGTAGTTCAGCAAGTGTGAAACCTTTTTTGTTGTTTTTCATGTTTAAATATGTCCTTTCTAAAATAATTCATAACATTTGTTTGGGTGTACACTTCCAAACAAATAATTTATGTTTAAACTCATTATAAAACAAAATGAGTAAAAACCAATATTTACATTGCAGAATATAGCGAGAACATCGCAATATATATCGCAATAACGATGTAGCCAGCAATTACAGCCACAAAACACAGCAGTGTTGGTTCCATCTTTTTGATTAGATCAGCAATAGCCTGATCCAGTTCTGAGTCATAGTACTTGGCAATAGTAGAAAGTGTCTGTTCGATTGAACCAGTTTCTTCACCTACTGCAGCCATATCTACCAGAATATCTGGTAAGACTTTTATCTGTCTCATAGAATCACCCAATGACTTACCTTCAGCTAATTTACCAGACATCTTACCTACTTCAGTTGAAGCGTAATAGTTTGATATTGCACGTGAAGTGATATTAACGCACTGTGTGATAGTAAGACCACTAGCCATAAGTGCTGCCATGTTGTTGGCAAACTGGCTGGCTGTACTAAGCTGTACGATATTACCAATAGCTGGTAATTCAAACGATAGACGAGCACACTTCATACGGCCGTCCTCGGTATTTGAGTATAACTTATAAGCAAGCACAATTGCAACTATTATGCCCACAATTAAGATATACCAGTGCTGGAAGAAGTTTGCGACAGCGATAAGTGATCTTGTAATCCAAGGAAGTTCTTGTCCATAGCCATCAAAGATTTCGGTAAACTTTGGCACAACAACACCCATTAGAACAATTACTACCACTACTGCTACCAGTAATACGAAGGCTGGATATGCCAAAGCACTTTTTACTTTAGCTGCCATCTTTAATTCTTCTTCATAGTGTTTATACATCTGATCAAAGGCAGAGTCCATATTACCTGACAGTTCACCAGCATTAATAGTTTCAATAAAGACGATTGGAAGAATGTCCCCTCCCTCATCTTTAAATGACTGGGTAACTGATCGACCAGATTCAACATCTTTCGCTACCGCGTCCAGCATTTTCTTAATCACCTTATCTGATGTCTTATCTGCTACTAAGCGTGTACATCTAGAGATAGGAACACCAGCTTTTAGGATTGTTGAAAACTGTGAACACATCATGGTAAAGGCTTTTTTATTAAGTTTCTTACCACCGATTTCATAGTTTAGAATTGAATCTGATTTCTTGGTCTTAACTTGGGTAATCTTTTCAATGATGTCGCAAGACTGTTTGATTTTATCTGCCGCATCAAGTTCGTTATAGGCTTCGACTACACCATGTACCTTGGAACCGTCTTTGGATATAGCGGAATATTTATAAGTTAACATATTCAAAGACCTCCTTAAATCTTAGTAAATGTTTCTTAATACCTGTTCTTCATCATCACAGGCATCTAATGCAACCTGCTTAGAAATTGCATTCTTCTTAAATAGGCCAATAATAGCCTGGTCCATAGTCTGACCACCAACAGCGGCCGAAGTAACAATTGCTGACTGGATTTGTGGCGTCTTGCCATCTCTGATCAGATTTCTGATTGATGGCGTAACTACCATCAGTTCAGCAGCCAGGATACGGCCACCAACCTTTTTCTTTAATAACTGTTGAGAAATTACCGCCTGCAATACCATTGAAAGCTGTAATCTAATTTGTGTCTGCTCATCAGCTGGGAAGACCTGAACCATTCTATCGATTGATTCAGCCGCTGACTTTGTATGTAAAGTACCAAAGACAAGGTGACCAGTTTCCGCAGCCGTAATAGCTGTTTCAATTGTTTCCTTATCTCTCATTTCACCAATAAGAATGATATCTGGATCTTCTCTTAGTGAGGCTCTTAAACCAGAAGCGAAAGTCTTGGTATCCTTTCCTACTTCTCTTTGGTTTATTGCACACTGATCAGGAGTATACAGATATTCAATTGGATCTTCTAAAGTAACGATATGAGCCTTGCGGTTATGATTGATGTAATCTAGCATTGCTGCCAGTGTTGTTGATTTACCAGAACCGGTTTCCCCTGTTACCAGGACAATACCATTCTTTAAATCTGGTAATCTAAGTGCACCTTCAGGAAGTCCCAGATTCATCATATCCGGAATCTTGTCAGAAAGGATACGCAAAGAAATAGATGGAACACCCTGTCCTAAAAAGACATGGATACGGCATCTGGCTTCTGAGATAGTTCTAGAACCATCAAATTCACCAATTTTCATTAGATTATCAAAGCCATCACCACATAAGTCTTTGGCATAAGCGAATAAGTCTTCTTCATTTAAGACTTCGGTGCTTAGATTTTCCAGTTGGCCATCTACTCTGACTTTAACTGGTAAGTTATTGATTAAGTGAATATCCGATGAGCGAAGAGACTTAGCTTCCGCTACAACCTGTTCAATACTTTTCATTTTAAATTTCCTCGTTAATTACTCTGCAGACTTCTTCTACAGTTGTAATACCTTCTCTTACAAGGTTTTCAGCGCTTTGTCTAAGAGTCTTAAAATCGGTATTTCTTAAGACATCTTCGTATTGATCGTGACTTGCACGTTTTGTGATTAAGCTTCTAATGTCCTTGGTTATTGGCAACATTTCAAAGACGCCAATTCTGCCCTTATAGCCGGTGTTATAGCATTCAGAACAGCCTTCACCCTTATAGAACTTGGTATCAGAACTTGGAACTGTTGATAAGCTCTGCAGTTCTTCTAAAGATGGAACATATTCCTTACGGCAGTTAGGACAAATCTTTCTTACCAGTCTTTGAGCTACAACACCCTTTAGAGCTGATGAGATAAGATATGGTTCAACACCGATATCAATTAATCTTTCAATAGTACCAATAGAATCGGTTGTATGAATTGTTGATAATACGACGTGACCAGTAATAGCTGAACGCATTGCGATTTCGGCTGTTTCACCATCACGAATTTCACCAACAGCGATAATATCCGGGTCCTGACGAAGTATTGATCTTAAACCTGATGCGAAAGTCATACCTGTCTTTTCATTAATCTGTACCTGGTTTACGCCATCGACATTGTATTCTACCGGATCTTCTAAAGTTACCAGGTTAACTGATTCGGTATTTAATTCATTAATCATGGTATACATGGTACTTGATTTACCTGAACCAGTTGGACCTGTAATTAGAATTACACCATTGTGGCAATGTACCATCTGGTTATATTTTTCTAAGTCTCTGCCTCTTAAACCAATCATTTCTTTAGAAAGACGGCTTTGAGATTTATCTAATAGTCTGGCAACAACTTTTTCACCATAGACAGTTGGAAGTGTTGAAATACGAAGGTCGATATCTTTGTCTTTGATACGGACATTGAAACGACCATCCTGTGGAACTCTTCTTTCTGAAATATCTAAAGAAGACATGATTTTAATACGGGAAATTACTGAATTCTGCAGTTCTTTTGGAACAGTCAGAATCTGTCGCATAACACCATCAATTCGCATACGGCAGACAAATTCTTTTTCCTTTGGTTCCAAATGGATATCAGAAGCCCTTTCATTTACAGCACGTTCAATGATTGAGTTAACAAGTCTGATTGTAGGTGCTGAGTTAATATCGTCATCCAGGTTATTTGTCTGGAAAGCACTGGTTAATTCAACAGTATTTACTTCTGAATTAGATACTTCCTTACGCATATCTTCAATGGCTTTGGCTGCACCTTCATTACCGTAAAGAATGGTAATAGCGTAGTCAACAGCACTTGAAGAAGCAATCATCTGAACTACCTGCTTATGAGAAGTCTTTCTTACTTCTTCTACCGCATAGAAGTTCATTGGGTCAGCCATGGCAATATATAGTTTTTCTTTATCCAGTTTTACTGGAACAATCTGATACTGCTTAGCTAAGCTCTTAGGGATTAACTGAGCCAGTTCAGTTGGAATAGTAATCTTTGATAAATCGACATAGTCGATACCTAACTGCTGCTGCAAAGCACCAATCAGTTCAAATTCAGAAATAATGCCACTATTAATTAGCGTTGTACCCAAACGCTCCTTAGTAATTTTCTGTAGTTCAAGGGCCTTATTCAGTTCTTCACTGGTAATAACACCAGTACCAACTAATAAGTCACCTAATCTTGTATATTTTGCCATATATACCCTTGTATGATACAAACGTACCTTGTCGTAACAATTTGTATCACTGTCCTTTCTAA
>JAUNCS010000040.1 GCA_030526485.1 Erysipelotrichaceae bacterium | reverse complement strand
TTATGACAGTTATTGAATTACTATGTGTAATTGAATTTACATTAGCTATTTTTACGGCTGGAATATCTATCGGCAAGTATATGGCCGATAAAAAGAAAAAATGATCGCCAATATTTCCAAACAGTGCGATCATTTGATCAAATCTTAAGGAACTAACCGCTTATCGGTACATCCTTTTACATTTCTAGTATAGCATGTTTCACAAGACTTCTTATTCAAATTATGAATAATTAAAAACTTATAAAAAGAAAAAATGACCGCCAATATTTCCAACAAGTGCGATCATTTGATTCGTTTCTAAGGAACTAACCGCTTATCGGTACATCCTTTTTATATTTATATTATATAAGATTTTGTGCTTAGTATTAGCGATTATCTTTAAGAGCTAAGCCTAATAAGGCACCAACAATTCCACCAAGGATATGGGTAATCTGTGAGATAGAATCAGCAGTTGTTAGACCGGTATATATTTCCCCACCTATCCAGAATATGGCAACAAGGATTAGTGTGACAGGAATGCCCTTATCCTTACCAGTAACTGAAGATAATAGGATGAAACTAAAGACAACACCACTGGCACCAAGCAAGACGACATGTGGATCAAACAGGTTATGGAAGATACCAGTTACCAGAGCAGTAGCGATGATAATAGTGATTAGCTTATTACCATATTTTTCCTCCAGCATTGGTCCAAGTAGTAAGATATAAAGCATATTTGATAATAGATGTGAGAAGTCTGCATGACCAAAGATGTGTCCAATTAATCTTACATAAGTTAATAGCTTAAATGGGCTTGAGCCATAGGTTGAGAATAATAGATAAGTAGATGCGTCATTAGTAATATACTGTAGCACTAAGGCCAAAACGCAGATTCCTGCAAATGTCAGGGTAATAGGTGCGTTAATATAAATTTTTCTTTTTCTGTTCATAGGTTTATTATCACACTCTTATTTGCAATAAGTAAATAAATGTAAGATGATATTAAGTATGGAAAAGAAAATTTCGTTAGTACTGGAAGGCGGAGGTATGCGAGGAGCATATACCGCAGGCTGTCTATCGTGGTTATTAGACAACAATATTGAATTTAACTGTGGATATGGTATTTCAACAGGAGCTGTATATCTGACAGCTTTTATCAAAAAGGATAAGGAATTCTTAAAGAAGACTTCAACCGATATCATCTGTGATAAAACAGTTCTTGGCTTAAGTCCATGTTTAAGAGAGGGCAGACTGGTTGGCTATGACTATCTGTTTAAACACCATTTAAAAGAAACCTGTAACTTTGATATTGGTGATATCAAAAAGGAAACAGATGCCAAGGCCAAGTATGGCGTTTATTCTTTAAATGCCGGCAAGACCGAGTATATTGAATTAAAAGATATGAACATGGATCTTTTAAAGGCTGCCTGCACACTACCGATTATCGGTAAAAGAGTAAAGGTTGATGGCAAGGTTTATCTTGATGGTGGTATCACCAAGATGATTCCAATTGAAGAGGCTATTGATGATGGTTGTGATAAGCATTTAATTATTACTACCAAGCCTTTACACTATGTTCGTAAACCAGCCAAGGGTATTGTCGTCTGGTTAATGAAGAAGTTTTACCCTGAGTGTCAAAACATTTCCAAGGACTACAAGGTAAGACATCTAAACTATCAGAAGCAGATCGATATCATCAATCAGTTAAAAGATGAGGGCAAGGCTATCTATCGCTATCCAAGTAAGGAAATTCCGGTTTCCCGTTTAAGAGGAAACAAGAAGGATCTGACTGAACTGTTTGAACTTGGAAGAAGTGACATGGAAGCTATTAAGGAAGATATTTTTAATTTAGTTAAATAATGAAGAAACTATTAATATTACTGTTAACAGTACTGCTTGGGGCTTGTTCAAGCAATACGGTTGATGAAAAAAAGGAAACATATATTAAGCCCTATAAGGAAGAAGAAGTATTCAAATATCTAAATGATGATAT
Source organism: Erysipelotrichaceae bacterium (assembly GCA_030526485.1). Taxonomy (GTDB): domain Bacteria; phylum Bacillota_I; class Bacilli_A; order Erysipelotrichales; family Erysipelotrichaceae; genus Colivicinus. The sequence continues at coordinate 15,003 of JAUNCS010000040.1, read as the reverse complement.
CTATTCTATTCTTTATTCAGCTAATAATGAAAATGAAATTGAAACCTATGCCTTGGATAAACTGGGCTTGGATTTACCATCCTATGTCTTAACCGATGTCTATGGAAATAGGGTTGATTTAAGTGAATATAAGGATAAGAAACTGGTAATTGAACTTAGTGCCTACTGGTGTTCACACTGTAAGGATCAGGCACTGTTACATACTGATAAAATACTTGAAAAGTATGAAGATCTAATCTTTATCAATTATTTCAATGAAGGTGATATCGAGGGTATTAAAGCTTTCTATAAGGATATCGGTATGGACGTACCAGATAATGTCATTTGCATACCATATGATGAGGGTTTCTCTAATCTCATTCTTAATGAGATTAATCCTAAATATTATCCAAGTTTCCTGTCTTTCAATAATGGTGTGCTGACCTATGTAAAGGGTGCTTCCTTTACAACAACCGAGTTTGATAAGGCCTATGATGTAATGTTTAATAATCCCTATACTCGTGAAGACTTAGTGGATTATGAGGGTAATTCCATCTTTGAACATACCCGTACTAAAGAAGATGTCAAAAAGGATTTAGGAGATAAGTATTTATTACTGGAAGAAATCGATAATGATGAATACAGTATTAACCTTAGTCTTACTATTATGGGCAAGGATATTGGCTATCTTGATCAGTTATCTGATGAATCAAATTTTAAAAGTGAAGTAGACTTTACTGATTATGAAAATAAGGATCTGGCAATTATTTCTTTATATAAGCCAGATGATAAAAGTGTTGAACTGATTAATCAGCTATATAGAGAAAATGAGGACATTGAAATTATTGTCCTGGATGTAGCTGATGATTACACAAAGGAAATGGCTGATAAGCTTGACTGCAAGGTTGTTTCAATCATGAACCAGGTACCAAAGACCTTAAATGATATCAGCTTCCTGGTTTATCCTTCGGCTATCTTTGTTAGAAAGGGCATTATCACTGGTGCTTATTCTAATATCCTGAATAAGGAAATGTTTAAAAGAGCTAAAGAGATTTTCTTAGGAGAAAATTCAATAGCCATCATCAAATAAAAAAGAGGTATCCGCGAGGATACCTTTAGTCTATATATTGGTAATAGTATTCATCGAAGCTCAGACCTGATTCATAAATTTTAGTAGCCAGTTCCACACCGACATAGCGGAAGTAGTTATTGGTTACACTGTGTCCTGTAAGAGCTTCTTTGCCCTCAGGGAATCTTTGGATGAAACCATACTTATGGGCATTCTTTAATAACCATTCATAAGCTCTTGTTTCATTGAAACGACTCACTGATTCATTTTCACTTGATACGACATAGACACCAAGTCCAGTCTGCGTATCAGAGAAACCGGCCTTGATATATTGAGTACCGGTCATAGCCAGTTCAGCCTGACTTTCATAAGAGATATAGCCGCCAACCGCATAGATTGCCATTGACGCATCGGCTTCTCTTATCGCAGCACATAATTCGTAATACTTATCCAGGGCTCTAGATTCCATATAGATGCCATTGATGGCGTTCTGAGAATTGATAGGAGCCAGTTTTTCAGGTGCATATTCACCTAAGTAGTTCTTAGAAGAAACAAAGACATCTTCAGCACTTGGATCTTCAATAGTTGCATAATTTTCATACTGATTTAAGTAGTCATTACTTAAAGCGATCTGCTTCTTATTATTAGAACTGTGAGCCTTATAGTCTTCAATATAGTCTTCAATATTTTCTACCTTATCAAATACCAGCAGTGGTGTTAAACCATCATACTTTAAATTAGCTAATAATAATTCCATTTCTTCATCGCTGTAGCCTTTTTTAGCCTTCAGCTTTTCATAAAGATTGAAATACTTATCATCTAGATAACTTGTACATAAGTATAGTCTTAGATATTTCTGATTGAATGTTTCTTTGACAATTTCCTGATTTAAATAATCTGAATAGTACTGATTCTTAATAATAGTTGATTTTAAACCCTTCTTATAGATAGCAGTAACTGCTTCATTTGAATATCCCAGGTCAGTCAGCTTATTGGTATTAATAAACTTAGGAACCTTGAAGATACTTAGGATAATCATAATGCTGGCAAATACCAGGGCCAGGAAACGGCCATTTAATCTTCTTTTTTTCTTTTTAACTGTCATATTACTTAAATTATATCAAATGGGTATTCTTCAATAGGGGAAGTAAATACCATTTCTTCTTTAGTAGTTGGATGAATAAAACCAATAAGATATGAGTGTAAGGCAATCTGTTCACCCTTGATAGCCTTCTTATTGTAGCGCTGATCACCATACAGGGCGTGATTGCGACTGGCAAACTGCACTCTGATCTGATGCGAACGACCGGTATGAAGATTAACTCTTACTAGGGCCTTATTGTCTTTTCTTTTTAAGATTTCATAGTCAAGACTTGCATCCTTACCTTTTGGATCAACCCTGGTCGTATTGGTTTTAGAGTCTTTTAATAATTTATCCTTAAATACAGCCTTATCCTTTAAACCATTGTCTTCCACAATAGCCAGATATTCCTTTTTAAAGCTGTGCTCACTGATTTGCTTGGAAAGACGACTGGCGGCCTTGCTGGTTCTGGCAAAGACGCAGATACCAGAGACTGGCCTATCAAGGCGGTGCACTAAGCCCAAGTAAACCTCACCAGGCTTATTGTATTTTTCCTTGATATATTCTTTGCATATTGTAAGCATGTCCCTGTCCTTGCTGCTATCAGCCTGCATTGGGATATTGGCGGGCTTTTCAACCACCAGGACGTGGTTATCTTCGTAATATACTTTTAGTTTCATTACTTAGACCATCTGGTAGTAAAACCACAAGGAAGGAAGTAATCAGTATCCTTGATATGAATTCCTAATTCATCAGCTTCTACATGACCCTTTAAGTTAGCCTTTTCGATATGTCTATTCAAGACATTGGCGATAGTAGTACTTGAATAACCGGTTGTATAAGTGTTGATGATTAGAAATAATGGATCATCACTTAAAAGATTTACAGCTTCTTCAATAAGTGGATTAATCTGTTCCTCAAACTTGAATAACTCATTATTAGGGCCACGACCATAAGAAGGAGGATCCATGATGATGCCATCATATTTTCGACCTCTTCTTACTTCTCTTCGCATGAACTTTAAGCAGTCTTCAACGATATACCTGATCTTTGAATCAGTTAAATGCGAAAGGTCTCTATTTTCCTTGGCCCATTCCACCATACCCTTAGAAGCGTCAACATGTACTACTTCTTCAGCACCCGCAGCAGAAGCGACGGTTGTCGCAACACCCGAATAAGCGAATAGGTTTAAGACCTTAGCCCCTGGCTTAGTCTTTAGTTTCTCAGAGATAAAGTCCCAGTTAGCAGCCTGCTCAGGGAAGATACCTGTATGTTTGAAGTTAGTTGGTGAAACCTTGAAAGTTAAATCGTTATAGTTAACAGTCCAGCTGTTAGGAAGCTTCTTTTTAAACTCCCAGGAACCGCCACCCTTGCTTGAACGATGGTAGTAGCCATCAGCTTCACTCCATAATTCCGGCTTAATTTTTGGCCAGATAGCCATAGGGTCTGGACGTCTTAAAATGATGCCATTCCACGATTCTAACTTTTCTTCATCACCTGCATCTAGCAATATATAGTCTTTAAAATTATTTGAATTTAACATGTCTAAATTATATGCCAAATAAGGTTATAATGGATAGCGATGGTTAAATATTCAGAATTAAATGACAAACAAAAAGAGGCAGTAGTTGATACTAGTAATCACTTAAGAATTATCGCTGGTGCCGGCTCTGGCAAGACCAGAGTACTAACAATGCGTATCGCATATCTAATTGAACAGCTGGATGAAAATCCCCGTTCAATTTTAGCTATTACTTTTACTAATAAGGCTGCCAAGGAAATGAAATCAAGAATTTCGGAAATGCTTGGCGAAAAAGGTGATGGCGCCTTTATTTCAACTATTCACTCACTATGTGTAAGAATCCTGAAGGAAGATATTGAAGTAATGGGCTATCCAAGAAACTTTACAATCGTTGATGGTGATGACCAGAAGACTATTTTAAAGGAAGCCTATAAGGAATATGGAATTGAAAAGAAGGATATGGCCTATGGCACAGTCTTAGACTATATCGGTAACTGCAAGTATGAAAATATCAGCCCAAGTGAGGCAATGAAGCTTACTTATGGTGAACCAAAAGAAGTAGCCAAGGCCAATGTCTACAAGTACTATGTGGAAAGACTAAAACAGGTCTATGGTCTAGACTTTGATGACTTAATCCTTTGGACTACCCGCATGTTCTCAACTTTCCCAGATGTACTGGCTAAGTGGGCAAGAAGATTCAAATATATCCATGTCGATGAGTTTCAGGACATTGATAAGGAACAGTATAAATTAATCAAACAGTTATCTTCATGTCACGACAATGTCTATGTTGTAGGTGATCCCGACCAGACAATTTATACATGGCGTGGTGCTGACGTTAATATCATCGTCAACTTCGATAGAGACTTTAAGGATACTAAGACAATCATCCTAAATGAGAACTATCGTTCTACCAACAATATCCTGGAAGGCGCCAACTCTTTAATCAAGAATAATAAGGCCCGTGTACCAAAGGATCTGTTCTCTTCTAAGGGTGATGGTGTTAAGATTAAACATAAGACCTTAGTCGATGAAACAAGAGAGGCTTATTTCATCGTTGAAGAAATTCAGAAACTTAGAAAAGAAGGTTATAAGTATAACGAAATAGCTATTCTATATCGTTCCAACTATCTATCAAGAGAAGTGGAAAAAGTCTTCATTGAAAACAGACTTCCATATGTTATCTATGGTGGTATCAGATTCTATGAAAGAATGGAAATCAAAGACATTCTTTCTTATCTAAGACTAATCGTTACTGGTGATGACTTGGCTTTCCAAAGAGTCATCAACCAGCCAAAAAGAGGACTTGGCCAAAAGAGCATTGATTCCATCTTTGAAATTGCCCAGAAAGAAGGCATTTCCATGTATGAAACAATCAAGAGAGGTCTATACGCTAAAAACCAGAACACTTTAGACAAGTTTGTTGACATGGTTGAAAAGTGGCGTGCATCACTTGAAACTGAATCTTTAGAAAACATCTTAAATGATGTATTAGATGATTCGGGTTATCGTCTGATGTTGGAAAATGACAACGAAATGGAAAGACTGGAAAACGTTAAGTCTTTAATTGACGATATTAAGGAATATCAGGAATTCTATCCTGGCTCTACTTTAGCTGACTATCTATCAATGATTGCTCTATATACCGATAAGGCCAGTGAGTCACAGGAAGATTCAATCAACCTTTTAACAATCCATGCCTCTAAGGGTCTGGAATTCAGGGCTGTCTTTGTGATTGGTCTATCTGAAGGTATCTTCCCGAGTGAAAGAACTCTGCTTGAAGGCAATAAGGGCGTTGAAGAAGAAAGAAGACTGGCCTATGTAGCTTATACCAGAGCTATGGAAAGACTGATGTTAACAGAGACTAACTCTTTCTCATATGTCATCGGTACTAATAAGCTGCCAAGTAGATTTATTAAGGAAATTGATGAAAACTTCATTGAACACCTTGATAAGAAAGAAAAGAAAGTATCTGCTGTCTTTGATATTCCAGCCAAGCAGGATAACTTCAAAGAAGCCAGAGATATCAGTGTTACCTACAGAAAAGGTGATGTGGTTACTCATAAGATCTTTGGTGATGGTGTAATTATCGCCAACGATAGAGGCATTCTATCAATCGCTTTCTCGCATCCTCATGGTGTAAAGAAGATCTTGTGTTCACATCCTTCAATTAGGAAAAAGAATAAAAATGATTATAACTAAAGCCGAAATTAAAGATATATGCGACATCATGTACATGGTTAATGACGCCAAGGCTTTCTTAAAAAGCCAGGGTGTCAACCAGTGGCAGGATGGCTACCCCAATGAAGAATCATTTGAAAACGACATTAAAGAAAATAGACTTTATGTCGTAAAAGAAGGTGATTTAGTGTTGGGTGTCTTTGCCTTAGTCGACTATGAACAAACCTATGATGTGATTTATGAAGGGACCTGGTCAAAGGATCTGCCATATATCGCAGCTCATCGAATCTGTGTAAATCCAGACTATAAAGGTAAGGGTGTTGCTAGATTTATCTTTGATGAATTAAAGAAGAAATATAGCTATATCAGAGTAGATACTCATCGTCATAATGTAAATATGAACAAGTGTCTTATTAATAATGGTTTTTCTAAAAGAGGTTCTATCTATTTAAACAGTGAATCAGATAATCATCGTGTGGCCTATGATTTTTATCACGATAATTAATCTCTTTTATCTGTTTTATTTAAACAGTCTCATTGATTTAAATCGGAACTATTCCATGTTGAGTGATAAGCTGACAGGTTATCTGCTGATATGGATACTGTGTATTCTTTTGGGGATAAATATCTCTAAGGTCACCTATAAGTTAAATAAAAAATATTTTCTTATAGCACTATTGGGGCCAATGGTCGCAGCTATCTTCCCTTATAAGGAAGCCAGTGGTGACTTGTTATCTAATCTTCATGAAATAAGTGCCTATATATCTTTCTTTGTGACGATATTAATGACTTATTTCAATATTGAAAACTATAAGTTCATAAGTATTAAAAAAGCTAATCTCTTAAAGATCAGCTTCTCATTTATCTTATTAATTACTGTTATTTTATTCCTTAACAGTAATGGGGTCCTGGGTTATCAGGAAACATTACTCTTAAGTGGTGTATTAATTATCAATCAGATGATGTCTTAGGCATCATCTTTTATTTTTTCTTAAAGAGTCCTATCTCATTGCCAGCGGCAATTCTTTTTAGATTTTCTCTATGCTTATAGATGATGACTACAGCTAAGCAAACCATTAAAGCCAAAGAGATGATTGAAGCCTTCAGGAAATAAAAGACAACAGGATAAGCAATTGAAGAAGAAATAGTAGCCAGGGCAATGTAGTTGGTGATTAAAGTGATTAGAATACCTGCCACAATAAAGGCTAAACCAATTTTCCAGTTAATCATCAGGATGCCACCGGTATATGAGGCATAACCCTTGCCACCTCTAAATTTTAAATAGAATGGGAACATATGACCCATAACCGCTGATACGCAAGCTACGATTTCATAAGACAGGCTTTCTCCAAATAGTAACTTAGAGATATAAACCGCAATAGCTGCCTTAGAGATATCAATAACGGCTACCGCTATACCATAGCCCCAGCCCAGCACAACCTTGGTATTGGAAGCTCCTAAATTACCAGTTCCTTCTTTTGTCAGGTCCTTGCCCTTCATTTTGCCTAAAAAGTAAGCAGGGGAGAAAGACCCCAATATATAAGATATTAAGATTATTGTTAAGTAGTTCATAAATTGTTCCTCACAATGATTATATGACTAAAAGGAAAAACTTATAGTAAAACCGTTGTCTTTTCGATTTTTCGTTCATTAACAATTTTTGCAATTAGTTGCAGTTTTCGTTAATGAATTCATGAAAAAAAGGACTAAATTGGCCATTTCATTAACAATTTTTGCAATTAATTGCACTTTTCGTTAATGTAATCATTTTGAAAGGTATAAAAAAAGAACTCGTATGAGTTCTGTATTTTTAAGTGGTCCCCGAAGCCGGGGTCGAACCGGCATGGATTACTCCACACGATTTTGAGTCGTGCGCGTCTGCCAATTCCGCCATTCGGGGTCTTGTTTATTCTACCACCTTTTACAAATAAAAACATAGTAAAATCTATTTAATGGAACTGAGTCAATTAAAGCTGACAGCTAAAAGAAATGAAATCTGTAAAAGACTGGATTTAAAAGACAGTGACGATATTTTGCGTTACTATCCTTTTAAATATGAACAATATTCTTTAACAGCATATAAAGATTTTGAAATAGGTGAAAAAGTCGTTTTTGAAGGAGAACTGATATCAAGTCCTTCAACTTTTAGATTTAAGGGAAACCGCAGTCGTACGTCTTTTAAAGTCTTATATGAAGAAGAAGTAATTACGGTATCGATCTTTAATCGTCCCTGGGTAAAAAGTGGTGCCGATGACAAGATTGTCATTGTTGGCAAATATGAAGGAAACAACAAGGTTACAGCTACTTCTTTCTATGCCAAGGATATTAATGAAATACTGGGTATAAATCCCATCTATTCAATTAGAGAAGGTATTAAACAGAATGAAATCAAGAAACTGGTCCTAAGTACATATGAAAAGTGTAAGGATACCATCATTGATGAAATACCTGAGGATTTATTAAATGAACATCACTTAATTGACTTAAAGACTGCTCTATACAATATTCATTGTCCTGCTGATTCGCTTTCCTTAAAGAAGGCCCTGGCCCGTTTAAAATATGAAGAATTTTTAAGATTCTATCTGGCCTTAGAAGCCTTAAAGGGCAGTGGCAATCAGGTGCTAAAGGAAAAGAAAGAATTTGATATCAATGAATTAAAGAAGTTTATTAAGAAGCTTCCATTTGATTTAACAGCTGATCAGATGCTTAGTGTTCAGGATATTATCAATGACTTAAGAAGTGATAAACCAATGTATCGCTTAATACAGGGTGATGTTGGTTCTGGTAAGACAGCGGTGGCCGAGGTTGGTCTATACGCCAATTATCTATCAGGCTATCAGGGGGCCTTAATGGCACCAACCGAAATTCTGGCTAAGCAGCACTACCTATCTTTTTTGGATATCATGCCTAAAAATGTCAGGGTAGGTTTATTAACTTCAAGCAATAAGGATAATTCTCTTATTAAAGATAAATTAAGCAGGGGTGAAATTGATATTGTCATTGGTACCCATGCCTTATTTCAGGAAAGCGTGGAATTTAAGAAACTGGGCATGGTTATCGCTGATGAGCAGCACCGCTTTGGTGTTAAACAAAGAAGAGCTCTAAAAGATAAGGGTGAATCTGTAGACTTTATTCTGATGTCAGCTACACCTATTCCTCGTACCTTGGCTAACTCTTTATATGGCGATATGTCAATTTCTACTATTGAGACCATGCCGATAGGACGAAAGGGTTGTGATACCTATCGCATCAATAAGAATTCAATAGTTGATATTATTCCGGACTTAAAGAAGAAACTGGATGAAGGACGACAAATATATATCATTGCCTCGGCGATTGAAAACAGTGAAAGCTATGCCGGTAAGGATGCAACGGGTTTATATAACAGCTTAATCGATGTCTTTGCCCCATATAAGATGGCCTTATTACATGGCAAATTAAGCAGTGAAGAAAAAGATGAAATTATGTCTTTATTCAACGACAATAAGGTGCAGATACTGGTTTCTACAACGGTTGTCGAAGTTGGCGTCAACGTTAAAAATGCAACGGTTATGGTTATCTATGATGCGGACAGATTTGGTCTTAGCCAGATACATCAGCTAAGGGGTCGTGTACAAAGAGGTAATTATAAGGGTACCTGTTATCTATTAAGTGATACCAAGGATCCTGATACTTCCAAAAGACTCGAAGTCCTGTGTTCAACTAATGATGGCTTTAAGATTAGTGAAGCTGATTTAAAACTAAGAGGTCCAGGTGATATCCTGGGTACCAGACAATCAGGTTTACCAACCTTTGTGTTGGGCAATTTATTTGAAGATACCAAGATAATTGAGGCCAGTAAGAAGGATGCCAAAAGGATTGTGGAAAATCTTGATAGAGAAGACTACATTCATTTCTATCAAAGTATTTTGGCTAAGGCTCTTATTAAAAGTATCGATTAGAGTATAATGATTTTGTATGACAATTTTTGAATTTTTAGATAAAAACGCTATTGAATATCATGATAAAGCCTTAATTGAGCAGGCTTTTATTCATTCTTCATATGTAAATGAACACAAGTCTTCTTCTATTCATGACAATGAAAGACTGGAATTTATGGGTGATGCGGTCTTACAGATTTATTCTGCTGAGAAGCTGTATCAGATTAATCCACCTTTAAAAGAAGGATTGATGACAACTCGTCGTGCTAATCTAGTTTGCGAAAAGAGTTTAGCGGTCATTGTAAGAGAAGTTGGCTTAAATAAGTATCTTAAGCTTGGCCAGGGTGAAGAAAAGAGTGGCGGCAGAAACCGCGATTCAATTATCGCTGACATGTTTGAAGCCTTTATTGGGGCTATCTACTTAGATACCAATATTACTAATGTCTATAAACTGTTGGATTTGATGATGTTAAAGCACATACAGGTAACTGATGAGTCTATCATGGACTACAAGACCAAGTTACAGGAATATGTGCAGGCAGAATCACGCAAATCAATTAATTATGAGCTGGTTTATACCAAGGGTCCAAGCAATAAACCAGAATTTAAAGTGGCTGTTAAGATTGACGACCTTGTCTATGGTACCGGCATCGGTTCCAGCAAGAAGGAAGCTCAAAAGAACGCAGCCAAGAATGCTTTGGAAAAACTGGCAGGTAATCAATGAGTTTTAGTCTGGATGATATCTTTAATACCTATGAATATACTGACGATGAAAAGTCAGTTTTTTCAGGTTTTAACATAGTTGATGTCTTATATAAAAAGAGTGATGAACTGGTCATTTTCAAGATTGAGAATGACTTTGTTTTACCATATAAACAATATGAAGACTTATTAAAGTATTTTAATGAAGCGGGCTTTGACAATGTCCGTCTTTATTTCAAGGTTAAAGATGGCGACTTGACTGTTAAGGAAATCGGTCATTATCTTTATGCCTATAAAAAACTGTTTAACTGTTTTGGCGATGCGGTTGTCACCAAAGATGATGAAGGCATGGTTTTATCCTATGTCAGCGAAGATTCATATAACCGTGATAATGATTACTTAGAAGATTTAAAACTTTTCTTCTGTAATGTCGGTTATCGTAAGGAAATCAAAACGATTTTAAAGGATATTTCCAATAAGGAAGTAGAGACAAGAGAACCTTTACCAGAAGAGCCAAAGAGGGAATATTCAAACAACAATAATAATAACTTCCAGCCTAAGGAAGGTTTTAATAAGGGTGGTGGAGGCCAGTCTAATGGTCCTAAGCCTAATTACTATAAGCCAAAGACCAGAACTTATACTGACATCACTATTGATGATCTGGTTGATACTCTATATTCAGTTAGGTTTACTGGTCAGATCTTTAAGGTTGATGAAAAGGTAACCAAGACCCAGACTACTATTCAGACTATCTTTGTTAAGGATGAAAACAATGCCTGTGTTGTAAAGGTTATTGAGGGAAGAAGATTCTCTAAGGATGATTTAAAGAATAATAAAGAGGGCAAGTGGGCAACTTTCTATGGTAATTACCGCTTTGATACTTTTGGCAATGACTATATCTTTGAACCAGATCAGATTGAATTTGTCGATGAACCTAATCCTTTAAAAGATGATGAACCAATCAAGAGAGTAGAACTGCACGCTCATTCTAAATTAAGTGAAATGGATGGTGTATCTTCACCAACTGATTTAGTAAAAGCTGCTTATTCGATGGGACATAGAGCAGTAGCTCTAACTGACCACTTATGTTTACAGGGCTTCCATGAAGCTTATCTTACATATCGTGGTATTAAGAAGGGTGCTGATAAGGATACATTTGACTTTAAGATGCTTTATGGATGTGAACTGAATGTCGTTAATCCGCATTTAAATATCGTCTATAACGCAACTGATGATAAGCTGGCTGACCAGGAATATGTGGTATTCGACTTGGAAACTACTGGTCTATCTTCAGAATATGACTACACTATCGAATTTGGTGCTGTCTTGATGTATAAGGGTGAAATCAAGGAACAGAAAGACTTCTTTATTAAGCCGCCATTTGCCTTAAGTGAACAGATTAAAAATCTGACTAATATTACCGATGATGATGTAAGAAATGCTAGAACTTTTGAAGAAGCCAAGGATGAAATTTTAGACTTTATTAAGGGTAGAGTCCTGGTAGCTCATAACGCTTCATTTGACTACGGTTTCTTAAATTCCGAATTAAAAAGACTGGGTTTACCAAGACTGGAAAATCCGGTAATCGATACTCTGGACTTATCTAGATCTTTATTTAAGACCAGACGTGCCTACCGTTTAGGTAATATGGCCAGACAGTATGGCGTTTTATACGATGAAGAAGTAGCCCATCGTGCCAACTATGATGCTGATGTCTTAGCTCAGGTCTTTAACTTAATGCTTAAGGACTTGAATCGTAACAATGTCACTACTTTAAGAGAACTGCAGGACTTCCAGGGCGATGATGCCTTTGTAAAGACCAGAGCCTTCCATACCAATGTCTTATGTAAGAATAAGGCTGGTCTAAAAGATTTATTCAAGCTGGTGTCTATTTCCAATACTGAGACTCTGGCTGTCTTTGGTAAGGCCAATTCTAAAGACTCAAGTTCAGACTTCATTGCTGAACCACGTGTCTTTAAGGAAACCCTAAACAAGTATCGAGAAAACCTGTTAATCGGTTCTGCCTGTCTAAATGGTGAAGTCTTTGAAATAGCTTCAACAAGATCCAAAGAAGAACTGGCCAAAGTCATTTCTTTCTTTGACTTTATTGAAATACAGCCATTAGATAACTATCGTTATTTATATGTTGATAGAGCTTTATTTGATAAGGAAAGATTAAAGACTTATCTAAGGGATATCATTGCGGAAGCGAAACGACAGAATAAGATAATTGTCGCAACCAGTGACTGTCACTATGTAAGAAGAGATGAAAAGATTCTAAGAGATGTATACATCAATGCCCAGGCTATTGGTGGTGCGCATCATCCATTATTCTTATATGACAAGGAAAAGCGTGCTAAGCAGATTACACCTGACCAGCACTTCTATAACACCAGAGAAATGCTTGATGCGTTTGCCTGGTTAGATGATGAAAAACTGATAAGAGAAATCGTTATCGACAATACCAATAAGATTGCCGATATGATTGAAGAAATTACACCTTTCTCAGAAGAATTAAAACCACCGAGAGTTCTTGATGCGATTGCCAAGGCCAAGGAATGTCGTATCAATGAAGAACCTTTCTGCGATACTGATGAAGTAATCAATGCGGATGAATATCTGACCAGACTTGTTCATTACACAATGGAAAGTCAATACGGCAAGGATTGCGATCAGTTTATTAAAGATCGAGTTGAAAGAGAACTAAATGCCATTATCGGTAATGGTTATGGCGTTATTTACTATACCTGTCACTTGATGGTTAAGCGATCAAATGATGATGGCTATATCGTAGGTAGTCGAGGATCTGTTGGATCTTCACTAGTTGCGACTTTCTCCGGTATTACCGAAGTTAACCCATTACCTCCTCATTATGTTTGTCCTAAGTGTCATCATTTAGAGTGGCATAAGGAAGCCAAGTCTGGCTACGATATGCCAGATAAGGCCTGTCCAGATTGTGGAACTATCATGAAGGGTAATGGCCAGAATATCCCATTTGAAACTTTCATGGGCTTTAATGGCGATAAGGTTCCCGATATCGACTTAAACTTCTCGGGTGAATATCAGCCTAAGGCACACTTGTTTACCAGAGAAATCTTTGGTCCGGACAATGTCTTTAGAGCTGGTACTATTTCTACCGTTGCGGATAAGACAGCCTTTGGCTATGTACAGGGGTATTGTGAAGAAAGAGGCATCACCAATATGTCTCGTGCCCAAAAGGAAAGACTGGCAGCAGGCTGTACTGGCGTTAAGCGTACAACAGGTCAGCATGCCGGTGGTATTGTCGTTTTACCAGATACCATGGAAATTGAAGATGTAACCCCGATTCAGTTCCCAGCCAACGATAAGAATGCCCCATGGCGTTCAACTCATTTCGAATATCATGATTACTCAGATAATATCTTAAAGTTTGATATCTTAGGTCACGTTGACCCAACAGCGATGCGACTTTTTGAAAATATCTCGGGTATTGATGTTAAGACGATTCCAATGAATGATGAAAGAGTCTTATCACTTTTCTCATCAAGCAAGGAATTAAATATTGTAAACCCTAATTACCATGAAGAAACCGGCGCCTGTGGTCTGCCGGAATTTGGTACCTTAAATACGCGTAATACAATTGAAGAAACCCGTCCTAAGGTCTTCTCGGATCTGGTACAGATTTCAGGTCTATCACATGGTACCGACGTATGGCGCGGCAATGCACAAGAATTAATCCGTAAGGGCATTAAGCTGGCCGATGTTATCGGATGTCGAGACGATATCATGGGTACTTTGATAAGCTATGACATTGAGCCAAAGACTTCTTTCGGTATCATGGAAAAAGTCCGTAAGGGTAAGGGTTTAACACCAGATGAAGAAAAACTGATGACAGAACACAATGTGCCACAATGGTATATTGAGTCATGTAAGAAGATTAAGTACATGTTCCCGAAAGCCCATGCGGTAGCATACTGTATCATGGCGGTTCGTGTAGCCTGGTTTAAGGTTTACCATCCAGCTTACTACTATGTTTCATATTTCACACTTCGATGTGATGCCTATGAGTTAGAAACAATGGTTAAGGATGCTGATAGTATCTATGCCCGAATGAAAGAAATCATGGCTAAGATGAACAGTAGAGAAAATCCAGCCAGCAAGAAGGAAAAGGATATCTACAATACACTAGAAGTATGTTATGAAATGGTAAGTAGAGGTTACCGCTGTACTGGCATTGACTTATATAAGTCTCTGGCTACCGAATTTAGAGTTAATCCGGACAACGACCATGAAATCATTCCACCATTCAAGGTTCTTGATGGTCTGGGCGACAACGTTGCGGTATCGATTGTTGAAGCTCGTGAACAAAGAGAATTCCTGTCTAAGGAAGACTTGATGGATAGAACCCAGGTTTCTAATACTCTGTTAAAGAAGTTAAATGAACTTGGTGTTCTAAAGGGTCTTGATGATTCTAATCAAATTTCACTATTCTAAGCACTTCGTTTGAAGTGCTTTTTATTTCGTGATAGTATTATCCTGCTTATGGATAAAAGAAAAGGATTTACACTGG
>JAUNCS010000039.1 GCA_030526485.1 Erysipelotrichaceae bacterium | reverse complement strand
ATAGCTAAAAGAGGAACTCGTTAGTGAGTTCCTCTTATTGTCTGACTATGACACTTGCCTGCACAAGATTTAGCACAGGGACAGCCGATACACTTAATACCAGTTTTACGTTTTCTATAAATATATAAAGATGACATACTTACTATTAATAAAGTAAGAAAAGCTACGATTAAGTTTGTCATATTAATAAACCTCTTTTCTATTCTTCATACCGATTGAAACGATAATAATCACAATTAAGATAATTACTATTAAACCCGGAAGGAAACTCGCATCCAGTTTAGAAGTAGCAATTAATGTACCAATCTGATATACAAGGAAGCCGACAGTGAAACCAGCCGCACACTGTAGACCAATAGCTCCCAGTAATTCTTTTTTATTATTAAGTTCTGAATTTAAGGCACCAATAGCTGCAAAACAAGGTGGCGTAAATAAGTTAAACATCAGATAAGCCAGGGCTGCTGCCTTAGTTAAGCCCATAACTGTCGCAACAGTAGAACCGCCTTCTAAAAGCACCAGTTCTTCAGTATCAATAAAATTGCTTAAGGCATAGACACTAGCGATGGTACCTACAACATTTTCCTTGGCGATAAAACCAGTGATTGAAGCTGCTGCCAGCTGCCAACTCGCAAAGCCCACGATTGGAAGCAGTATTACAGCAAATGGCCCAGCAATACCTGCCAGAATTGAAGTATGTTCCATACCTTCTTCAACTAAAGACAGATTCCAGCTAAAAGACTGCATAATCTGTACTACAGTATTGCAGACAAGTATGATGGTACCAGCCTTAACGATATAGGCCTTGCCTCTTTCCAGCATTGACTTGAACGCAAACTTTAAGCTTGGAAGCTTATATTCAGGAAGTTCAATAATGAAATATGAATTCTTGGTATTAACACCATTCATCCATCTGATCAATAGAGCACCAAGAAGAATTAGGGCAATACCAGTAAAATACATTAATGGTCCAACAAACGGTGAATCCGGGAAGAAGGCACCGGCAAATAAGGCGATTAATGGTAACTTGGCACCACAAGGCATAAACGAAGTCAACATCGCTGTCGCCTTTCTTTCTCTTTCGCTCTTGATGGTTCTTGTTGACATAATAGCCGGAATAGAACAGCCAGTACCAATAATCATCGGAATAACTGATTTACCAGACAGGCCAACTTTCTTAAATATTGGATCAAGCACTACCGTTGCCCTGGCCATATAGCCACAGTCTTCAAGTAAGGCGATTAAGAAATACATCACCATAACCAGTGGCAGGAATCCCAATACTGCACCAACACCACCTATAATTCCATCGACAAAGACTGCATATAAGAAAGGATTTAAATCAGCTAAGGCTACACTTAAATATTCCTGTATACCTTCAATAAAGCCTACCAGAATACCTTCTAACAGTTTACCTAAACCTAAAGGCCCTTCAGCCTGTGAGATATAAAACACTCCAAACATGATTAGGGCAAAGATAATTAAGCCCATAAGTGGATCAGTCAGTTTTTCATCAAGCTTATCAAAAGAATTTCTTACATTACTTAAAGTCTTTCTTTTTTCAACCTTCTTAACTATTTCTTTTACATAAGCAAATCTTTCTTCATCACTTTCAATAGTTTTTCTATTAACCACTTCTTTTGTGTTAATAGCCTTTTCAACAAGTTCTTTTAAGCCCTCACCATTGATAGAACTTGTTTCTACTACTGGACAATTAAGTTCCTTAGAAAGTAGTTTTGCATCAACTGTATTGCCCTTCTTTACATTTAAATCACTTTTATTTAAAGCGATTACCATTGGAATATTTAATTCCAGCAGCTGCGTAGTAAAGAATAAGCTCCTGCTTAAATTAGTCGCATCCACAATATTGATAATGACATCGGGATTCTTCTTGCTGACATAGTCTCTGGTAATACTTTCCTCACTTGAATAAGGTGAAATAGAATAAGCTCCCGGCAAGTCAACAATAATCAGTTTTTCATTAGTTAACTGATAAATATCTCTTATTTCACTTTCCTTTTCCGAAACTGTTACCCCAGCCCAGTTGCCAACCTTTTCACTTTGACCGGTTAAGGCATTGTACATTGTAGTCTTTCCACTATTAGGATTTCCTGTAAGTGCTAATCTCATTTCTCTCTCCGTTCTCTAAAGTTAGTCATAACTAACCATTCTTTAAAATAAATACATTCTCAATGGAATGCATCTTATACTCTAATCTGTTTAGCCAGATTTAAATCAATACTGTATCTGGCATCCTTAATAGACAGAATTAAATTTCTTCTTAATTTATTGATAACTGTTACCGGTTCCCCCTTATAACAGCCCAGTGTAAATAAGAACTTCTTTAGTTCTTCATCTTCACTTTCGATATCTTGTACAAGATATTCTTTTTCCAGTTCAACATCTAATAATGACATTTGAAATCTCCTTTAGTTAGTCATAACTAACTTACATTGTTATACTAATCTAACTCCGGTTAGTTGTCAATAACTTTTGTTTAAAAATAATCAATATGTTATCCTACAAATAGATTGAGGTAAATATGCGCCCTATTAATGAATCAAGTGAAGATTATTTAGAAACAATATTAATATTAAGTAAAAGTCTACCGGTGGTAAGAGCCATCGACATTGTCAATGAAATGGGCTTTCGTAAATCAAGTGTTTCAAATGCCTTAAAGAATTTAAAGGAAAAAGGACATATCACTGTTGAAAAACATGGCTATATCTATCTGACTGAAGAAGGTAAAGAAATAGCTGAATCTACCTATGAAAGACACCTGTGGTTTACAAACTGGTTAATATCTTTAGGAGTAGATAAAAAGACAGCTGAAGAAGATGCCTGCCATCTGGAACACGCCTTAAGCAAGGAAAGTTTTGAAGCAATCAAGAGAGGAACTAAATAATTCCTCTTTTTTTGTGTATCATATAGATATGAACAATTTTGAAGAAGAAATCTATAAAGACTACGTCAACGATACGCTTGACCGTCTTTCGCATTTAACTCTACCAATAGCTATTGGTCAGATTATTTTGATATTCCTGGATTTCCAGAGCGGTTTCTTCAATAAGTCCTATCTGAATCATTTAAATTTATTAGCAGAAATCGCAGTTTCCATTTCTTCCTTCATTGTTTATTTCTACTGTAAAAATATTAAAGATAAGGAAGTTGATGTTAACACAAAGACCAAAACCATCAAGGCCTACCGCATCATTATCATGATGGCCATACTGGCCTATATGTTTACTGACATCTATGTAAGACATAAGTCCTTAGGCGCCTACATGGTCTTCCTCTTCTTATTACAGATAACACCAGCCTATAAGAAGGAAGTAAACTGGTTGCAGTTTGCCTTATTTGGACTGGTAACAGTCCTGGAATATGTGATCTTTGTATCCAAGACCTTAAGTACTGTCTTTAATACTTTAGCCATCTTTTTATGTTTTGCGATAACAACCAGTTATTTAAGAAAATATTACATTAAACAGCTGGAAAACCAGTTAAAGGCTGAAGAAAACTTTAGACTCTACCGTAACCTGATTGGCCATACAATTTCTTCTTTATCAGAAGCGGTCGAAGCCAAAGACTTATATACCAAGGGTCATTCTCAAAGAGTAGCAGTCTATTCAGCTAAACTGGCAGAGAAAATGGGCTACAGTAAGGAAGAAAGTGACAAGGTTTACTTCATCGCCCTAATGCATGATATCGGCAAGATTGGCGTACCTGGTGAAGTAATCAATAAAAAGGAACGCTTAAATGATGAGGAATTTAATCTCATCAAGCAGCATCCAGCCACTGGCTTTGAAATCTTAAAACAGATCGTTGAATTCCCATCAATCTCTGAAGGCGCCAGATGGCACCATGAGCGCTACGATGGCAAGGGCTATCCCGATGGCCTAAAGGGCGAAGAAATTCCTGAATCAGCAAGAATAATCGCAGTAGCTGATGCCTATGATGCGATGACATCAAACAGAAGTTATCGTAAGGCTATGAGCCAGGAAGAAGTAATAAAACAGATCGAAAACAATATCGGTACTCAGTTTGATCCTGATATCGCAAGGCTCATGCTGGAACTGATTAAAGAAGATAAAGAATACACATTGCACGAGTAAAATCGTGCTTTTTTAGCAGTTTTTTATCAATGTTTTGACAAAATTGGTGTTATTATTTTTTCATGGTGAATTTTAATATAGGAATCGACATCGGTTCTACAACCGCGAAATTACTGGTTCTGAAAGATTCAGAAATTATATATAAGTCTTATGAAAGACACTTTTCACAGGTCAAAGAAAAGACCCTGGAACTGCTTGAAAAAGTCAAAGAAATTGTAGGTGAAGGAAAGATTACACTGGCTATTTCTGGCAGTGCTGGTATGGGTCTGGCTCAAAGTTCAAATATTGAATTTGTCCAGGAAGTCTACGCTACTTCTAAAACGGTCAAGCTATGGCAGCCTGATACTTCAGCCGTCATTGAACTTGGTGGTGAAGATGCCAAGATTATCTTTTTTGACAACGGCATTGATGAAAGAATGAATTCCAGCTGTGCTGGTGGTACTGGTGCCTTTATTGACCAGATGGCCACTTTATTAAATGTTTCAACTGATGAGCTTGATAGCTTATCGCTTAAACACGAAAAGACTTACCCTATCGCTTCAAGATGTGGGGTCTTTGCGAAAAGCGATATACAGCCCCTTTTAAATCAGGGTGCCAGAAAAGAAGATATTGCCTACTCTATTTATCAGGCTGTCGTTAACCAGACTATTGCTGGCCTGGCACAGGGTCGAAAGATAGCTGGCAAGGTCTTATTCCTTGGTGGTCCTCTTTATTATCTACAGGGCTTAAAACAGTGTTTTAAGGAAACATTAAAACTAAGCAATGAAGAAGCTATCTTCCCTGAAGATGGACGCTTCTCAGTAGCGATGGGTGCAGCTCTTTATGGAGCTGAAAACAGCAGTCCAAGTGATATAGACACTATTATCAGAAATGTTTCTAATTCCAAGAAAGTATTAAGTACTGAGAAACTCTTAGATCCACTTTTCATAGATGAAAGTGACTACGAAGAATTTAGAAAAAGACATAAAAAAGACTATGTCGGTCAAAGAAATATCAATACCTACAGTGGCAAGGCTTATTTAGGCATTGATTGTGGTTCAACAACCACTAAAATCGTTTTACTATCTCAGAATAAGGAAATCCTTTATTCTTTCTATAATTCCAATTGTGGTAACCCTCTTAGCGTTTTAAAGAAAGTCTTAATTGAACTTTATGAAGCTATGGGAAACCGCATCACTATTGCCGGTTCAGCCTGCACTGGTTATGGTGAAGAACTTATCAAAGAAGCCTTTGGTGTGGATGAGGGTTTAGTCGAAACCATGGCTCACTTTAAGGCTGCCAAACACTTCTTACCAGAAGTAGACTACATCATGGATATTGGTGGTCAGGATATGAAGTGTTTCGCAATCAATAATGGCGTTATTGAATCAATCATTCTAAATGAAGCCTGTTCATCAGGCTGTGGTTCTTTTATTGAAACCTTTGCGAAGGCTATGGGCATCGACATCGACACCTTTGGCAAGATGGGTCTGTATGCCAAGCATCCGGTTAACCTGGGTTCAAGATGTACGGTCTTTATGAATTCCAGTGTTAAACAGGCACAAAAAGATGGGGCAACAGTCGAAGATATTTCCGCTGGTCTATCTTATTCAATTGTGATGAATGCCATCTACAAGGTCTTAAGAGTGCACAGTGCTGAAGAACTTGGTAAGAACATCGTTGTTCAGGGCGGTACTTTCTTAAATGATGCGATTTTAAGAGCCTTTGAAAAAGAAATTAACGGCAATGTGGTAAGACCTAATATCGCTGGTCTAATGGGTGCCTATGGGGCAGCCTTAGAAGCTATGAAATATGAAAAGTCTTCACTGTTAAGCCTTGAAGAATTAAAAAAGTTTGCCTGCCATTCCGTTTCAAGTAACTGCAAGGGCTGTGGCAATAACTGTCATTTAACTATCAATACTTTCTCAAGTGGTAAAAGATATATCACTGGTAACCAGTGTAATAAGGCCTTAGGTCTAAGTGGCGATAATGACGCTTCCAACATCTATGAATTTAAGCAGAAATTGATTTCCAGCTACAAACCTCAGACCGGTAAAAGAGGAAAGCTGGGTCTGCCTATGCAGCTATCAAATATGGAACTCTATCCGCTTTGGTATACACTGTTTACGCATCTGGGCTTTGAAGTAATTATGACTCCTTTATCAAGCCGCAAGACTTTTGAAAAAGGACAATTTACTATTCCATCCGATACCGTCTGCTACCCTGCCAAGCTGATGCATGGCCATATTCAGACATTAATTGATGAAAAGATTCCTTATATTTTCTATCCTTGTCTAACTTATAACTTTAAGGAAAAGGGAACTGATAATAACTACAACTGCCCGATTGTGGCTTATTATGGCGAATTATTACACGCCAATATTGAGGATATGGGAGAATCTAAACTTTTATATCCTTACTTGAATATCAACAACCGCAAGGAACTTGGTAAGGAATTATATTCTTATCTAAAGCCGTATATTCCAGATTTAAAACGCAAGGAGCTGTTTGAAGCGATTAAAGAAGGCATGAAGGCCTACTCTCAATATCAGAAGCTTATCAAGCAGGAAGGCAAGCGTTTAATCGACTATGCTAGAAACAATAATAAAAAGATTATGGTCTTAAGTGGTCGTCCTTATCATATCGACAAGGAAATTGAACATGGTATTTCCAAACTGGCTAATTCTTTGGGCTTTGTGATTGTCTCTGAAGACTCTATTTATCATTTGGCTAAAAATAAGAAAGTTAAGGTCTTAAACCAGTGGACCTACCACTCAAGACTATATAAGGCAGCCTACTTTGCCAGAGAAAACGAAGATGTGCAGCTTGTGCAGCTGGTAAGCTTTGGCTGTGGTATGGACGCCATCACATCCGATGAAGTAAAGGCTATTCTGGAAGAAGAAGGCAAGATTTATACCCAGTTAAAAATTGATGAAATTGCCAACCTTGGTACTGTAAAAATCAGACTAAGATCACTACTGGGTGCCTTAGAAAACAGAGGTGAATAATGGATAAGTATTATGTAGAATTTACCAAAGAAATGAAAGACAGTGGCTATACAATTCTTTGTCCAACCATGCTGCCTCTTCATTTTGAATTATTAATCAATATCTTTAGAAACGATGGCTACAATATCGTTCAGTTAAGAAACCAGAACAGTAATGTCATCGCCCAGGGTTTAAGAAACACCCATAACGATACCTGCTATCCCGCTTTACTGGTTATTGGTCAGTTTATTGATGCCCTGGAAAGTGGTGAATACGATCCTCATAAGGTAGCTTTATTAATGACTCAGACAGGTGGAGGATGTAGAGCCAGCAATTATATTTCTTTAATACGTAAAGCCTTAAAGAAGTCTGGCTATGAATATATACCAGTAATCTCCTTAAATGTTGTGGGCCTGGAAAAACATTCAGGCTTTAAGCTAAAGCTGGGAACTATCCTGAAGATGCTTTATGCGGTAATGTATGGCGATATCCTTATGAACCTATCTAATCAGTGCCGTCCTTATGAAGTAAATGAAGGTGAAACTGACAGACTGGCCAATGAATGGACCGACAGATTAGTAAGACAGATAAACAGTGAAGGCATTTCTTATAAAAGAGTTAAAGAAAACTATAAATTAATTATTAACGACTTCAAAAAGATTGAAAGAAGAAAAGAAGATAAAGTTAAGGTTGGGGTAGTAGGTGAAATCTATGTTAAGTATTCACCACTTGCCAACAGCAATCTTGAAAAAGTACTGCAGAGTGAAGGCGCGGAAGTAGTCGTACCAGGTCTATTAGACTTCGTATTATATTCCTGCCAGGGTATGTTCTGTAATGCGGAACTATATGGCGAAAAGACATTTAGCTACCCTATTGTGAAGTGGGTCTATAAGTGGATCTTAAAGAAACAGAAAGACATGCTGAATGCCATTAAAGAAGATGGAACCTTTAGAACCCTGTCTTCTTTTGACCACACCAGTAAGTTAATTGATTCCTATATATCGATTGGCGGACAGATGGGTGAGGGCTGGCTATTGACTGCTGAAATGCTGGAACTTAATGAAAATGGTATTCACAACATCGTTTGTACTCAACCCTTTGGCTGTTTGCCAAACCACATCTTTGGTAAGGGTATGATGAAGACTCTTAAACAAAGAAATCCTGATATCAATATCGTCGCCATTGACTATGACGCTTCTGCTTCAGAAGTAAACCAGATTAATCGTATTAAATTAATGCTGGCCAATGGCAAAGATGCAATGAAAAGAGAAAACGGCTAAGCCGTTTTTTTCTTATTTGGAATATTTTTAGTTTATAATAATACACAACATAGTAAGAGTAACTAATAACAGAATATATTTCTTACCTCCCTTTAGGGCCATTTGAGCAATGGCCCACTTTTTATATAAAAGAAAAGATAGACTGCTCTATCTTCCCTTATTGATAATTTTTGTTAATTGAACCATCAGGCTCTTAATATTAATTGGCTTAGCCAAATGACCATTCATACCACAGCGCAAAGCTTCCTTCTTATCTTCTTCAAAGGCATTAGCTGTCATCGCCACAATTGGAATATTGGCCTTGATAGGATTAGTGAACTTTCTAATCGCTACCGCCGCCTCATAACCATTCATATTAGGCATCTGAATATCCATCAGAATCAGATCATAATAGTTTTCATCTGCTTCTTTAAACATCTTTACACAGACCTTGCCATCTTCCGCCCTATCAACGATAAAGCCAGCATCCTTTAAGATTTCAGTGGCAATTTCCGCATTCAGTTCATTATCCTCAGCCAACAGAATTCTCTTGCCCTTAAAGATAGAAGTATCGATTTGAACTGATCCCTGTTCAAGAACATCCTCAGCCTTGGCAATCTTATGATAAGCAGTGATGGTAATGCTTGTACCAACACCCTTCTTACTTTGAACATCAATTGTTCCTTCAAGAAGATCAATCAGACGCTTAACAATTGGCATACCCAAACCAGTTCCTTCGACCTTGGCATCAGTAGTATTGTTTTCTCTACTGAATGGTTCAAAGATATGAGGCAGGAAGTCTTCATCCATACCAATACCATCATCAGTCAGCACTGTTTTAATATGGGCATAGCCCTCTTTTTCAGAAGGAATTTCCTCAACTTTTAAGTGAACATGACCACCATCATTAGTGTACTTATAGGCGTTGGAAATCAGATTAATATAAATATCTCTGGTCTTTGGAATATCCGCAAAGACATAGTCGTGTTCTACATTTACCTCATTAGTGAAACTGATATGTTTCTGTTCCATCATTTCTCTAAACAGTGAATTTAAACCATCACAGAACTGTTCGATGTTGGCTGCCGTTAAATCAATGTCGACACTGCCCTGTTCAATACGAGTCATTTCCAGGACATTATTAATAATTGATACCAGTACTTCATTGGCCATTTTCATCTTATCCAGATAATCCTGACGTTTTTCAGGTTCTTCCTGGTGTTTTTCCAGCAAGTCTCTAAAACCGGTAATGGCATTCATTGGCGTACGAATATCATGTGACATATTAAACAGGAAGGTACTCTTGGCTGCGTTAGCTGACTTAGCCTCATTCATTGCCACTTCCAGCTCCCTGTTTAAGTATTCCATTTCCTTTTGAGCCTTCTTTGATTTAATCAAAGAATGATAAACCACACCCATAAAGGCTAAGGCGGTTAGTACGACAATCACAATAACCGCAAAGGCATTCTCACTGATAAATTCCTTAAAACTAACATGTTGCTCAGGAGTGGCATACATTGACAAAGCACCCTGCATAACCGAAGAAGGCATTAAGGCAATAGTCTGGTTAAGAATAGAAAGCAGAGTTGTATCATCTCTTCTGATTAAGAAAGAAATACTCTTAGGTTCAGAAAGATATGCTGACTTATAGCCACCATTCTTTATATAAACATTTGTCTGATAGGCGTCAGATACAAAGCAATCAACCAAGCCAGAATTTACCGCTTTTTCTAAATCCTCGGTATTTTAAAATTCAACAATTTTCCAGTTAGGATATCTTTCGTTCAGATACCATTTAGTTGCGACATCGCCTTTCAAAACAGCAACCGTATGTACTTCGGTTTCATTAAATTTACTTTGATCGGTAATTGCCATCATCGGAATTGATAATAATTCTGATGAGAACATATAGCCAAATTCTTCACCCAAATACAAAGATCTGACAAATGGGAACAGAACATCAACTTCTCCCTTGTTTAAGGCATCGCGCATGTCATAAACAGAATCATAAGCCCTGGTTTCAAATTTAATTTCCAGATTGCTTAATGAGCCCTTTGCGTAAGCCAGATAATCAGCCAAAACGCCTGTTACTTCTCTACTGATGGCATTTTCTTCAGCTAAATCACCATTTAAATAGGCCACTCTAATAGGGCCATGTGCAGCTAACCAGGCAGACTGTTCATCAGTTACCACACTGTTGATGATCGGTGTATAGTAACGGCTTCTTAGTTCATCCTGCAAATAAGGATGGAACTGTTTTATCTTGGAAACAGCACTATCGAAGCCTTCCTTAAGTTCAGGCTTATCTTTATTGAAAACGACATAGTTATCATCTTCAGACAGCTTTCGGATTGTAAAAGCTGAATCAAAATATTCATCAACCAGAACACTGGTCATATAGACATCGATTTCCCCATTCTTCATCTTTGAAGCAGCTTCCTTGTTGGAACACTTTAAAGGGATCATTGTTGCATGAATTCCTAATTTATTAAGATAGGCTTCCCAGATTGTCAGCTGGAAACTGCCTTCCGCTAAACCAACAATTTTGCCATCAAGAAACTTCAAAGAAGAAATTTTATTGTCAACGCGTTCATTAACAGAAATAATGTAACTTCCCAGGGTACCAATCGGCTTGGCTGCATACAGAACCCGATCAAGACGGTTTTCGCGATAAGTTGTACCACACAGAATATCGATTTCACCATCACAAATCATCTCATATAATTCAGCCCAGGAACCCTTTACATATTCATAAGTCCAGCCTGTATAGTAAGAAACTTCCTGCAGGTAATCGTATGAATAGCCATAGCGTTCACCATCGTTACCTTCCTGGAATTCTTCACCTTCATACCAGCCGACTTTTAAAGTATTTTCCGCTTTAACAGGAACAGATATAAAAAGACTTATAAAGATAAATAGAGTTAAGCTTGTTAATAGCAGTTTCTGTATCTTGTTTCTCATTAACATATCCTCCCGTTATAAAAATAAAAGCACGCTTAAAACCAGTGTGCCTAATTATGCAACTGGCTGCCATTTTAAAGGCCCTTTAGCTTTGCGTCATATCCTTTCGAATATTTTGCTGAAAATGAATTATCTTATTAAATTTTAGCAAGCGCAAAGCTTTTCTTCAATTTATTTGACTCCTATATAGAAGTCTTCTTTCTTACGATTTCCATAAACTTTTTATCACTCTGTATGGCGTGAGTAATAAACTCGCCATTATAGAAAAGTCCATAGTTCAAGATTGGCGCAGATAGTTCAATCGCCTCTTCTCTGCTTGTGATATGAACAGCCTTTAATTCCACTCCATTTTCCTTGGCGAAGTTTATCACGCGTGGCACCCAGTAATAAGTAAATGGACACTGGTCAGTGTAATAAACCACAAAGCCCTCTTCTTCAATATGAGGGTGTCTGGCCTTTTCCATAAATCTTGGTGCTTCCCCTTCACTAAATGGTAAATACCAAAGAGCAATACCGCAATCTGATTCATCAGCTATTTTAAAGCCCTTATATTCAAGATACTTTGGATCAGATAAGAATTCTTTTTTCTTCTTTGTTGAAGAGAAAACACAGATACCCTTTTTACCCTGTTCCTTAGAATCTTTTATACATTCATTTAATAAGTCATTGGCATAGCCATGACCCTTCATAGAACCCGCTATCCAGAAGCAGTTGATAAACATATAGTCATCCGCAAGAACTGGAACCCAGGCTTTCTCAACTGGCAGGTATTCTATAAAACACTTGCCTCTTTCTTCACTGCGATAAAAGATTAGGCCTTCCTTAAAGCGTTCCTTTAGCCATTCTTTCTTGGCTAAACTCTGGCTGCCTGACATTGCACAACAGATATGTTCCTTATCGATATTGTCTTTAGTAATTTTTATGTAGTTCATAATCATCTCTTTTCAATCTATAAACCGCTAAATCAACTATTCCCTGATTATTTTTGCCAGCCCCTGGATATATTCCTTCAAAATGCATACCTAACTTCTGCATTACTCTGCCAGATTTTGGATTATTTACATCATGTTTGCCAATTATCTCTTTAACATTTATTTCATCAAATAAATATTTAATCACCAGTTCTGCCGCCTCTTTCATATAGGTATGTCCCCAGTATTTTCTACCCAGTACCCAGCCCAGTTCAGCACTATCACCTTCAATATTTACTACTGATATTTCACCAATCAGTTCATGACTTTCTTTTAATTCAATAGCCCACTGATAATGATCTTTTTCTTCATATTTAGGAATACTGTATTCCATATAGCTTTTAGAAGTATCTACACTTTGATGAGTTGGCCAGGTCAGATATTTAGTAACTTCATCATCACTGGCCCACACATTATAAACAGCTTCAGCATCGCCAAAAACAAATCTTCTTAAACGAAGTCTTTCACCTAAAAGTTCCTTGGTACCCAAATGTTTCATTATCTAAATTATAAATTAAAAGAATACGACCATCGTACTCTTAAATGTCTTATTGTTCCCAATACATATCAGAAAGAATAAATCTTTCAGAAGTAACTGGAGCTTTTAATTTCAGGTTGCTTACCTTGGCATCATAAACAGTAGTCCAGTATAAACCAACATATGGCCACTGTTCACGCATTAAAGTATAAGCTTCTGATAATAGCGCATCTCTTTCAGCAGCATCGCTTACACCTAAACTTTGAGTCATTAGCTTACCAATAGTAGTATCAGGACTCATAGCGATATTCAGATAGCCCTCATCAAATAAAGGAATAGCGTGTGACATATGACCTGAATACATTGAATAACTTAAGAAACCGGCATCATAATCTCCGCCTAAGACATCACCATATAATGTGTCCAGATCTACAAGTTCAATTTCAACTTCAATATTGATTTCTTTTAATAAAGTCTTAATAGCTTCCGCTACCTTCTCACCATCAGTAATTTCCAGGGTCATAGTGAAGCCATTTGGATAATTAGACTGAGCCATATATTCTCTGGCTGCCTTAACATCATATGGTGATTCATTAAAGCCTGGAAGATAGCCTTCAATACCACCAGCTACAATTAATGGTGCTGGAGTTGCCTGGCCATTTACCACACTGGTAATAATATATTCAACATCAATGGCACTAACGATAGCTTTTCTAACATTATTGTCAGCTAAATATGGATTATTCTGATTTAAAGACATAAACATCCAGCTGCGGTTATCATAAGTGATTAAATCAATATTTTCAGCCACCTTTAAATAAGGGACATCGCCATGACCACTGGAAATATTAGTTACATAGTCATAAGTACCATCCAATAAAAGCTGATGATATGCTGCATCTCTTACATAAGTAATGCAGACATCTTTAATAGCTGGTGCACCCATAACATAGTTTTCATTAGCCTTTAAATAAATATGATGTCCATCCATATCCCAGCTTTCTACATAATAAGCACCACTGGTGATATTTGGACAGAAAGCTACATCCATACCTGCTTCAATAGCAGCCTTAGACATAACTGACATATGTTCAGAACCAACATCATAAAGGAAAGCATTGTTTGGATAAGATAAAGTAACTACTACTGTCTTTTCATCTGGTGTTTCAACATTTTCAATTTCCAGGAAGTACTCGTTACCCATTTCTTTAGAACGATCCCAAGAATACTTAACATCTTCACTGGTTAAAGGAGAACCATCAGAGAATAACAAGCCATCTTTTAAAGTGAAAGTATAAACAGTGAAATCTTTGTTTACTGTATAGCTTTCAGCCAGCTCGGTAGTTAACTGATCGTTGCTGTCTAAACGATATAGAGTCGCATAAATATTTCTTAAGACAATCGCTGTATCGATTGTTTCAACATTTTCCAGTGTATAAGGTTCAAATGGAGCCAGAATCTTTAAATCAGTTCTTTCCACTGTTTCATCTTCGCCATTTGTTTCTGTCTCTACTTCCTGCTTAGTTCCACAACCTGCAAGCATCAGTAAAATCAGTAGAACAATTAATAATTTTTTCATTTTGTCTCTCCGTTCTTTCTATCACTCAGAACTCTATTGAGTTCGGTAATTAATTCATTAATCTGTATTGGTTTACCAGTAAAGCCATCCATGCCCACTTCGTAAGCTCTCTTCTTATCAGTATCAAAGACATTGGCTGTCATCGCGATAATTGGGATATTAGCCTTAGCCTTGTCTTCCAGCTTTCTGATAGTTTCAGTTGCGCTTAAACCATCCATATTAGGCATCTGTATATCCATTAGGATAAAGTCAAAAGTATCAGCCTCAGACTCTTTTAAGATATTTACACATTCTTCTCCATCAAAGGCACAAGAAACTGTTAAACCTACTTCCTTCAGGATTTCCATCGCAATTTCCTGGTTTAGTTCGTTATCCTCAGCCAGCAGTACATTTTTACCAGCCAGCATTTCACCAGTCATAATTTCACTCGCCTTGATATCGGCATAATCATAACCGATACGATGAGGAATACGGGTAGTAATCTTGGTACCGACATTCAGTTTACTTTGAACATCAATAGTACCACCCATCAATTCAACATAGCACTTAACAATACCCATACCTAAGCCAGTACCAATTATCTTACTTTCAGTAGCTGATTTTTCTCTTGAGAAAGAGTCAAAGATATGAGGCAGGAATTCTTCAGCCATACCAACACCCGTATCTTCAACAATACTTTCAACAATGACTGTTCCTTCGGCACCAGGGATTTCATTAACTGTTAAAGTGATCTTTCCACCATTTGGTGTGTACTTGATCGCATTAGAAATAACATTTAAGAAAATGGTTCTTTCCTTTGTGAAATCAAAGAATAAATCCTTGTGTTCAATATTGATTTCCTTAACAAACTGATGATCCTTCTTGGCGCATTCATTGCCAAGCACTACCTCAACCGCATCCAGCATTTCAATGTAGTCGCCCTCAGTTTCATTTAAAGTAGCCTTACCACTTTCAATACGTGACATCTCTAAGACTTCATTAATCAAGTCTAACAGATAGCCACCAGCTGTCTTAATATTTTCAACATAGTGATGACGCTTTTCTGGTTCATCATCATGTTTCTCCAATAAACCCGCAAAACCCAGAATTGCATTCATTGGCGTACGGATATCATGTGACATATTAAATAAGAAAGTTGTCTTGGACTTATTGGCAAAGTCTGCCTGTTCTAAAGCTTCAGTTAACTGATTTTTAGCCTCATTCAGTTCATCCTGAGCCTTCTGCATCTTTCTTTCATGTTTCTTGGTTGTATAGATATAGTAAGCAAATACCAGTATCAGGAATAAGACGAATAATAAACCGCCAGCAACCACCATACCGATATTGGCAGCTAAGAAGCTGCTTAATGAATAGTCAAAATCATAGTAAACATACTTATTAACTGACTTATCGATTTCCTCACTGCCCATTAGTCGAACGCCACGATTGATCAGTGATAAGAGTTCTACATCAGCTGATTTAACTGAGAAAACCAATCCACTGGCATCATTTGAAGAAACTGAACGCAGATTCTGATTACCAGACTGTTGCAGATATTGTGACGACTTATAACGATTCATTAAAGTCGCAGTAGCCTTACCGTTTTTTACCGCTTCAATACAATCACTTAAGCTATCGCATTCAACAATCTTGGCATCTGGATATAAACGCTTAATATAACCTTTTAATGGCGAAGAAGTACTTAAGGCAATCTTCTTGGTAACGCTGTCTGAATACTGTCCCTTAAAGATTAAATCAACTGGTTGAGAGAAAACCAGGGAACTGTTACGTAAGCCCTGTCCTTCAGCATACCAGACATCCTGATAATCCGGGAACATCACATGGATTGTTCCAGACTGTAAGTCCTTATAGCAGTCTTCAATGTTGTCATAAGGAATAGCTTCAATATTTAAATTCTTTAATTCAGGCTGCTTCTTTAAAGTGTCGATATAATCCTTTAATAAGCCGGTTACCTGACCATTTTTATCCTCATCACAGAAAGGCAGATAGCCTCTGATATAACCAATACGTAAATTACTGTTAAGCTGTAGCCATACCTGTTCACTCTTGGTCTGATTAAGGTTAGCTATTTCATTTTCATAGTATTGTGAGTATAAATCTTCTAAGAAATGAGGATCATCAACACGAAGCTGCGCATCGGCCTCATTAAATTCTCTTAATAAAGTTCTTTTACTAGGTGAAACACAAACATAGTAATCATTCTGTTCAATAGTTAAACAAGAAGTGATATTTGGAACCTTGCTGACGGATCTGTCAAAGGCCACAAAGGCATCAACTTCACCATATTCAACCGCTTCCTGTAAAGCCTTCTTATCAGCATATTTCTTAACGATACAAGAAACAACATTTTCCTCAAGATATTCTTCAAGATAAGTTTCTTCAATATTACCTTCAATTACACCAATATTCTTGCCAATAAAGCTGGCGATATAGCCCGGGTTAATGCTGTCATCACTTTGCAGTTTATAGATATTACAGTTTTCACGACCCAGAGGCTGATTAGAATACTCCATCTTGGTAAGCAGACTCTCATCCGGTGCCACACCGGCAATGATATCCACTTCACCTTTAAACATCATTTCATATAATTCTTCTTCACTGGCGTAAACATATTCATATTGCCAGCCGGTATAGTCCGAAATGCGCTGCAGATAGTCATAGGCATAACCTGTCTTTCTGTCCTTTTCACTCATTCCTTCCATAAAGCCCGGTCTTTCATAATAACCAAGTCTTACCACGGTTCTGCTGGCAGCAGATAAAGAAACAGGCAAGCTTATAAGCATTATGAAAACAACACTAAATACTAAAAATATACGCTTTAAAAAAGTTGAAAATTTCTTCATTCAAAAAAATTATAACGCAATTAATTTTTCTTGGATTAATTATGCTCTTAAAGGAACATAAATATTCAATATTGTTCTAATAATACGATTAGAAAGCATAGAATAATCATCAACCGGCCTAGCCGGTTGTTTTTCTTTTTCGGGCATAGCCCTCAT
>JAUNCS010000069.1 GCA_030526485.1 Erysipelotrichaceae bacterium | reverse complement strand
ACACCTTATGAGGTATATCACAAGACCGAGTTGCGATTAGTTTGACAATTCGGGGCATAATTAAAAGAAACAGCCTCTTCATCATTGATCAGTTTTTCACTCTTTACACATCCATATCGAAGAATCTTACCGGTCTGTAAATAATTTAAATTTAAAGTATTATCTGTTTCTCTGATTTTATCTACCAGTTCAATAACAAAGCCATCTACAGAAATATTGCTATGCGAAACCATTAAAACAGTTTTACCTTGTCTTAGAAAATTCATCGCAATCTGAGCCATTGTATAAGTCTTACCTGTTCCTGGTGGGCCCCAGATTATTTCGATTGGATTTGTCTGAGACATTCTAATTGCGGTGTCTTGACCAATACTTAGATTATCAATGGAGCCCTTCCTATTGCACTTATTATCGATCAGTTTATTAGCAATCACATGGTCAGTGGAAATTAAATCTAATCTATTATGTAGAGCCTGTAATAATTTCCAAGGTTCAGCCGATATATGTGCTGTATCTATTTTTTCTCCAATAAATTCATTCAATAACAAAACTATATGGAAACCTTCACTAGTTAAAACTAGACCATTTACTTTCTTAGAAGTTAAATGAATAGTAACTGGCGAATCTTCCGAAAGTGACAATTCCGTTTCTAAATCAAAACCATAAGAATATAGATTATCTACAACTGATATGAATTTACCATTGTTTATTTTATAAGCTCTGCCACCCTCATCTTTTAAATAGTACATTTCTCGAAGAACAGCTTTCTTATATTCTGCTAAAGATGCCTGAATTTCCTTAGGTTTTTCAGGGCAATCATTCAATAAGCTGTTAAATAAAGATTTTGTTCCAGAACTTGTACTAATACTTTCTAGTTGAACCTTTTTATCGTTTGCAATCTTATAGACAACTTCATACATTTTCCCTCCAGAAGAAATGAATTCAAAATAAAATCTAGATCCAGGTAAATTACCGGTATAAGGGACTTTAAAAGCAATCCTGCATTCTGAAGCGGAATTCTTACATAGATGTTTAATATTAGAATCATGATTCTTTTGACCATTTTTGATGATTAAGTTGTTTAAAATAACATCTTCCCTATTACCACTTTTGAAAGTCAACAGTAAGGATACTTGTAGACCATCAGTATTTCTAGTAATTATTGGTAAGTTCAATTTAAAACAACACGAATCAAAGTTTTTTGAAGTTGTCATTTTTATATTCTTTCTAATTCAAATTATTTTCTAAAACCATTTTCTCAACGATATTGCATAGTTCCATAGATATCTCTATTGGATTAGTAAAGGCATTTAAGACAATAGCTACAGGTTTCTTGTTGTTGTTTCGAGCTAAGTTGATAGCTTCCATAAAAGATCTTTCAATATGAGAGAAGTTCTCACCATATTCACCCATAGCTTCTACACTGGAGAAGATTGGAAAGAAGTAATCATCACCACTTTGTAAGATATCAGGAATTAAACGTGTTTCATCCTGGGCTACAAATTCCAGTCCTGTAATATCATCGTTATTATCAAGCAGTTCCATGAATCTTCTCTGATCTGCTTCAGACATTACTGCAGTGCAAGGAACCCAGATATAGCTGTCTTTTAATACATCCAATAAATCAAAATAGTTTTGTTGAGTTCTGTCATTCACAAACCTTGTAATTACTGTTTCAAGCATATCTACGTCCTTCCACTTATTCTTCATCAATATCTACTATTTCACCTTCATCAAAGATATCTCTGTACTTTTCTTCATATTCATCAAAGATTTCTTCATCTAATAGTTCTTTGACATTATTTAAAGGTTTTTCATAGAAATGTGCACCATTAGCTACTTCTCTCTTATAACCACTTTCTGCATGTTTTAAGAACTGATAAGCACATTCAATATCCGTATTCATATGGCCAGCTGGCATAAGCTCTCTACCCAGAGCAAAACAAAGACTTGGATACTTATTTAATTCATCTTCATAGGCAATAGTATATTCACCCCAATCTTCTCTGATAATAAAGCTTGCAGCATTACGATAGTAGTAAATAGACATCTCTTCATCCTTTACTCCCCACTTATCGCTTCCATAGATATCGCCCAGCTTATACATTGCTTCTATATTGTTTCTTGTAGAAGCAGCCTCAAAATATGCAATTGCCAGATTAAGATTAGCCTCATCGTGTCTTCCATACAGGTAACAGTAGCCCAGATTACAAATAGCATTCACATTACCCATAGTGCTCGCTAAATGATAGTATTCGGCAGCTGTCTTATAGTCTTCATTTACATAAGCATTAGCTCCCTTACTATTTAAATAATTGCTGTCTCCTCTTTTTACAGCCTCTAAATCAGTCTTTGTCAGTTTCATAATTCTCTACTCCTTTTTTATTTTCCATAGCAACACACCACTATTATCCAAACAATTACCCCAACAACAAGCATCGCTATACCTGCATCTCTATCTTCTTCTTCATCTTTTGCCATGTAGTAAAGTCCAATAAACGGAAGAAACAGGAGTGACATTATCAACATAAAGATTAAGATTAAGCCGCCACCATCATCATTTCTATTGCTTCCCATAAATAATCCCTCTTTCTATTTACAAGTTAATTGTCATTTATTATCTGTTTGTAAAGGTAAAGTATTAATTTACTTTTTATTTAATAAGGACTTTCAC
>JAUNCS010000038.1 GCA_030526485.1 Erysipelotrichaceae bacterium | reverse complement strand
TTAACACCACCATCTTCAGCAGCCTTAACAATCTTTTCAGTTGCTAAGTCTAAAGATCTGTGTTCGTAAGCTTTTAATTTAATTCTTACGTTGTTCTTTGCCATGAATTTCTCCTCCTTATATTCATCTACCGGGTTTCCTGAGCCCGATAACTCACTCCATGTGAGTTCCCTGGTTATCACACCTATTACACAGGTTTCAGTGTGCCAGCAATCTCCCATCTCTTCGCGAGCGCTTAATAATAATACCCTTTTTATTCCCTATTTTCAACACTAAAATGTTAAAAAAGCTATATTTATTCGTACTTTTAGAAAACACAATGTTCCACTCACATCAGTGTGCCGTAAAATTCGCTATTTTTCTTAAAAATTCAATAAATTAACTCAGAAAAACACTAAATAATTCGAAATTTTCCAATTTTTATTTCCCGGGATATCGACATTTCCTGTTATTTTAGCCCCTATATTCTATGCAAGCGTTTTCATTTTTGACATATAAAAAGTCATATATTTCTATATGACCTATTTACTGAATTCTTTACCTGTTAAAAGGAAATAAGCTTCCTTATATTTATCAATTGTCTTATTAACCACTTCTTCAGGAAGCAAGTAATCACTGTCGGGATTAGCAATTAACCAGTCTCTTACAAACTGCTTATCATAAGAAGCCTGGCCTCTACCTGCTTCATATAAGTCCTTAGGCCAGAATCTAGAAGAATCAGGTGTTAACATTTCATCACCAATCACCACTTCGCCATTTTCATCTAAACCAAATTCAAACTTGGTATCAGCAATAATAATGCCCTTGCTTAAAGCATAGTCAGCACACTTATTATAGATAGCAATAGTAGCTTCCTTTATTTTAGTAGCATATTCTCTGCCCTTGCCAGGATATAGCTTTTCTAAAACATTCACAGACTCTTCAAAAGAGATGTTTATATCATGTTCACCAATCTCTTCTTTAGTAGAAGGAGTATAGATTGGCTCATCCAGTTTATCTGATTCTCTTAAACCATCTTTTAATACATAGCCAAATACTTCATTACTATCCTGATAAGCCTTCCAGCAGCTACCAGAGATATATCCTCTTACTACACATTCAATTGGTAACATTTCCAGTTTTTTAACCATCATAGAACGGCCCTTAAATTCATCATTTCTGAAAAACTCAGGCATATCATTCACATCGCAACTGATCATGTGGTTCTTAATAATATCAGATGTAAAGTTAAACCAGAACTCACTCATACCAGTCAGGATACAGCCCTTATCAGTAACCTTATTCTTTAGGATATGGTCAAAGGCTGAAATGCGGTCGCTAGCTACAATAATCAAATTGTCGCCATTGTCATAGATTTCTCTTACTTTTCCTTCTTTAAAAGGTTTGAACTCTTTCATAATGTAATCTCCTAAAACAACGAAATTAGTATATTACAAAATTTCCCCTATGAGTTGAAAAAATTTCAAAATATAAACAAAAAAGAAGCCATGTATTTCTACATAGCTCCTTGAATTAATTATTCTTCAGAATTAGATGCTTCTTCAGCGAAGTCATCATCATCTGCAAAGTCAGTAACTTCAGATGGAAGCATTTCTTCTTCCTTAGCCATTTCAACTCTGAATTCTCTTTCTTCGATTAATTCCTGTGCACGTTCTTCAATACGACGTGTACTTTCTCTATCGAACTTAGAACCAGTACCAGCAGGGATTAGCTTACCGATAATAACGTTTTCCTTAATACCGAATAAGTTATCTACCTTAGCGTTGATAGCAGCATCAGTTAAGACCTTAGTTGTTTCCTGGAATGATGCAGCAGATAAGAATGAATCTGTTTCTACTGATGACTTAGAAATACCAAGCAACATTGGAGAGAACTTAGCAGGAGTCTTACCTTCCATTAATAGACCAGAGTTGAACTCATTAATCTTCTTAACAGAGATAGTCTGACCAGCAGAGAATTCTGATTCACCTGGGTCAACAACGATAACCTTCTTAAGCATCTGTCTGATAATTACTTCGACGTGCTTATCAGAGATATCGATACCTGTAACTGCGTATACTTTCTTAACTTCCTTAAGGATGTAATTCTGTACAGCATTTACACCAGCGATAGCAAGTAATTCCTTAGGATCAATATTACCTTCAGTTAACTTGTCACCGGCCTTAACTTCAGTTCCGACCTTCATCCAAGAACGGATAGTCTGAGATAAACCTAACTTATGAGGGATAGTTTCATTATCATTAGAAACTTCGATCACAAATGTATGGTCATCCATTTCATTGATAGCAGTAATTTCACCATCAATCTTAGCTAGAATAGCAGGACGCTTTGGACATCTTGCTTCGAATAGTTCTTCAACACGCGGTAAACCCTGTGTGATATCGCTATCGCCAGCTGCGGCAACACCACCGGTATGGAATGTACGCATTGTTAGCTGAGTACCTGGTTCACCGATTGACTGGGCAGCCATAATACCTACAGCTTCACCATTTTCAACTAGCTTACCAGTAGCCATGTTGCGGCCATAACACTTACGGCAGATGCCATCTTTGCTACGACATGTGAATGTATTTCTGATGTGTAAAGAAGTAACACCAGCCTTAACAACCTTTTGAGCGATTTCTTCAGTAATGAATTCATCATCTCCTAAGATTACTTCGCCAGTTTCAGGATCTGTAACAGCTTCCTTAGAGTATCTACCTACGATACGATCATAGAAAGATTCGATAGTACTATTATCTTTTCTATCTACGATAGCTTCTACTAGATAACCCTGGTCAGTGAAACAATCGTCTTCCTGGATAATTACATCCTGAGATACATCGACTAGTCTTCTTGTCAGGTAACCAGATTCAGCAGTCTTTAAGGCAGTATCAGTTAAACCCTTACGCACACCGTGAGTAGAAATGAAGAATTCACTTACATTTAGACCTTCACGGAATGAAGAGTAAATAGGAACCTCAATGATTGAAGGTTGATATTCTTTCTTAGATTTAGACTGAGTTGGTCTACCCATCAGACCTCTCATACCAGCTAACTGAGTAAAGTGTGATTTATTACCACGGGCACCAGATACAGCCATCATGTTGATTGGAGACTTTCTAGCCAGATTACTCATAACTTCATCACCAATTTCATCTTTTGTATCAGCCCACAGTTTAGAGAAATGTCTTTCCCATTCTGGTGGAGTCAGTTGACCTCTGTCTAACAGATTCTGTAAGACTTCAGCCTGAGCCTTTGCCTTTTCAACGTATTTTTGCTTGTTTGGAGCAACATTGATATCGGCAAGAGATACTGTCATACCAGCAACAGTTGAATATTCAAAACCTAAGTCCTTGATAGCATCAAGAATAGAGCTAGAACCTTCTGTACTGTATCGAGAGAATACTTCGGCAATTACATTACCTAAGTCCTTCTTCTTGAATTCAGGAGCAAGCTTCTTATTAGCGATATATTCTTTAATATCAGTACCTGGTTCAACGAAGTATTCATCTAAAGTGTGCTTTAATGATTCACCTGTTACATGGTTGATATAAGGGAAATCACTTGGGAAACGATCATTGAAGATTAATTTACCAATAGTAGTGATTAGATACTTAGAGTTCTGTTCTTCTGTGAAAGAAGTCTTCTTTAAGCTGCTAGCCTTAATTGCAACTCTTGTATGTAAGTGAACCTGCTTATTCTGATAAGCAAGTAATGCTTCATTAAAGTCCTTATAAACGTGACCTTCTGAATCACCAAATCTTCTCCACATTAAAGCAGTTTCTTCATCACCTAAAGAAGCAATGAAGTCAGCCTTTTCATAGAATTCTTCCTTAGTTTCTTCCATGTTTAGATAGAAGTTACCAAGCACCATATCCTGTGACGGAGTAACGATTGGCTTACCATCCTTAGGTCCAAGGATGTTATTAGATGCAAGCATCAGCATTTCTGCTTCTGCTCTAGCTTTTTCACTTAATGGTAGGTGGACAGCCATCTGGTCACCATCGAAGTCGGCGTTGAACGCAGTACATACTAATGGATGAAGTCTGATAGCTCTACCTTCTACTAGTTTAGGTTTGAAAGCCTGAATACCAAGACGATGCAGAGTAGGTGCTCTGTTTAGGAATACTGGATGGTTATCCATGATTTCTTCTAGAACATCCCAGATCTGTGGATCCTGGCGTTCAATCATCTTTTCAGCAAATTTGCTTGATTGAGCAATCTTTTGTAATACTAATTCAGAAATTACAAATGGTTTGTATAGGTTGATAGCCATTTCTCTTGGAATACCACACTGGTACATCTTAAGATTTGGACCAACCGCAATAACAGATCTACCTGAGAAGTCAACACGCTTACCTAATAGATTCTGTCTGAAACGACCCTGTTTACCCTTTAAGCTGTGAGATAAAGACTTAAGTGGACGATTAGCACTACCCTTAACTGGGTTACCACGTCTACCGTTATCGATTAGAGCATCAACAGCTTCCTGTAACATACGTTTTTCGTTCTGAACGATGATAGAAGGTGTACCGATTTCAAGAAGCTTTCTTAAACGGTTATTACGAGTAATAACTCTTCTGTATAAGTCGTTTAAGTCACTAGTAGCGAATCTGCCACCATCAAGCTGAAGCATAGGTCTAAGATCAGGTGGGATAACTGGAAGTTCAGTTAATACCATCCACTCAGGCTTATTGTCGCTTTCAACAAACGCATTTACAGTTTCTAAACGCTTGATTAATCTCTTGCGCTTATCACCCTGAGCATTTTCAAGTTCTTTCTTAATAAGTTTCTGTTCCTTAAGAACATCAACCTGTTCAAGCAATGTCTTAATAGCTTCAGCACCAGTTGCAGCCTTAAATGCCTTATCGCCATATAAAGCCTGAGCCTGTCTTACTTCCATTTCGCTCATTGCCTGCTTGTATTGTAAATCAGTGCTACCTGGATCAGTTACAATCCAAGTTACAAAGTATACGATTTCTTCAAGAGTCTTAGGAGATACATTTAGTATTAAGCTCATTCTTGAAGGGATACCCTTTAAGTACCAGATGTGAGCTACTGGAGCTGCTAAAGAAATGTGTCCCATTCTTTCTCTTCTTACAGAAGCCTTAGTAATTTCAACACCACATCTATCGCAGACTACGCCTTTGTATCTTACTTTCTTGTACTTACCGCAATAACATTCCCAGTCTTTTGTTGGACCGAAAATTCTTTCACAGAAAAGGCCATCTCTTTCTGGTTTCTGGCTACGGTAATTAATTGTTTCTGGCTTAGTTACTTCACCATGAGACCATTCAAGAATTCTTTCAGGAGAAGCTAAGCTAACTTGAATTGCTTCGAATTTATTGTTTGCCATTTTTCTTCTCCCTCCTATTCTTCTTCACCAAAGCCCATTACAGCTTCTGGTGTTTCTTCATCTTCTAATGAATCCTTTACTGTTAAACCTTCGCTTTCAGCTAGCATTTCTGGCTTATTTGCAGATTCTTCAGTAGCTTCATCATCAAAGCTTGAAATAGATACTTCATTACCATCAGCGTCTAACATTCTTACGTCAACCGCTAAAGCCTGAAGTTCGTTCTTTAATACGTTAAATGATTCAGGAATACCTGGTTCTGGAATTGTCTTACCCTTAATGATGGCATCATAAGCCTTTGTACGACCATTGATATCATCTGACTTAATAGTTAAGATTTCACCTAGTGTATGAGCAGCACCATATGCTTCTAATGCCCAAACTTCCATTTCACCGAATCTCTGACCACCATTTTGTGCTTTACCACCTAATGGCTGCTGAGTAACAAGTGAGTAAGGACCTGTAGCACGAGCATGTAACTTATCATCAACCATGTGAGCCAGTTTGATGTAATACATTACACCAACAGAAATTCTTTCATCATATGGTTCACCAGTCTGACCATCACGAAGAACAATCTTACCATCATTAGAAACACCTGCTTCCTTCATGATGTCTTTTAGTTCATCGTTAGTAATACCATCGAATACTGGAGTAGCAAACTTAACGCCAAGTTTCTTAGCAGCCATACCTAAATGGATTTCAAGAACCTGACCGATGTTCATACGAGAAGGAACACCGAATGGGTTAAGCATGATATCTACTGGAGTACCATCTGGCATAAATGGCATATCTTCAACTGGAAGGATCTTTGAAATAACACCCTTGTTACCGTGTCTACCGGCCATCTTATCACCTTCAGAAATCTTACGCTTCTGAACGACATAAACCTTGATAACTTCAGTAACACCTGGGCCAAGATCATAACCATCTTCTCTCTTGAATACTCTGATAGACTGTACGATACCAGCACCACCATGAGGAACTCTTAGAGAGTTATCTCTAACTTCGTGTGACTTTTCACCGAAGATAGCTAATAATAATTTTTCTTCTGGTGAAGCATCAGATTGACCCTTAGGAGTAACCTTACCAACTAAGATATCGCCTTCCTTAACTTCAGTACCAACCATTACGATACCGCGGCTATCCAGATTGCGACATGCAGTTTCTGAAACGTTAGGAATATCTCTAGTGATTTCTTCTTCACCTAATTTAGTTTTTCTTCTTTCGATAGAATATTCATCAATATGAATTGATGTATAAACATCTTCTTTTACCAGTCTTTCAGAAAGGATGATCGCATCTTCGTAGTTGTAACCATGCCATGTCATGAAAGCGATAGTAACGTTCTGTCCAAGAGCCAGTTCGCCATCTTCCATTGAAGGACCATCAGCGATAACGTCACCAACCTTAACCATATCGCCTGTTTGAACGATTGGCTTCTGGTTGATACATGTACCAGCATTTGAACGAGTAAATTTAGCAAGCTCATAGTTATGTTCTTCACCATCTTTAGAAGTGATAGTAACATTGCATGCATCAGCATAAGTTACTAGACCTTCATGGTTAGAAACTAAACCAGTACCTGAGTCGTGCGCAATCTTAGCTTCCATACCTGTACCAACAAATGGAGAATGTGGGTTAAGTAGTGGAACAGCCTGACGCTGCATGTTTGCACCCATTAGGGCACGAGAAGCATCGTCGTTTTCAAGGAATGGGATACAAGCAGCAGCCACTGATACAATCTGCTTAGGAGATACGTCGGCTAATTCAACCTCTTCTCTCTTAGCCATAATTGTTTCGCCAGCTTTTCTTGCGACAACCATTTCATTGATTAGTTTGCCATCAACAACTTCGTTTGCCTGCGCAATGATATAGTCATTTTCATCATCAGCAGAAAGATAAATGTAATCTTCAGATACATTACCATTCTTATCTACCTTACGGTAAGGAGTCTGGATGAAACCATATTCATTAACTTTCGCATAACTTGTTAAGTAAGAAATTAGACCGATGTTCTGACCTTCTGGTGTTTCAATCGGACAAATTCTACCGTAGTGTGAGTTATGAACGTCACGCACTTCGAAACCAGCACGTTCTCTTGTAAGACCGCCTGGACCTAATGCAGAAATACGACGTTTATTTGTAAGTTCAGCAAGAGGATTCTGCTGATCCATGAATTGTGATAATTGTGAGCTTGAGAAGAACTCCTTAATCGCACCAGATAATGGACGATTGTTTGTTAACACCTTAGGTGTAACATTATCAAGTTC
Organism: Erysipelotrichaceae bacterium; assembly: GCA_030526485.1. Taxonomy (GTDB): domain Bacteria; phylum Bacillota_I; class Bacilli_A; order Erysipelotrichales; family Erysipelotrichaceae; genus Colivicinus. Next base: position 10,353 of record JAUNCS010000038.1, on the reverse strand, counting down.
AACAATACTCATTTTTTCCTTAACAGCCTTTTCCATACGGCTTAAACCGATACGGAACTGGTTCTGAATCAGTTCACCAACAGTTCTGATTCTTCTGTTACCTAACATATCGATATCATCAGTTGAACCAACGCCATCTAATAAAGAAAGCATATATGAATATAAAGCGATCATATCAGAGATAGTGATACACTTCTTATCATTTAGTGGGTCAATACCGATTAACTTGATAGTTTCATTGCTGTCGCTAGGGTTTTCAATGTAAGCAACCTGACAAGCACTACCCACAAACCAAGCAGTGATCTTTTCACCCTTAGCAACTCTTTCTCTGATGATAGCTTCCTTATCAGACATTAAGATATAAGAATCGTGGTCTGGAAGGTAAGCTGGCATAGCTGGTTCATCATCAATTAGAACATCGCCATTCTTATCAGTTAAACGAGCAAGGATGAATAATCTCTGACCATAGTCAAATACAGCGTCAACGTTTTCAGTAGTTAGCTCAACAGCCTTAGAAATAATACCTGAATAGATGCTTACTTTCTTTAGCTCCTTAGCAATTCTCTTGATATCGCCTTCGCTTAAGGCAGTACCCATGAAGATTGTGCCATCTTTTAAATCTACATCAGTAGCTAAGATTCTACCTACAAGCGCAAGCTTATCAGTAGTTTCTACTTCTACAACAGTAGGATGAGTGAAACCATGTCTGAATGGGAATGCTTCAACATGAGCACCCTTAACAAGTTCTTCTCTTAAGATGTTTCTTTCTTCTTTAGTTACGAAAGTACCCTTCTTCATTAATAGAGTACCGTCAGCCTTGTATAAGTCCTGAGCTAATACATGGTTTTCGATTCTATCAATGACACTTAATTTCTTTCTTAATTTGTAACGACCAGCTGCAGTTAAGTCATACTTCTTAGCATCAAAGAACTTAGCATTCATTAAAGATGCAGCACCTTCGATTGTAGGCACTTCATCCTGCTTCTGGTTCTTGTGCATTTCAAGTAGAGCAGAATCTGTAGTAGTAGTCTTATCAGCATATAAAGTGTTAGTAATTTCTTCGTATGCGCCTAAGAAAGATGTATAAATAGCTTCATAAATGTTTAAGAATTCTCTATCATCATTCTGATTGATTAGATCTTCATAAACAGGAAGATTCATTGACTTTAAGAAAGTTTTGATTCTTGAAACGTCAAAAGCATCTTCTCCCTTTTCAAGGTTTAATGAGAAGCCGATTGTTTTTAAAAGAATTGTAGATAAGATTTTACGCTTTCTATCAACGCTCATATTCATAAGTCTGCCGAAAGAAGCCTTCTTATCATCAGTAAGGAACTCTAACCAAGTTCCTCTAGATGGGATTAATTCACCATCATAGTTTTCTCTACCAGTCTTATCATCTGATTGAATATCAAAATAAGCACCTGGAGATCTTACGATCTGTGAAACGATAACTCTTTCTGCACCATTGATGACAAAAGTTCCAGTAGGAGTCATCATAGGGAAATCGCCAAGGAATACTTCTTCAGGTCTAGTGATGATTTCACCAGTTTCTTCATTGTAGATTTCCAGCTCCATATTTGCATATAGAGGAGCAGAGTAGTTAATTTCACGGTATTTTGATTCCGCAACACTATAACGTGGTTCACGGAATTCATAACTTAGTAAATTTAGACGGATGTTACCGCTGTAGTTTTGAATTGGGTAGATTTCTTCGAAAACTTCCTTGATTCCCTGTTCAGTGAACCATTTGAAAGAATCTGTCTGGATTTCAACTAAGTATGGAAGCTCTAGCTTACCACTTACCTTAGAGTAATCACGACGAGTTGAATGTCTACCAGTTTCAAGAACGTGATAAGATTGTGTCATTTAGCCGTCCTTTCCTATCAAATGTGTAGAAAATTATTTAGTTGCCTGGATAATCTGGTAACCACCAGCCTTATCCAAAATAGTAACGGTTTTAAATAATTCTTTAAGTTTATTAATGCTGGATGCCGCACCCTGTTTCTTCTGAATGACAATATAAAGCGAACCATTGTCGCAAAGCGACATATACGACCTTTGATAAAGGTCGTATATTACAACTTTACCCGCTCGTATGGGCGGGTTAAATATTATAGAATCAAACGTAGTATTTAGAGTTAAAATATCCTGACACAAACAAACTTCTAATTGAGTTGAATTATAATCAGCATTTTCCCTGGCAAGCTCAACAGCTCTGGAATTGACGTCGACACTTACCACATTGGCATCCTTATTAAATCTCTTAATAATGACACCAACCGGTCCGTATCCACAACCCAAATCCAGAACGTTATTGCCAAGTTGCTTCTTATAAGTATTTTTGATCAGAAGATAACTACCATAATCGACGCCTCCCTTTGAGAAGACACCGTTATCAGTAGTGAACGTAAATTTCTCATTATCGAAATAATAATCAAATGACTTCTTTTCAGACTTCAAATCACTATTATCCGTATAATAATGAGTCATTTACTTATTTAACGTCAACAGATGCACCAGCATCTACTAATTTCTTCTTGATTGCTTCTGCTTCTTCTACACTGATTTTTTCTTTGATAGGGCTTGGGCACTTATCAACTAGACCCTTAGCTTCAACTAAGCCTAAGCCAGTGATTTCCTTAACAACCTTGATTACAGCTGTCTTTGCTTCACCGAATGAAGTTAAGATTACAGATACTTCAGATGGTTCTGCTGCTGCTGCTTCTGCAGGAGCTGCTGCTACTGCTACTGGAGCTGCTGCTGTAACACCGAATTTTTCTTCGATTGCTTTTACTAAGTCATTTAATTCAAGAATGCTAGCTGCTTCTAAGTAAGCTAGGATATCGTCATGTGTAATGTTTGCCATTTTAAATTTCTCCTTTTTTTATTCTGCTGCAGCTTCAACAGGTGCTGCTTCTGTAGATGCTTCAGGTGCATCTTCAACCTTTTCTGTGCCTTCAGCCTTAGCATCTGCAACTGCCTTAACAACACATGCAAATGATCTAACTGGAGACTGTAAGCAAGATAGTAACATTGATAGCATACCTTCACGGTTAGGTAGAGATGCTAGTTCCTTAATAGTGTCTAGACCAACTACTTTCCCTTCTACGATGCCACTCTTTAGTACTAATGCTTTGTGGTCCTTAGCGAATTTTGATAAAACTCTTGCTGGAGCTACTGCGTCTTTAGAGAATGCGATAGCATTTGGACCAGTTAATGAAGACTTTAATTCACCAAAGCCACATTCTTCTACAGCTCTTTCAACCATAGTGTTCTTGTAAACCTTGAAGTCAATGCCTTCAGCTCTTAGGTTTCTTCTTAGTTCTGTAACTTCTGCTACGCTAAGACCTCTGTACTCAACTACAACAACTGAATCTGAATCCTTAATTTTAGTAGAGATTTCAGTTACAACGTCGCGTTTCGCACTTAATACTGCTTGATTCATATTTCCTACTTTCTAACATCTATATACTCATAAAAAATAAAACCTGCGCACATAGACGCAGGTGTAAAAAAGTCATCTTCACTCTTTAACCTCGGTAACATTATTAAGCATACGCCGTTACTGTCTATGGTATATTGATGCCTTTACATAATACACCACAGTTTAAGTTAATGCAAGATATTTTTATTCTAATTTTTAATTTTCCTGTTCAAGCTGAATAGTACCAGTACCGCCACAGGTTGCACACTCATAGTGAGAATCTAAACAGATGCAGATAGCTTCCCCTGTTCCATGACAGAATTCGCAATCCGTCTTACCAGAACCCGAACAAACTGGGCATTCATTTCCACGCCAGTCAATTCCTGAGCCCTTGCAGTTTTCACAGATTCGATAATCACCCATGCACCACTTATCAGGACAAGGACTGACACCTGTTCCGCCACATCCTGGATAGCCATCCGCATTTCCTCTATCTAATCCAAAGTTAGGGTCACCATCACAGAATATCTTCTGGCCATGGCACTCAGGACAGGTCACAGTTATAAATCTTTTAGTCTCATTAATAAGAGGTTCATCTATTATTTCATCTTCCTTATTATTAATAGGCTCATCATTCTTATCGGAAGGAACATTCCAGACATCACTATTATTTATATTGATAACTGGCTTATTTTCCTCAATAACAGTTTCTTCTTCCTTATTAATATAAGAAGTATTCTCAATCGCAAAGACCTCTTCAATTGGCTTTTCAATAAAAGGAACCGTTCCAGTAACCACCGACACCGAAATCATACCGGTAGTCACATAAGAAATCATTCTAAGAGTTCTCTTAGATTCCTTCTTCTCTTTCCTTTTATCCCTCCGCCTCTTTTTCTTTGGCTCACTTACTTTACAGTGATACTCATCCGGAAGGATTTCATAAGCTTCCTTCATAATTATTTCTGATGCAAGTCAATCTGGGTAAATGGTATTTCTACACCAATCTTCTTAAATTCCTGGAATAATTCTCTATTTAATAATCTTTGTGCTGAATAGATATCTTTTTCTTCTACTTCAACCACAAACTTAATTGTTACGCCTGAATGTTTAAATTCACTGATACCTAAATAGCTAGGTACATTTTTAAACTTATCGGGATGCATCTCATAAATCTTCTTTAAGATCTCATCAAGCTTAGACTCAAACTCATCCATATCGGTAGAATAAGGAATATCGATTTCACTCACCGCTCTAGAAGCATTATCTGATCTGTTTAGGATATTCTTCATATCGGAGTTATTGATAATCTTGATATTGCCACCCATATCAGTAATGCAGGTAGTACGAATGCCAATGGAAGTTACTGTACCTCTAAAGCCATCAACTTCCAGGATATCGCCAACATTGTACTGATTTTCAAACAGCATGAAGAAGCCGGTAATGACATCTTCAATCAGGCTTTCAGCACCAAAACCTACTACCAAGGCCACAATTCCTACACTGGCAATAATGGTTGAAACATTAACGCCACACATGCTTAAGCCCCAGCAGATAATCACAATAAAGCTGGCATATGAAACCAGTGACTGGAATATAGTTACCAGAGTATTAATTCTTTTAGATAGCTTTGAGAAAAAAGAAAGCACTATAATCAATATCTTTTGGATACCAATCACTAGTGCCACCATGGAAACCAGTGAAACAATTACTCCGGGATTAATAGTAATGCCCTTAAAGACATCATCAACCGTTTCATACATGCCGGTAATAAAACCAACACCCGAAGAAAGTAAGACAACTGCCAAGGCAATTATCAGCACCAGTAAATGTTTCTTGTTTTCCTTCATATTATTCACCTTTTAGTCTAATAATTTATGCCATCAAGAACAGCCTTTACTTCAGCTTCTGTCGAATTAATCAAACAGATCTGACCAGCAGTTCCATCCTTATAGATTATTAGATATACCATTGCATCTTCATTATATGTCGTATCGATTCTTTTGACGATATAACCCGGCTTGGTATCAAGTTCTTTTATTTCTTCTTCACCATAAGAGAACTCATTAAACTCTTCTTCAGTACAGCCTGTGAATAAAACCATACCGCTGTTAACCAGGACATTTCCTTCTTTTCTAAATAAGAAGCCATCATTAGCTGCTTCCCAATTTGCAGGCAAAGTCATAGTGCCTGTTTCATTTGGATAATAGGAACAGATGTCCTTAATATTAACCTTAGTCTTACGCATACTGCCATAAAGCATTACCAAGGCAATAATAACTAAGGCAAGTACTAACAGCTTGCCTGTCGAAGACTTCTTGACTGTTACCTTTTCTTCTTCAAGTTCAATTACTGGAGCAGTTTCTTCTACTGGAACTTCTTCAACAATGACTTCTTCCTTGATTTCTTCAGGTATTACTTCAACTACATTTTCTTTTTTCTTGGTAGTTCTTTTCTTGGCTGCACTAGTCTTTTTAGCAGTAGTCTTTTTCTTTCTTGGCTTAGCTACCACTTCAACAGTGGACTCTGTCTCTTTTACATTTTCCTTCTTTTTAGGGGCTGCCTTCTTTTTAACAGCCCTCTTCTTGACTGTCTCCTCAGCCATCCTATTTCAATAAGATACTGGCAAGTACTACCAGATCCTCTTCCTCTCTATTCACGATACCGTGACTGTGACCATCAAAACAAATAGTCACATCGCCCTTTTCAATAATTGATTCAACTCCATCATCAGTGTAATGACCCTTGCCGCTGATTACATAAAAATATTCCTGTTCACCTACATGGTCATGGATACCAATACCGCAGTCCTTCTTAAATGTAAGAATAGAGAAAAGCCTGCCCTTCTCCATTAATTCTTCCTTAGTAGCTAATTCAGTTAATTCAACCTGGCCATCGCCATCTCTCATAGCTACTTTTACACTCTGTTTACATTCAATATTTTTTCTAATCATTTTATCAACCTCTTTTGATTATTGAGATTATATCATAGGTATATAGTGAGGAATAATGCATGATTAAACACCACATCGTCGATGTCAAATATTCAAAAAATGTTTTAGAAGAAAATAAAGAACTTATTAATTCATTGGGAAATAAATGTCTGATTGTCACTGGTAAGACTTCTGCCAAACTCTCAGGAGCCCTTGAAGACTTCCTTAATATATATAAGGGTGAATATATCATCTTTGATCAAATCAAAGAAAACCCTAAGGTTGAAACCATTTTAAAAGTTAATGAGTTACTAGAAGGAATAGACTTTGTAGTTGGTATTGGTGGCGGATCAGTCCAGGATGCCAGCAAGGCTATTGCCAATATGGTTACTAATAAAACAAATAGCGAAGAAGAATTATACAAGCAAACCTGGCCTAATAAGAAAGTTCCACTAATTCTGATTGGAACCAGCGCCGGTACTGGAAGTGAAGTAACCAGGGTTGCCGTATTATCAAAAGCTAATAAAAGAAAATCTTCTTTAAATCCGGAATGTTTCTATGCAACTTATGCCTTATGTAATCCGGTTTATACTTATTCAATGAATGATGAAATAAGACTGACAACCGGTATTGATGCCTTTGCCCACTTAGTAGAATCTTATTTCTCTAATAAGGCAACTGATGTATCAAGAGGATATTCAATTGAAGGCTTAAAGCTTGTAATTCCTGCTCTTGATAAATTAAGAAATAAAGAACTGAATGATTCAGTTAAGGATGACTTATATTTAGGTTCACTATATGGAGGTTTAGCCATCGATGTGACTGGCACAACCTTCGCCCACAACGTTGGTTATTACTTAAGTGAAGAACACAATATCCACCATGGCTTTGCCTGTGGTGAATTCATGGAAGACCTATTCGCATTCCAGTCTCTTAATAATAAGGAATATCTTAATAAGTTCCTAAATGAATTAAATATGGATAAGGACTATATCGTTAAACTGATTAAAGACTTAATGCCAGCGGCTAATGTAAAGCTAACAGAAGAAGAAATCGATAATTTACTGCCGCGCTGGGATAATAATAAGAGTGTTTTAAATTCGTATGGAAAGATGTCTTTAGAAGATATCAGAAACATCTTAATTAAGCATTTTAACTAGGAAGCTACTAAAAAGTAGCTTTTTATTATAAGTTTTACTTATCTTATTATGCCTATTTCGCCTATATTGCCGATTTTTATCTTTTTTATAATAAGAACAAGTTATATTGGAGATTAATATGAAAAGAGAAAAATTTGGCTCGCGCCTGGGCTTTATCCTGGTTAGTGCGGGTTGTGCCATTGGTATTGGCAATGTCTGGCGTTTCCCCTATGCGGTAGGCGCAAACGGTGGTGGTCTATTTGTATTATTGTATTTATTGTTTTTAATAGGTATGGGACTTCCGGTTTTAACCATGGAACTGGCTGTTGGTAGAGCCAGCAGAGCCAGTGCTGTTAATGGCTATAAGAAACTGGAAAAGAAAAATCATAAGTGGCATATCCATGGATACATAGCCATGATGGGCTGTTACCTGCTGATGATGTATTACACGACTGTATCTGGTTGGATGTTTTCTTACCTTATTAAATTTATCAGCGGAACTTTCACTCCCGGTCTGGATTCTGCAGCTTGTGGGAATATCTTTGGCGAGCTCTTAGCTGACCCATTTCAGATGGCTGTCTGGATGGCTATCGTTGTAGTGCTGGGCTTTATCGTCATTTCTAAAGGCTTGCAAAACGGCTTAGAAAAAATCAGTAAGATTATGATGAGCTTAATGCTGGTCCTGATTCTTGTCCTGGTTTTCCATTCCTTTACTCTATCAGGAGCTAAAGAAGGTATTTCTTTCTATTTAATTCCTAATCTGGAAAATGTTAAAAACGTTGGATTAACAAATGTTATTACCGCAGCTATGAATCAGGCTTTCTTTACATTAAGTTTAGGTGTAGCAGCCATGGAAATCTTTGGCAGCTATATGAGCAAGGATAATACTCTGTTAAGTGAGGGTTTAAGAATCTGTCTATTAGATACTTTTGTAGCTATCTGTGCTGGTCTAATAATATTTCCAGCCTGCTTTAGCTATAACGTTGATGTAAATGCTGGTCCCGCTCTAATCTTTGTAACTTTACCTAATGTCTTTGTGAATATGACGGGTGGCAGACTTTGGGGTTCATTATTCTTCTTATTTATGACCTTTGCAAGTTTTTCAACCGTTATTGCGGTATTTGAAAATCTTATTTCCTTCTGTATGGATAACTTTGGAATGGATCGTAAAAAAGCTTGTTTTATCAATTGCCTGTTCATTCTAATCGCATCACTTCCATGTGTATTTGGTTATAACATCCTGAGTGATTTAAGAATTATTGGTAATCGCGATGTCTTAGATAGTGAAGACTTCATTGTAAGTAACTTACTATTACCATTAGGTTCATTAATATACCTATTGTTCTGTACTACCAAGTGGGGATGGGGATTTGATAATTATCAGTTAGAAGCCAATACTGGTGAAGGTTTAAAGATCAAGAATTGGATGAAGTGGTATTTCCTGATAGTAGTTCCCGTTCTGATTATCGTTATCCTTATACAAGGACTTATCTAAAAAATATTTGTTGTGGCCCAGCTAATAAGCGGGCCATTTTCTTTTATAATATTATTAATGAAAAACGATCCTTTTAAAGAATATCTAATACAGACAGAACCTGATAAAAGAGAGAAGAGTTATGCCTGGTATACGGCTATTGGTTTACAGGAAGTCGACGGTTTAAAACCATCTGACTATCTTTTTGATACAGCAATCAAGAATATTGAAGGACAGATCAGTATTGATGAAGCTCAAAAACTACTGAAAGATTACTATGATAATAGACCAAATAATAATCTTGTAGACCGTACTCAAGAAGCTGATATCGTTTCTTGTAGAATAGCCAAGATACTTTCCGAAAATGCATTTTCTTTTAATCCTAATGAGTACATCTCTATTCATAAGAAACTGTTCGTTGGCATCTATGACCATGCGGGTAAAATGAGAGATTACAACATTTCAAAAAAAGAATGGGTTTTGAATGGAGCAACTGTCACTTATGGCAATGCTGCTACTTTAAAAGAAACATTGCGCTATGATTTTAAACAGGAAAAAGAATTTGATTATAAAGATTTAAATATTGATGGCGTCATTAAACATCTTGCTCGTTTTATATCAAACTTGTGGCAGATACACATTTTTGGTGAGGGCAATACCAGAACCACTGCTGTCTTCTTTATCAAATATCTAAGAACGCTTGGTTTTAATGTTACTAATGACATCTTTGCCAAGAATGCCTGGTATTTCAGAAATGCTTTAGTTCGTGCAAACTACAATGATTTAAAAAATGGCATTTATGAAACAACTGAATATCTGGAATTGTTTTTAAGAAATCTCTTATTGGAAGAAAAAAATGAACTTCACAATAGAGAACTGCATATCAGTGGTTTGTTTAAAAAAGCGGACATTGAAAGCGGATATTCAACTATAAAAGCGGACATTGAAGATTCAGGCAAGATTGAATACTGGACATTCGACTGTTCTAATTTATCCAATAAAACTATTGAACAGATAAACATATTGCATACACTATTTGGTTCAACAACAATCTTTGGCCGTTCGATGGTAGAAGAAAAAACTGGTTTAAGATCTTCAAGAGCTTCTGTACTTATTAAAACAATGTTGGAAAGAGATATCATTGTACCGGTTTCTGGGAAAGGAAAGGGAAAATACATTTTCAAGTAAAAAGGGCTTCACAGCCCTTTTAACATGGTTGCGGTTATGTACCTCATGAAATGGAGACAAACATTTATAAGGTACATAGGTTAACGGTTATCCGCTAAAAACCTTCCGTTCTTTAGAAAGATAATAACTACATGAATGTAGGAATTATAAAGTTTTTCTGAATTCTTTAACGATGTCCATGAATTCTTTTACTCTAGC
>JAUNCS010000037.1 GCA_030526485.1 Erysipelotrichaceae bacterium | reverse complement strand
GTAATTTAATAATGAAATATTATGTAGGTATCGATCTTGGCGGCACTAATGTCCGTGTCTGCAAGATGGATGAAAATGGCAACATTTCTGAGGACTATCAGTCTGCTTCACATGGCTTGGAAGGTCCAAAAGAACTAATCAGAGACACTATCTTTTCATTAATTGATAAGATTAGTGACATTAAGTCATGCGAGGGTATTGGTATTGCGGTACCAGGACCAGTTAATGTTTATGACAAGATAATGTCTATGTCTACTAACCTGGTTGGTTTCAAGGATTATCCAATCGCTAAGCTGATTGAAGAAAGATATGGTATTCCTTGTTATATGGATAATGACGCCAATATGGCAGGTCTGGCTGAAGCTGTTCTTGGTGCTGGTAAGGGTTATCCAATTGTTTACTACATCACACAGTCTACAGGTATTGGTGGTGCCTTAATCATTGATGGTCACGTTTTATCAGGACAGTTAGGCTATGCTGGTGAAATCGCTAATATCATCGTTAGAGATGGCTGTAAGAAGTGGTCAGAAACTACAAATGCCGGTTCGGTTGAATCAGAGGCTTCTGGTACTGCACTTGGTCGTAAGGCTGCTGAAGCCTTTGGCGAAGGCAATACTGCCAAGGAGCTGTTTGAAAAATTCAAAGAGGGTGATCCTAAGGCTAAGGAAATCGTTTTAGAAATGTGCGAGGATATGGGTAGACTTCTAGCTACTATTTCGCAGGTTGTTGACCCACATGTCTTTGTATTAGGCGGTGGTGTATCTAAACAGTCTGACTTATTCTGGCCAATGATGATTGAAGCCTTCCATAAATACTACAATGGTCAGGTTCCAGCCAAGGTCTTAAAGGCTGAACTAAAAGAACCAGGAGTTCTTGGTGCAGCAATGCTGGTTAGAGCTAACGGCAGTGTATGATTTATACATTAGAAAATGATGTCTTAAAGATTGATATTTCCTCTATTGGCTGTACAATCGTTAAGTATATCGATAAGAAAACAAATACGGATATCGTTTTGGGTTTTGAAACTGAAAAAGAATATCTGGAAAAGGGTGCCTGTCACTTTGGCGCTTGCGTTGGCAGATGTGCCAATCGCATCAAGGATGCCAGATTCACTTTAAATGGTGAAGAATATCATTTAACTGATAATGATGGTGGTAATACGCTTCATTCAGGCAGTGCTGACTTATCTTTTAAGGATTACGAACTGGTTGAATACACAAAAGATAAATTATCTTTAAAGACTGTTGATGAAGATGGTCATGGCGGCTTTCCTGGTAATCTTGAGGTGATTATTACTTATGAACTAAAAGATAATGAATTAACAGTTAGCTTTGAGGGAGAAAGCGATAAGGATACCATCTTTAATTTCACTAATCATTCTTATTTCAATCTGAATGGTAAGGGTGACATCTTAAATGATGAATTAAGGGTTTATACCGATAAACTAAATCTGGCTAATGCCAATGTGGCCAGTGAAGAAGTAATTAATGTAAGAGGTACATCTTTTGACTTCCTGGATTATAAAAAGATTGGCGACAATCTTAAGCTGAATCATCCAAATCTTTCAAATGGTGGAATTGATCATAACTACTATTTTGAAAATATGGATGATAAAAAGACGGCTTCATATCGAAATGACAAGCTGGAACTTGAAGTCTACAGTGATATGCCAGGTATGCAGGTCTATACTGCTAACTATGTTGATAATGTAGAAGGTAAATATAATCAGCTTTACCAGAAATTTGGTGGCATCTGTTTTGAAAGTCAGTTTTGTCCAAATTCGATAAATTATGACAAATTTATCAAGCCAGTCTTAAATAAAAACACAAGAGTTAAACACTATATTAGATTTGTCTTAAATCAAAGATAGTTTATTTAAAACGACAAAAGGTTTATATTAGATAAGAAAGCTGTTAAGTTATTTAACAGCTTTGTCTAAATTAAAAGAGTTTTATGATTAGAAGAACATGGGTAGAAATAAATCTGGATAAGATTAAATATAACTTTGAAGTAATTAGAAAACAGGCTAATGGTGCCAAGATTTGCTGCGTTATCAAGGATAATGCCTATGGTCATGGCGCAGTTAGACTGGCTAAGCTTTATGAAGAAATGAAGGCTGATTATTTCGCCGTCAGCAACATCAAGGAAGCCAGAGAATTAAGAGAAAACGGTATTAAAACACCAATTATCATTTTGGGTTTTACACCACTTGATTCAGCTAAAGAGCTTCATGATCTTGATATTACGCAGGCTATTTACTCTTTGGAATATGCCAAAGAACTAAATGATAGGGGTTATAAGCTAAAGACTCATCTAAAGATTGATTCTGGTATGAATCGTATCGGCTTTAAAGATCCGGGTGAAATGCTGGAAGCTATTAAATTAGAGAACTTAGACTTTGAAGGTGTCTTTACCCATTTCGCCTTAAGTGATTCTTTAGAACACACTTTAAACCAGTACAATTTCTTTATTAAGAGAATTGAAGAATTAAAAGAAAAGGGTATTGAATTTAAGATCAGACACTGCGCTAATTCGATGTGTCTGTTTAAACATCCACAGTTTAATCTGGATATGGTTAGACCGGGTATCGTCTTATATGGCCTTGGTGGTATTGAAGAATTAAAACCAGTCCTGGAAATGAAGTCAATTATCATTCAGATTAAGGATGTTAAAAAGGGCGAAGCTATTGGCTACAACAGACGCTTTATCGCTGATAAGGATATTAAGGTAGCTACTATTCCGGTAGGTTATGGTGATGGCTATTTAAGATATCACAGTGGTAAGAATACGATTAATGTCAATGGCAGAGAATGCCCAATCTTAGGTAATATCTGTATGGACCAGCTGATGATTGATGTAAGTGATGTCAAATGCAGAGTAAGTGATGAAGTTACAGTTTATGGAGATCTAGAAAAGATCGCTGCAAATATTGATACCATTTCTTATGAACTTATCTGTTCAATCAACGCCAGGGTTCCGGTTGAATACATCTAAAGCCAGAATTCTGGCTTTTTTAAATTTATGCACTACAAAAATGTAAAAAATATCCTAATAAATAATGGAATGAATATCTATCGCGGCTGTTCCCATGGCTGTATTTATTGTGACACCAGAAGCAAGTGTTACGCTTTTGATCATGACTTTGAAGATATCGAAGTAAAAATAAATGCTCCTGATTTATTAAGGAACGCATTGCTTACAAAACGCAATAAATGTATGATTGGCACTGGTTCAATGTGTGATCCTTATATACATCTGGAAGAAGAGTTAAAACTGACAAGGCAGTGTCTGGAAATTATAGATGAATTCGGTTTTGGTCTAGCTATCCTTACCAAGTCAGATAGAATACTGAGAGACATTGATTTAATCGAATCAATAAACAGGAAGAGTAAGGCCGTTGTCCAGATGACTCTTACTACTTATGATGAAGGCTTATGTAAAAAGATAGAACCAAGAGTTTCTTCTACTTATGAAAGATTTCTGGTTTTAATGGAATGCAAGAAAAGAAATATTCCGACTGTTGTCTGGCTGTCGCCAATTCTTCCTTTTATCAATGATAATGAAGCCAATCTTAGAGGAATACTTGATTATTGCATAAAGGCGGGTGTAAAAGGGATTATCTGTTTTGGTTTTGGTTTAACACTAAGAGAAGGAAACAGAGAATATTTCTATAAGGAACTTGATAGATACTTCCCAGGCTTAAAGGAAAAATATATTAAGTTCTACAAAGATAAATATGTGGTAAACAGTTTCAATAATCAGAAGTTGCTTAACATTTTTGTAGAAACATGTAGAAGAAATAATATTATGTATAATCCTGAAGAGATATTCAATTACCTGAGGGAATTTCCACAATTAAATGAACAGTTATCCATCTTTGATTTATAATAGAAGTAGGTAGATTATGTATCATATTAGTGATTTAAAAAGATTTGTTCGTTGTCCTCGATATTACTTTTTATCACTTCAAAAAGAAGTAAAGAATCCTTATTATCTAAGAAGTGATGAGTCAGTTATTGAGTTGTTAGTTAGACACTTAAGAATTGATGAACACTATCAGGGTGTAATGGGTGATACTAATGATAGATTCTTTAATGAAAAAGATAATTATCAGTGGTTTGTAAAGACTCGTTTTGAAGATGATGGATTACGTATCAGGATTCCATTAATGTATCGAAACAATGATTCTTATACTTTATATTTCATTTTTAATGGAACAAATTTAAGGGAACTGGATTTGTTGTATTATCGAATCAATATAGAGATTTTAAGAAAACTTGGTTTGAAAATTGAAAATGTCTTTATAGCTTATATCAATGGTTCATATGTTTTTGATGAAGAACTTGATGTCGATGAATTGTTTATTCTGACTGATGTCTTCAAGGAAAGAAAGCTTATTGATATCTTTGATGATTCAAAGGTGGACTATAAAGAAATTATAAGCAGGATCGAATCTAATGATTTGGATTCCTGTCCTGCTAAAAAGACAGGCGCTTGTCATCATAGAGGCGTTTGTCCATATTACTATGAATGTTTCCAAGACGAATTGACATATCCGGAGGATTCAATCCTGACTCTGGTATCTTCACAACATAAGGTGAAGATGTTTGAGAAGGGTATCAGACATTTAAAGGATGCCGATTTAGATCTTGTTGAAGGGAACAGAGTTCAATTTGCTCAGATTCAGGCCAGTAAGAATGGTGGTTTGTTTGTCGACAAGTATAATCTCTTGGATTATCTGAAGAAGTTTGATACTAGACCAATAAGCTTTATTGACTTTGAATGGGATACTTATCTGGTGCCTCAGTATAAGGGTATGAAGGTGCTGGATGTCTTGCCATTTGAGTTTGCTTTATACGTATTGGATGAAAACGATAATTTAAAGAATTATACCTTTGTAGGCAATAAGGACTGTCGAAGAGATTTTGCTGAGGATTTAATTAAGAAGGTACCTAAGACCGGTCCTGTAGTGGCTTATAACGCTATGGGGGCTGAATGTCGAAGAATTAATGAGCTGGCAGAACAATTCCCGGATTTAAGTAAAGACTTAATGGCTATCAATAAGCGTTTCGTCGATTTGGCGGTACCGTTTATCGAGGGTATAGTATACGATACCCGCATGCGTGGTAACTTCACTTTGAAGAAACTGGTTAGTGTAGTATCTGATTTAACTTATAAGGACTTGGATATTAATGATGGCCTTAAGGCAGTATTTAACTGGCGAGAACTGGACATGGGTAAAGAGGACGTTGACGATGAGAAAATTTTGAAGGATCTTATCGAATACTGCAGCTTAGACGCTTATGGACTCTATCTGGTTTATAAGTGGCTATTAGAGCTTACATAAAAAGGAGGAAATATTATGAAGTTCGCAATTTATGGAGAAGATGTAACTATTACTGAAGAAATGAGAAATCAGATTGAGGAGAAATTATCTTTCTTAACAAAGTATTTCGCAGTAAGTGAAGATACTACTGCCAGATTTACTGTTAAAGCTTACAATGATTCTTTAAAGATTGAGGTAACAATTCCAACCAAAGTAGGCCTATGCCGTGCTGAAGTAGTGCACGATAAGTTTGAAACAGGCGTTGATCTGGCAATTGATAAAATCGAAGACCAGATTAGAAGACAGAAGTCTCGCTTATCTAGAAGACATAAAGAGTCATTAGCTGTATCTTTCGCTACCGAAGATGTTGGTGATAATGATATTCCAGTTAAGACTAAGACTATCTTCGCTGATGAGATGACACTTGATGATGCTATCTTACAGATGGAAATGCTGTCACATAGTTTCTTTATCTACAAGGATATCGATGATAAGAAGGTATCTGTTGTTTATAAGAGAAACGATGGTCAGTATGGTTTGATTGAGGTGTCAGAATAGAAAATCTGTTTGTTAGGAGGATATGTTAAATAACAAACAAACCTGTCAGTTAATAGCTAAATCCTATCGCATGTCTATTGGTATCATTCGCGAGCATGAGAATGGTTATCACAGATTACTGCAAAAAGAGATTGAACCGCACTATCATATCGTTAATCGAGTTAATGAAGTGGTAGAGGGTTTGGATATCCTGGAAGGGCTAATAATTGAGAATGAAATAATAAAGGGTAAAAAAGATAACTGGTATATAGATTTCTTATCTTACAGCACTTATAAAAGACATGTAGATAAGGCCTATAGCGAGTTCCTTAAAAACCTGGAAGATTAATACTAATGAAAGCACTGTTTTGAAACAAAAACAGTGCTTTTTGTTTACTTAAAGTTATGTAAATATGCCACTTATTCATATTGATAAAAATACTTATGCATAGACTCTTTGATAATATTTACAAGGTTGTATAATTATTATGTATGTTTCTACACCTTTTTGGCATGAAAAAACGTAAAGGCTTCACTTTAGCCGAACTATTATTGGTAGTAATGATACTATCAATCCTTTTCACATTGTCTATTCCACGTATTGTTTCTATCAATAGAAATATGCGTCAAAATGAACTGGATTCCAAGGCAGAAATCGTTTACGTTACATTGCAGAACCGACTGATAAAAATGAAGACAGCTGGTAATACTATTGCCTACCAGAAGACTTCTACAAGTGGTGTAGGACAGGTAAGTGGTCTTCCTAACGATATCACCAGTGAAAATATGATTGAGGAAGATTCATTAGTCTATTTCTCATCTAATACACTAAATACTGATGGCTCTGCTGCAAATCAGGTAGTGATTGAAAATATTATTGAACCATCATTAAGAGAAGCTCATTGGGTAGTGGAATATAATCCAGAGACTGCCATCATTTATTCTGTCTTCTATTCTGAAGGCAAGATAAACTGTGCTAATGAATATGTAGCAGACTATTCTACTTACGATACTAAATTACGTTATAAGGATGAAAGAATTGATGCTGGCGCCAAGGTTGGTTACTATGGCGGTGGCGGTGGCGGCAACTTCGCCGAAAGACTTTTGTTAACACCTTCTTTTGAAGTTATCAATAAGGAAAAACTGGTACTGCATGTTACAAGTAACAGATCTACTGAAACTGTCGACTATCCAATCTTTAAGGTTACTTTAACTGATGAACATGGCAATAAGAACTTTAAGGTTTATCTGCCTAACTCAGCTTCACCAACTTATAAAAACGAAATCAATAAAAACTTCTCTGTAGCTGAACAGGCTACTAAGTATGCTACTTATACACCAAAAGATATTTCGGTAAGTGCCGGTACTTTTGAATTTGATATTGTCTTGGATGATTTATCAAGCAATGACACAAGATTCTATGAACAGTTTGGTAAAGGTGTAGCTACACCAGGTACGCAGTTTTTAATTCCAGGCGATGATATCAAGATTGAAATTGTTGCCAGCAACCCAGGTCATAATCTGGTAATCAGAGGCTATGCTAATCCGCAGACTACTAACTCATTATTTGAAAGTGTTGACTCAAGTGGCAATGCCAAGATTAAATATGCCCGTCACTTACAAAACTTAGGTTCAACAGGAATTGTTGAAAATATCAATGCCATCCAGGTACAGAATATTCAGTTTACTGACCAGCTTGGCGTAACGGGTCTGGATGATTTCTATGAAACATATCGCGATGCTTACTTTAACGGTAAAGTATCTGTTAAGGTTGATGGTGTAACTAAGGTTGTTCCTAGATTTGAACCTATCAATAACGATAAAGTTCTATCTTACACTGGCAGTGACAGTGCGAGTCGTTCATATTCAATCAATAATCTGGCTGTTAAAGAAAACAGTGGCAATGCCGGTCTATTTGGTAAGATCTCACAGAACTTCACTTTCAGCAATGTCACATTAATTGACAGCTTCGTTAAAACTAATAATAACGGTTCAACAGCGGGTGCACTGTTAGGCTTACAGTCTTCAGGCAATCTGACAATCAATAACTGCAAAGTATATTTAAGTACTAATACCGCAAGTAATACTGATTATAAATATGACTGGATTGATGCGTATTATTCAGTGGGTGGTTTAGTAGGTGAGGCCAGAGGTTCATCTATCGCTATTAAAGAAAGTTTTGCCTCAACTGTAATTGGCGAACGTGGCAGTCAGACTTATTCAGCGGGTGGTTTGCTTGGTAGAGTGCCAAACTCTAGTACTGCAGTTAAGATTGAAGAATCATATGCTGACTCTTATTTATATGGCTCTCTAACAGGTGGCTTAGTTGGCTATTCTAAAGCTAATGTTGATGTCGATGCCTCTTATGCGGCTGGCTATATGACATTCAAGACCAATGGTGCTGGTTTAGTTC
Organism: Erysipelotrichaceae bacterium; assembly: GCA_030526485.1. Taxonomy (GTDB): domain Bacteria; phylum Bacillota_I; class Bacilli_A; order Erysipelotrichales; family Erysipelotrichaceae; genus Colivicinus. The sequence continues at coordinate 10,205 of JAUNCS010000037.1, read as the reverse complement.
TTGGCCCAGCTACTATGGATAACTCATATACTGTTATGCATAAATACGATACAGTTGCCAGTGCAAACTACTATCGTACAGCTATGAATCCTGTATCTAATAATGTTTACTATTCTGCTACTTCAAGTGCTAGCGTTAGTGCAACTGATAATGCAAATGAAAAGAAGATTAGTGATGTTACAAGTGTAGCTGCTAATAATCTGAATAAGAATGGCGTTACAGCCTTTACATATCGTAATGCCAGCTCAAAGGTTTATAACCTGATGGATCAGGGTTTAAATACATATTTATTCCCAACTCTAAGCAAGTTACAGCATTTTGGTGACTATGATGCGGAATTTAAAGCAGGTTCACTTGTTTACTATGAAAAGTACAGTGATGGTACTTATGGCTTCTATGGTGCCAATGTACCTCCAACTCTAAAGGATGATCCAAATATCGTCGTGAAGGGTGATGGCTATGGTATTGTTTATAGTACAGCTGATATTTCTGGTATCAAGTTAACTATTCAAAAGACAAATAGAGCAAGAATTGGTGAGACAACAATCTTTGAAGATATCGTTATTGATCCAAGCTTAAAGTTCAATGTAAAGAATGGCAGCGATGATTACTACATCTTCCCAATCGATACTCAATATATTAATGAATATTCTAGTGATAAGATTGATCCATCTTTCTATTACCGTGCAATTGTTAAGACAACTAATGGTGATTTAGGTGAAGACTCTTCTTATTACTTCTTCAATCCTCACTTCGCTAAGACTGTTAAGCTAGCGACTGAAGATGATGAAGCACCAAATGTAGCTGATGAAATTGCTGTTCGTACAGCGCGTCATCTGTATAATATGTCTTTGTATTATGACTACTATGCAAACAGCACGGCTGCTTCGATCTTTAAACAGGAAAGAAATATTGACTATAAAGACTATGACTGGGTAAATTACTCAACTAGAGCTGATAGAAATTCTAATCCGGATTCGCAAGCTCCTATCGCCAATAATGAAGTGGGTTTCAAGGCGGTTTATAACGGTGGTTCTAACTGGATTAAGAATGTTAAGTTTATTGCGGACTCTGGCTTATATGCTGGTATGTTCGGTAATAATAATGGCTTAATCAGAAATGTTATTATCCGTGCATCTTATGATAAGGATTCAGATGATAACTTCTATGTAGCTCATAATGAAACAACCAATATCGCTACTTACCGTTTAGGTGTCTTAGCTGGTCGAAATGGTGGTACTATTGAAAACTCAGCATGTGATGGTTATTACATTGCTGGTCAGATGGGTACTATCCAGGCTTATGAAAATACAACTATTTATGGTGGTGGTTTAGTAGGTGAAAATACTGGTATTATCAGAAATTCATCGGCAAATATTCCAAATATGCGTCTGTCTTCATCTTTCGCCAATGTATATCTGGGCGGCTTTGTAGGTAAGAACGCAGGTACAATTGATAGCTGTTATACAATTGGTGCCATCGACGTTGTCTTTGGTAAAGACGGTATTATCAAGATTGCTGGCTTTACTGCTGATAATGATGCTGGTTCTATTGCGGACAGCTATTGTACAACAGCACTAAACTCTTCAGGTTCAACTTCATATGGTTTTGCGCCTAAGGGTGGTGGTGTTACAAGATGTTACTACTTAAATAATGGTGCATTCTATCTTCAGGATAAGATGTATACCTTCAGATTTGATACAACAGTTACAAGTGGTGATCCAATTAACTACTCAGAACTGGAAATCGGTGATTCTGATAATAGAAAGGCTGATGAAAGTTATGACTATGTAAATGAGGGTATCGCTATCAAGAACTTCCCATTCCCAGCTGTTGTTAAGGATGCTAATGGTAATCTGGTACACTTTGGTGCCTGGATTGAAAAAGCCGAAATGGGTACACTAGGCTTCTTCTATTGGGAAAAAGAAGAGGGTGGTGAGAATAATGGTTACCACTTAACTTATGTCGGTGCTGATAAGATTGATAGCACTACTAAGTACTTTGGTGAAACTACACTATGTAACTCACATGACGATAATGGTTATGTAAGTGAATATGGTTATGGTTACTTCACTAATGTTGGTCAGGGTTCTAAGTTAAGTGTTACTAATATTAAGAACTTAAGTGCTGGTTTTGATAATAAGGCGAATGCTGATGTGAATGCTTCTAATGCCTTACACAGTCAGTTTCCTGATTATGATTTCTATGCGTTTAAGACTAAAAATCCATTTGATGCAGGTGATACTGGTCTAACACTAGATGTTCCTTCTTCAAGCATTCATAATGCGTTTGCAGAAGTTACATTAAACCTGAATGTTGCTGGTAACCCATCATTTACATATCAGTTCTCACCATTCTTTGCGAACTCTTTCGCCTTGGTTGGTGTGAGTGATGATGTAACTATTACTGATAAATTAGGTACTGTAAGTAACTTTGCTAAGACTCTGGCTGGTACTAACAACCAGTTAGAAATCAGAAGTGTAGAACAGTTACAGTACATTAACTGGAATAATGAAACCAAGAATACAACTGAGCTAATTAATGGTAATGGCAATAAGGGTAAATTCCCTTATCTGGTATATGCAACCGATACTTCAAACCACGCTACAAACAGTATTGATCAGGTAGCTAAGGATGCAACTTCAAAAGAAGCAGCTGCTTACAACTTCCGTCAGACACACGACGTGCAGATGGTTAGTGCTTCTCAGATATTTACACCAATTGCTGGTACATCAACTACTTCAGCTGCCAGCACATATAATGCCGTTCTATATGCTTGGTTTGGTTCTACTTATAATGGTGAAAGCTATATGATTAAGAACCTGAAGATTTCTTCTGAAAGCTTCAACGTTGGTCTGTTTGGTACGGCTGTTGGTGCCAATATTAAGAATATTATTATGTACTCAGACAATAAGACGGTTATTGAAAGAGTTACTCCAAGTAACATGCCTGGTGCATATTCATTGGGCGGTATGATTGGCGTAGCTTATGACTATAACAGCTATTCAAGTAACAGTACTAAGACTAACAACTATATTACTAACTGTGCTATTTCTGGCTACGTAGTAAGAGATGGCAGTACTAATCAGACAACACAGGGTGAAGCCAATATTGGTGGTCTGGTTGGTGTTGCGGCTGTTAACCTGGAAAAGTGTTCTTCCGTTGTTGATATCAGACTTGAAAGTACTAATACTAATGGTGCTGCCAGATGGGGTATCTTCATCAGATCTGGTGCCTTAGCTGGTGCTGCTCAGGGCTATATCAAAGACTGCTACACTGGTGGTGAAATTACGGTTTCAAATGAGACAATGACGATGTTCTCAATGAATGGTGTCAGTCCTCAATGGGGACCAAATGAATATCTAAAAGTATTCTGTGCCGGTATTGCTGGTAGTACATTTACTACTAACTATGTAAACTTCACTGGTAATGACGCTATCAAGGAAGGTTCGCCGGTAATTGAAAACTGTTATACCTATACTAAACTTCCTGCTTCTTTCAATGATCGTAATGTACCAAGTTCATACGATTCTTCAGTGGCAGTAGTAAGAGAATTAAATAGTACAATTATCTGTTCATTAGCCGATAGAGTTAACGCTAATGCAACTAAGGTTACAATTAATAACTGTTACTATTTAGACTCTATTAAGATTTCTGGCGTTACTGAAAGAGGTACATACTTCATTCATGCTAAAGCAGGTAGTTCAGGTTATAAAGAGGGTACTGTAGTTGGTAAGCCAATCGCTAAAACATATGATCAGCTGGCTGCTGATAATATGCCTGCTTTACTAAATGCCAGTGCCTGGAATAAGGTTACAGTTCTAAATGAATCTAATAAACCAATTGATGGTAAGTTCTCTTATCCGGGTATCAATAGAGAACTGGATGGTAAGAACTTCCCATTCCCAACTGTTATCAAACAGAAGGATTTGACTTTTGGTTCTATTGTTAATGTTCACTATGGCGCATGGCCTTTAAATACTGCTTATTGGGAAATGGGTAGAGCTAAGATGGATATCTTCTCTAATATGAAGGATATTGAAATCTCTGCTGATAACCATATCAAGATAGTAGAAAAGACTTATAAGCTATATACAAAGGAAAATCCTGCTATATCTAAGAGCAGCTTCACTTTCAGCAACGATATCTGTGCTGTTAAGGAAGTCAGTGCCTACGATAGTACTAATAAGTGCTATGACGTAACACTGGAGGCTTATGATACAGGTACAACTAGAGTTATCTACAATGAAGGTGTAGCTGATGAGGCTTCATTCTCACTGGAAATAACTGCTGAATTAAGCGTTAAGTCTGATGTAGATAAGCTTAATATCAATAAGGGTGAAAAGGGTCAGTTTGTTCTAACTGTATTCTCTAAGGATGCCGATGGCAATGAAGTGGCTTACACCGAAAATGGTGGTATCTGGAATATCACTAATAATATTGCTGCCTTATTGAGATTCTCTAAGGATGATACAGATGGTTCATATGTGGATACTCTTACATCTTTAGATAGCGGTAATAAAGTATATGTAATAAGAGACAGACTTGGTCAGTCAATTGTTACAGCTGAATATCGCTTAACATATACCGTTAAGATGAGTGATGGCTTAGGTGGCTATGTCGATAAGACAGATGCTAATGGCGATCCGATTGTTAGAACATTTACAGCTAAGACATTTATTGATATTGAACAGAATGGTGTAATTGGTTTATCTAATGGCACACTTCATTCAGGTTCATATTTAACAGATGATCCTAGCCTTGTAAAAGTTGAAAGTCTGTTATGGGCTACCGGCAATGAGCCTAACCCTAACAGCAGTGATGCTGACTTCTATCTGTACTTAAATCCAAAGACTAAGGACTTTGCTGATTTCACTATCAATGATGTCCTTGTTGAAGATGTAAGTGCGGCAATAGATGATGGCAAGTACATTGTAGATATCGGTACAGACAAGTATTTCATTACTATCAATACAAGCAGTATTGAAGATACTAACTACCGTTATTTAACAGGTACAATTTATTGTTTAACTACTGACCACGCAGATGATTTATCTAATAACAATATCACTCTTAAGGTGAATATCACTGAAAATGGTGCTTGTACATACGATATTCCATTGGCTATGTCGGTTAAGGTTTATCGAAATGTCATTATTTCTTACACTAATGGCGCTGGCTATACTGATGCTGATTTACCAACACTTTCAGGTAATCTGAAGTTAAGAGACAGCATTCCAGAAGAATTTATCCCACAATACCAGCAGTTAATTGCATGGAGTGATGGTGTAAATACTTATAACTTAGGCCAGACAGTATTGGTAACAAATGATCTGATCCTGATGCCGGTATTTGATTTCATCCCACTTGATGTTGAATCTAATGGTGGTTACTTCGAAAATCTGGAAACTAGTGAAAAGATTGCTATTGATCCAGTTACTGGTCTATATGATTTAAGTACTATAGCTAATCTGCCAACAAGAGATGGCTATACATTGACTGGTTATTCTACAAGTGCTGATGGTGCTAAGGAATACGAACTGAATGATACAGTAGCTTATGCTGATGTATCAGCAAATAACTTCACACTTTATGCTGTGTGGGAAGTAAACGAATAAAAACGAAAGGAGGGGTATACCTTGAATAAAATCTTGAATAAATTAAAGAATAAAGATGGTGTATCTCTTCTTTATTCGCTGGTAGCTTTTATCGTAGCTGCTACAGTGGCTATTGTGGTCCTGTCAGCTGCGACAAGTGCTGCTGATGTCGTTAATAACGATATAGAGGATACACAAAATCGCTTAACTTTAATTTCTGCTGCTCAATATCTGGAAACACTGATGTATGATACAGAACTAAGTGATGTTGTTACTTATGAATATGTAAGACAGGATATTGTGAATATCTCTTCAACCAATAAGGGTATTGAAAGTATTGATTACGATACCCGTCAGGATTTCTTTGACTATATTGGTCCAATGAGTAAGGAAATAAAGGAAGCTATCGAATATGTTGATAATCCTTCTAATCCGTTTAATTACTACAAGGAAAACTGTTTAAGTATTGAACTGGATAGTTTTACCGATGTAAATACCAAGGTAAATGTTTCCATGTCTATGAACAAGGAATATGAAATTACCTTTACTTTAAAACTTGATGGTAAAGATGAAAATGTCTACCTAAAGATGATTAAGGCTGATGTTTCAATCAGCGATACCAGAAAGAATGAGCTGTATACCCGTTATACAGGTACAGAAAACAGAGAACTGCTTTCAGATTCCTTTGGTGTAAAAACTTACAAGGTAAAGCAGAGAAGACCTGCTGATTATAAGACTACTGGCTGGAAGGAAAATGGAGCACAAATAAGCGAAGTTAAATGATGAAAAAGTTAAGAAAGAGAAATGGTGAAACAATTATTGAAACATTGATCGCAACGATTATTGTTGCCTTAGCTTTAATAATGCTTGCAGGTGCTTTGGTTTCAGCCAGCAAGGTTAATAGAGAAATCAAAAAGCTTGATACTGTTTTAAAGTGGAATGATGCTTATGAAACTAAGGATATTTTAGTTAAGCATTATATTGATAACAGAACAGACAGAAACCAGGTTAAGGTACATACTAGTGCCAATGGTTATGTTTATTATTCTGTAGATAAATAAGGTGAAAGGAGAGATATGAAAGATTTTCTGAATAAATTTAAATCTAAAACCAAGAGCAAGTCTGGCATGTCTCTTGGTGAAACGCTGGTAGCAGTGCTTATTATTTTACTGGTATCGCTAAGTCTTGCCAGCACGATGTCTTTGGCTGCTAACCAGTATGTAAAGACTAAAAGAAAGCTGGAAGCAAATATCCTGATGTCTTCGCTTTGCACGATAGTAAGTGATGAGTTGGGATACGCTACAAGTGTTAAACTTGATAGTAGTAATAATGTTGTTTCTTTTATTGGAAATAACTATCTTACCGATAAATATACTGGCAAACTTGCCAGTCTGAATGGTCGTCTGGCTTATGTAAATATCGACAACAATAATGAATTTATTGAACTGTTAGCTAAGTCAGCTTATTCCAATGGTATGAAGGTGGAAATGCAGGAACCTAAATACAATAGTGCCAATAACACTTATAAGGTAACTATTTATATTAAGGATCCAGGTGATAAACCGCTTATTTCCAAGACCTTCGATGTGATTAATATTAATGGGGTGCCTGAATATGCTAGTTAAATCAACTCCGTTTCTATTTATATATTCCAGTGTCCTGTTCTTTATTATCGGAACAGTTGCTGGATCATTCTTGAACTGTTATGCTGGGCGCTATGTAGCCCATATCCCGATAACAAAGGGTAGAAGTGTTTGCGATTCCTGCAACACTGAATTAAAAGCTTTAGACCTAATCCCGATCTTGTCATGGATTATGTCGAAAGGTAAATGTCGTCACTGTAGAGCCAAGGTGTCAATAAGATATCCTTTGACCGAACTGTTTTGTGGCATAATGTCTTTGCTTATTTTGTATAAATATGATTTAAGTCTAGAGACGCTTGTTTATTTTGTATTATTTTGCTGTCTATTCGCCTTATCACTGGTGGATTTAGATATATATGAAATACCTGATGCCTGCATCATTATTCCAATTATCTTTTGGGTAATCCTGAATTTCTTTAAAAAAGAATGGTTGTCTGGTATTTTGGGAGGACTTCTTATTGCGGGTTCTGTACTGCTTATTTCATTAATCATGGATAAGATATTGAAAAAAGAGAGTATGGGCGGAGGCGATATTAAGCTTCTCTTTGTGACAGGACTATATCTAGGAATTATAGGTAATCTGTTCTGTCTGATAATTTCTTGTTTTATGGGAATTATCTTCGTTATTGGTTTGAAAAAAGATAAAATCCCATTTGGTCCATCAATTGCCATGGCATGTATGTTTATGGTTCTATATGGTGGCCGCTTGGTAGAATTATATTTGAGCTTATTCTAGGAAGGGGAAATGAAATGGCAAAAAATATCCTAGGAATTGATATTGGTCATTCACAAATTAAACTGGCTTTGATGAATGGCACAACTGTTAAGAAAACAGCTTGTATCAGAACGCCAGAAAATCTGATTAAGAACGGCAAGGTTGTCTCTTTAGATGTAATGGCAGAACTGATTAAGAATACTTGTAAGGAAGAAGGCTTAATGGCACCGATGGCTGCCATGTCTATTTCTGATAATCTGGTTTTTGAAAAGCAGGTTACTTTACCAAAGATGTCTGCTGAACAGTTGATGATTAATATTCCTTATGAATTTAAGGTTTACATAAATGATGAACTGAAGAACTATAACTTTGACTACGCTATGTATTCAACTGTTGAAGAACTTGAGGATGAAAAGAATACTTCAATGGATTTGTTTGCAGTAGCTATTCAGAAGTCTCTGGTTGAGGATTATCGTATTATGTGCAGAAAGGCTGGTATGAAACTGGTATCAGTAGTACCGGAAGTAGCTTGCTTCTCTAATCTGATTAGAAAGGCTAATCTGCCATATAAGGAATACTGTATCCTTGATATGGGTCAGCAGTCTTTTAGACTAATGATGTATCAAAATGACTGTCATAAGATTACCAGAGAACTGGAAGTAGGCTTAAGAGATATTGAACAGGTTATCGCTGATAATATGAATGTCGATGTTCATTTGGCTCATACATTCCTGGTAAATAACCACGAGGGTTGTCAGGATAGAGAATACTGTAAAGATGTTTATAACTCTATTGCAGTTGAACTTCAGCGTGCTGTTAAGTTCTACATGTTCTCAAATAGAGAATCTGAATTAAATGATATCTGGTTTGTGGGCTATGGTGCCAACTGTAAGACTTTAGTTGATACTATCAAGGAAAATCTTGACCTGGTAGCTCATGATGCCAGTGAACTATTAGACACTGAAAACGCCTTTGTCTATGCACAGGTTGCCGGTGTCTTAAATGAGGAGGGTAAATAATGAGTAAGAAAAATACAAAGGCAAGCCCTATTAAAAACCTTCCTTATAAAAGATCCATCAACGTTGTTGGTGAAATCAAAAAGAAAGTAAACAATAAGGTGCTTATTCCGATGGTTCTAATTGCTGTGATTCTTACAGCTCTGGCAGGTAAGTTCCTGGTACTGGATCGTTTTATGGAAATGTATTCTAAGCAGGCTCAGGTAGCTGACTTACAGATTGCGGTTACTGCTGCTTATGATACTTTAGCTAAGTTTGGTGACTTAAATGAAACTTATGCTCACTATACTTATTCTGGTTTTAATTCAGAAGAACTTTATCGTACAAGCAGAACTCAGGTTCTGGACTTAATCGATAATAAGGTTAGAAACAAGGCTGAACTTATTTCTTTAAATCTTTCTGGCAACCAGTGTGCTATCCAGATTAGAGATATTACTCTGGGTATGGCTAAGGATATCGCTAATGATTTAAAGGAAGACGATATCGTTGATTTCTGTATTGTGACTAATGCCAATACCGGCAGCAATCTGGAATATATCAATGAAAATCAGAAGGTAACAGCGCAAATTACTGTTTACTTAAATCCTACATTCAATGGAGGTGCTCAATAATGAATATCTTTTCCCGTGATTTCACTTTAAGAGAAAAATTTACTATTGGATTATTGTTCGCCCTTATTATCGGTATCTGTTATTCACAGTTTATCGATAAGCCTATTAAAAGAAGTATTGCGAATTCTGAAGCTCAGATTGATTCTTTAAATACTGAGCTGATGATTACAAATATGAAGATTCAGAGTCTTCAGATGATGAAAGATGAACTGGAAACTATTTTAAATGATCCTAACATCACTGTTATGCCTAGCTATAACGCTGTTAAGTCAGAATTGAGTTTCTTAAATGACATCTTATCAATGTCTAAGACTTATAACATTACACTTGCTGATGTAACCAGAGATTCAGATCAGATTAGAAGAGATGTAGCTATTTCTTTTACTGCTGATTCTTATGAACAGGCTAAGACAATTATTGAAGCCTTATCAGCAAGCAAGGACCGTTGCCTGATCTCAAATGTCAGCATCAGCAATGGTAATGGAGTTTCTGTAAATCTACAGTTAACTTTCTATGAAACTATGGTTGGTGGAGTAGCGGATACAGGTCTTCCCAACTAACTAAATTTGGAGACCAGCTATGAATCTGTCAAGTAAAAATAGATAGATTCGGTATCGATTTCC
>JAUNCS010000004.1 GCA_030526485.1 Erysipelotrichaceae bacterium | reverse complement strand
AACACCTTATGAGGTATATCACAAGACCGAGTTGCGATTAGTTTGACAATTCGGGGGAATAAAAAATACCGGACGGCTTTTTATCCTTATAATTTTCTTTTCCTTAACAAGTTCATTCAAAAGTTCTGAAACCAATGTTCTAGAAAGATTTAGTTCACTTGAAATAGCGACTGTGGTGAAATCCTCAAGGGAATCAAGTTGTATATTTTTATTCTGTATATGGTTTAATATTTTTTCTTTTGTCTTCATATCTTATTCCTCCTTCATTTTATTTAGACTCTAAAACCATTTAATTTGTTACGGTGATAATCGTCACAAATAGTCTAAATTCAATATTTTCCGTCACTTTCTATCAAATAATTAGATAAAAAAATAAGAAAAACTATTTTTTGACAATCTGTCGACATTTTATTAGTCTCAATAAATAATATATTCGTTTAATCTTTTATTACGCTTTTATCTTTTTGTAAAACAACAAAAAGACACATTAGATGGTCTATACACCATCGTAATGTGTCTTTTTAACTATTCTGATTGTCAACTTTTTAACAGTTCCTTATCCAATAAATAATCTTGATGAAGAAATGAACTTTATATATTCAACTGCTGCCTAATAGCTCTTAAAGAAGAGCTTTTTTAATGTATATAAGAATAGTATTGAAGAAATAGTCCAGGTAATTGGATAAGCCCAGAATATCACTTCAATCACATTGATAAATTTAATAGTAATCGTAATATAAGTAATTCTAAACAGACACCATACACTAAGCATGATAACCATCGGAATCACTGGTTTACCTAAGCCTCTTAAGATACCTGCTGAACAATGGGAGAAGGCCAGCAAGGCGTAGAAATATGGAGCTACATGACACTCTCTTACACCATAGGCAATTACTTCGGCTTCATTGGAGAATAAGCCAATAATAAAAGGACTAAACTTAATTAATAATAAACCAATTACAGCTGATAAACTCATTGAAGCCAGACAGCCAAACTTAATGCCTTTTTTAACTCTATCCATTTTATTGGCCCCAATATTTTGAGACACAAAGGTAGCCAGCCCTAGGGCAAAGCAGGTTACTGGTAAAAACGCAAAGCCTTCAACCTTACTGTAAGAAGCACAACCCGCCATGGCAATTGAGCCAAAGGAATTGATATTGGATTGGACTACGACATTGGCAATGCTGATCATGGAATTCTGCATACCACTTGGAAAACCCTGCTTAACGATTTTCTTTAATTCGTCATTATCAATTCTTAAATCTTTAAAATATAGACCATATTCCTTGCCTCCTTTACCTTCTATATACAATCTTCTAAATACCAGGAAGGCTGAAACGGTTTGAGATATTACCGTAGCTAAGGCTGCATAGCCTACACCCTTCTTTAAATAACCAATAAAGAAGAGGTCTAATAAAACATTGATAATAGATGCCGTAATCAGATACATCATTGGATGCTTACTGTCACCAATGGACTGCAGTATTGAGGATCCACAGTTATACATCACCACTGATAGACAGCCGGTAAAATAGACTCTAAAGTAGATGATTGAATTATTAATGACATCTGATGGTGTCCCCATTAGTTTTAATAGTAACGGTGAAACGATGACACCACCAACTGATAGGAATAATCCCAACAATAAGCCCAGGATTGTTGTGGTGTGAATAGACTTCTTTAATCTATCGTGATCTCTGGCACCAAAGTGACGGGCGATAATGACACCAGCACCCATGGACATTCCATTGACAAAGCCAGTTAATAAAAAGATCAGACTGGCAGATGAGCCAACGGCAGCCAGGGCATTACCACCAATGAATTTTCCCACTATTAAAGAGTCAGCAGCGTTATATAGCTGTTGAAATAAATTGGAGAAAAAGATTGGAAGGGCAAAAGTTACCATGCCCCTAACGACACTGCCTTCAGTTAATTTCATAATTTTCAAATTAAAAGAAGTCTTAGACTTCTTTTAATGATTTATTTATTTTTTTAATTAAGCACACTTGCAGTTATCTTCTTCACCAGTGAATAAGCCATAGATTTCACTTACTGGTGTATGAGTAGAAATAGCTGCGATAAGTTTTGATAACATCTTACCAATACTTAACTGTTTGATCTTAGTAGTTCTAGCCTTAGCTTCTTCGCTTAGTGGAATTGAGTTTGTGCAAACCAATTCATGGATAACAGAGTTTTCAATCTTTTCGATTGCTTCACCAGAGAAGACACCATGAGCTAAGCAAACGTAAACATTTTTAGCACCGAAGTCCTTAAGAATCTGACAAGAAGCAATTAATGAACCGCCTGTATCACAGATATCATCGATAACGATAACGTCTTTGCCATTTACATCACCGATAACATTCTTAGCTTCACAAACATTTGGTCTAGGACGTCTCTTATCAACGATAGCGATAGGAGTACCTAGGATATTAGCTAAGTTTCTAGCTCTTGTAGTACCGCCGTGGTCAGGAGATACAACAACTGTATTTTCTAAATCTAAGCCCTTATGTAAGAAGTAATGACCCATCATTGGAACAGATGATAAATCATCTACAGGGAATGAGAAGAAGCCTTGAATCTGAGGTGCGTGTAGGTCAATCGCAACTACTCTGTTAGCACCTGCAGTATGTAATAAATCAGCTACCAGTCTTGCAGTAATTGGCTGACGAGGCTGAGCCTTTCTATCCTGTCTAGCATAACCGAAGTAAGGAATGATACAAACAATATCAGTAGCACTTGATCTCTTAGCTGCATCAATAGCGATTAATAGTTCCATTAATCTTTCATTTACTGGCTTGCATGTACTCTGAATCAGATATACCTGCTTACCACGTACGCTTTCGCCAAATTCTACTAATGTTTCACCATCAGCGAAATGTTTGATTGAAACCTTGCCTGGTTCACAATTCAAATAACCACAGATTTCATTAACCAGTTCCACGTTACTTGTTAATGAAAATACCTTAACGTCCTTCATTACCCTTTTTAATCCTCCTTGAAGTACTTATATCCATAACCCTTTTTGTTTTGTTGGTAAAGTCTAGAAATAGCCATGTCACCATCTCTTACATCGCTGTCGATTGTTGAACCTGCAGCCAATAGTGCATATTCACCCACCAGCAACGGCGCAATCAGTGTCACATTACAACCAACTGTCGCATTGGCCTTAATAATAGTTGAATGTCTGCTCAAACCATCAGTATTGACAGTTAAAACACCAGAACCAATTTTGACATTTTCCATTATTTCACAGTCGCCAAGATAAGACATATGGTCAACACTGCTTTTTTGACCAATCTTTGTTTTAGATAGTTTTACATAAGAACCCACCTTAGCCTCATCAAAGATTTCTGAATCATCTTCAATAATCGCATTAGGACCAATATTGACATTGTTATGCACAATACTGTTTTCAATACGCGATTCTACAATGACATTATTGTCACCAAGAATCACATCCCTTAAGGTTGAACCCTTAGTAATCTTATTGTTTTTACCGATTAGACATTTACCAGTTATTTCCGTATTACTTTCAATAACGGTCTTCTTATCAATTACTACATCAATACCAATGATAGTACTTGTTGGATCAAGGATAATCACGCCATTTTCCAATAAGTGATTATTAATCTTTTCCTTGATTGAACAAGATAAGCCATAAATGTCTTTAATACCTGTGAATCGTCTGTTCTTTTCAGGGCTTAATTCAACACCCTCAAACTGAACTGCTTCAAAATCAGATAATTCATCATTTTTTAAGGTAAAAACTGGAACTATTTCATTTTCACAAGTTAAAACGGTACTTGCCTCTTTTTCCAATAGTTCTTTGTAGTCTTTCTTATCAATGAGCGGATAAAAAGGAGACATCAAAAGGCACTTGCCCTCAATATTCTCCACTTCTTCTATAACTTCATTGATACTATCTCTAGAAATAGTGCCTTTAACTTCAAAATCAGAACCTACTAAGTAGATTTTATCTAAATCTAAATGGCTGATTTCTTTGATGGAATAGTCAATTAAGTGCTTATCAAAAATTCTGGATTTAGCTAAATCCAATTCTTTCTGATTTTTGATAAAGACAATTGCACAATTCATCTGTTAAGCACGCTCTACTATCACTATTCTAGCATAATAAAATTAGACTGCTTCCCTCCTTTAAAAAAGAAAGCGTTTACTACTTTAATAATTTAGAACTTCTAATAAAATATGGTTTGCCTCTAAGTTTTTCTCTTAATTCCAGGATTTTCTTTTCATCCTTATCAATAGTAAAGACTGAAGAACCAGAACCAGAAACCATCGCAAAATCAGCACCTGCCTTAATTAAATCTTCCTTGGCATTGCGGATTTCTCTGCATAATTCAATTGCTGGCTTTTCTAAAGTATTTGAAAGTAAGTCCTTTACTTCTTCACCATTCTTTAATTTTTCCAGAATTGTATCAACATCCGGATGTACAGCATTGTTTAAATCCAGTGAGCCATAACATTCCTTGGTTGAAACACCACCTCTTGGTTTAACAATTAAGATGTAGTAATCATCTTTAATGTCGATGAAAGTTAATTTATCACCTAAACCTTCTACCAGTGCTGGCTTAGAATAGTAGTTAAATAAGACATCAGCACCAATCTTTAGACATAGTTCCTTAATCTTCTCAGCACCCAAATTAAGCTTATACATCTTATTGATGGCTCTGATAATGGCAGCACCATCTGTTGAACCGCCAGCCAGACCAGCCTTCATTGGCAAGTGCTTGGCAATGCTAACCTTGAAGTTATCTTCAATGCCGAATTCTTCCTTCATGATTTCAACAGCTTTCACAATCGTATTAGAACTATCAAAATACATACGACCCTTAGTGCATTCATAGACCATAGTGTCGTTCTTTTCAATCTTGATGTCATCATAGAAGTTAACTGGAACCATGATCATTCTTAATTCATGGTAACCATCTTCTCTTTTACCAATTACATCCAGGGCCAGATTAACCTTACAGTAAGCTCTAATTTCCATTGTTAACTACCTCATACATCTTAATAAATTCATCAAGAGTTAATTCTTGCGCTCTAACACTTTCCTTTAAAGATAAAGTACTAAAGATTTTTTCAATAGTTTCCTTATCCAGGAAGTCTCTCAAGTTATTGTTAAGGGTCTTTCTTCTCTTCATAAAACATTTTTCAATGAATTCAAATAAACCCTTTTCATATTCAAAGTTACGAACAATCTTTGGTGTAAAAGAAATAACGGCACTATCGACCTTTGGCTGTGGGTAGAAAACACCCTTTGGTACATTCATTTCCAGTTTAACGTTATATAAATACTGAACAATTAAACTCAGGGCATTGTAGTCTTCACTGTTTACTGGTGCCTTAAAGCGATCAGCTACTTCCTTTTGAACCATAACGGTAATCTTGGAAATATTTAAGTTTGAATTAAATAACTTAAATAAAATAGGTGTCGTTACATAATAAGGAAGATTTGAACAGATACGGATTTCTTCATTTTCATACTTGCTTAAGTCTGTATCGAGGAAGTCTTCCAAAGTTACCTTAAATCTTTCATTGTCAATCGTACGATTTAAGATATCATACATATCTCTATCGATTTCATAGGCATCTACCGCCTTAGAGTACTTTAGTAACATTTCACTAAGAGCACCCAGACCTGGTCCAATTTCAATAGTTAAGCATTCAGGGTCACAGGCTCCCTTGGCAATTTTATCTACCACATTAGAGTCAATTAAAAAGTTCTGGCCAAATTTTTTCTTGGCCTTCAGTTCACCTAATACTTCTTTTACATAATTAATATTTGAGATCATCAATACTTATTCCTAACAAATTAATTCTTTTAAGGAAAGTCTTCGCATTGCACTTTCCAATATGATATTTACGCGACAAGATATTTCTTTTCTCATCACTATTATCACTTCCCATTAACCCCAAGTCATAGAGGTCTAACATGGTGATATCACCCTTCTTTTCACTATAACTGACAAGATTATTTAAGGCCTCCTCTAGAACTTCCTTATTGGCATGTTCAACGCCAACCTTCTTTTTGGTTCTGGCATCTTCTTTTAAGATGAAGGCATTCTTTAAACCTGGTATTTCATCATTTAATCTTTTACGAATCTTCTCACCAGGACTATCAGGGTCCAAGAATAAGATGACCCCTCTTTTTTCATTTACTTCTTTAATATACGCAATAGTTTCTTTACTTAGACCTAAGCCATGGGTTTCAATAGTTTCCACATCAAAGAAAGACTTAAGTCTTAGACTATCGTTTTTACCTTCAACGACAATTACTTCTTTTATCATATATTTTCAAAGTCTTCTCTGGCAGTCAGCTTACGATTGGTCTTGCTTCCTTCGACCACCTTAACGGCTTTACCATACTTTTCCATGATAGACGCATCATCAGTAATACCTTCAAAATCAATATTCTGATAAGCTTCTTTTAAAACTGCTGTATTAAAGGCCTGAGGAGTCAAGGCGTGATAAATAATATTTCTATCAATAGTTCTTTCAATGATGCCATCTTTTACGACCTTGATTGTATCGATAGCCTTAGTAGCTAATATAGCACCATCATAATTAACGACTTCAGATTTTAACTTATTCAAATCTTCAATAGTTAAGAAAGGACGAGCTCCATCATGGATAAAGACATATTCACTGTCTACCTTATTTAAACCATTATTAACCGAGTCTACTCTTTCCTTACCGCCAGGAACGACAGTTAACTTTAAATGACTGAAGTCCAGATCTTCATTAGTGACGATGATTACCTTGTCACAGTCTTCGTCTTCAAAGAATAATGAGCAGGCATACTCTAAGACAGACTTGCCGTTTTTCATCTTATAAAGAATTTTATTAAATCCTAAACCAGCGCGTTTACCAACGCCACCAGCCACAACTATTGCATCATATTTCATCTTTACACAAATCCTTTACACCAGCATTTAAATATTTAAGAAGTTCATCACGATTTACTTTTAAACTGATACCAAAGTGGCCACCAGACACTTCAATGACTTCATG
This sequence comes from Erysipelotrichaceae bacterium, assembly GCA_030526485.1. Classification (GTDB taxonomy): domain Bacteria; phylum Bacillota_I; class Bacilli_A; order Erysipelotrichales; family Erysipelotrichaceae; genus Colivicinus. Next base: position 72,839 of record JAUNCS010000004.1, on the reverse strand, counting down.
ATTATTTACTTCTTTATCAAAGAAGATACCCTTATTCTTTTTAACACCAATTGGTGATACGCTGCCTCTTTCATAGCCCACTTCTTTTAGTAAGTCTTTGACATGCAGCATTTCCAGACTTTTAACACCAATTTCTTTGGCACTCTTCTTTAAATCCAGTTCCTTATCTACTGGAATAACACAAATAAATAAGTCATGATTATTTTTTAATGCCAGTGTCTTATAACACATCTTATAGTCCTGTCCCAGATAGTCACTGACCTTCACGCCAGAAAACTTTTCTTTGGGAATTTCATATTCCAGGACTTCGTACTTTATTTTTGCCTTGTCGAGTTGCCTCATGGCATTGGTTTTCATTTTAAAACCTCAAAATATAACTTAGATAAGTCGTTTGGTAAATCAATATCGACATTCATGATTTCCTGTTTTAATGGATGATAGAATTCCACTTCATCAGCGATTAAACCCATACGGATACAAAGTTTTGATTCTTCACCATATAGTGGGTCATTTAAGATAGGAAGCTTTTCACTAGCCAGATGTACTCTGATCTGGTGAGTTCTACCAGTATCCAGTGAACATCTTAAAATTGAGTAGTTATCCTTCTTAGAATAGCCATAAGATCTTACTCTAGTCATTGCTTCCTGACCACCCTTGAAGATGACGCGTTTACTTGCATCATGTCTGTCCTTGCCAATAGGCTTATTAATCACAAAGCTCTTATCAGCTTCAATCTTGCCCTTAACAAAGCCTAAGTAATATCTTCTAATCTGTTTTTCGCTTAGTAGTTTATCCAGTAATGGCTGGAAAATCATTGATTTAGAGAATACAACGATACCAGTAGTTTCTCTATCTAAGCGATGTAGAGGCTGCACACAAACATATGGTTTATCCACATAGTAGCTTTCTACCCATTTGGCTAAAGTGTTGTCATCAGTACCATCGCTATGTACTAAAACACCCTTTGGCTTATTAACGATGACCATAAGCTCATCTTCATATACCACATCAGCCTTAAGCTTAGTTTCTTCATAATGATATTCTTCCGGATAGATATTGATTTCCAGATTAAGTCCGACAATATCATCTTCTCTTTTTACGGGATTGCCATCCATTTTAATCCACTTGTTCTGGATTAAAAGGTGCTGAATCTTCTTTGAAGGAATGAATTCATCAAAGAAATCTTGAACTGTTTCATTAAATAATGAGTCTATTTTTATTTTTAATATTCTGTCTTCTAATACGTATTCCATGGCTCAATTATATTAGAAAAAAGCCTATAAAAAAAGGATAGCAGAGCGCTACCCCTATTCATTATGATGTTTTTTATTAGCTTCAAAGAAGGCATCATCACTAACTTTTGGATGACCACAGATTCTGCGACACAAACCAATTAATGGATGAACCTTTGGATTAATCATGCCCGTTAATTCAATGAAAATCCAGGCAATGAAACAAAGGATTACCAGTAGTATTAAACCAGCAGTCTGATGGAAGTACATAACTATCGCATCAATACCAAACATAATACTTACAACATATAGTGTTAAGACAGTATTACGATGACTTAGACCAATCTTATACATTAAGACGTGATGTAAATGCGATCTATCAGCTTCTGATATCTTTTGACCCTTTAGCTTTCTCCTGATAATTGCCAGGCAGGTATCAGCCAGTGGCACAAATAGAATGATTAGTGGGAAAGCCAATGAGATAAAGGCACTTGATTTAAAGCCTAATAGCGATAAACAGGCAATCATATAGCCCATAAACAAGGCACCACAGTCGCCAACAAAGACAGATGCTGGATTAAAGTTATATGGAAGTACACCACCAATTGAACCTACAAGTATCAGGGCAACAATGGCTACATCGATTCTACGCATCTGATAAGCGATAAAACCGATAACACAAAGTACAACAATTGAAGTACCACATGATAAGCCATCCAGACCATCAATCAGGTTAATCGCATTAGTTACACCAGCTATCCAGATAATAGATATCAGGGCATAGACTGGTTTGATATTAATCGTAATAAATGGCAGATTAATTTCATTTAACTGAATCTGACCATAGTAAATTACATAGACTGCCGCAACAAGCTGGAAGCCAAACTTCAATATCGGTTTTAAATCGAAGATATCATCGATTAAACCACCTAAGAAGACAATGGCTGCACCCACCAGGATGGCGTTGAAAGTCTTATCCGGATGGACAAATATTGCCATGGTAATGATAAAGGCACAATACATGGCGATTCCACCAATTCTTACTATCTTTCCATGGTGGACTGTTCTCTTATTTTCAATGGCATAGGCGTTAATTCCTAAACCAATCTTAATAGCCAATGGCGTTAGTATTAGAGAAATCACAAAAGATACTAATACATAAGGTAAAGCTACATAAATAGTGTCCATATTCTTCCTCCAATCTAATTAATTATAACATTATTGAAAATAATAGGTGATGGCCATCAGAAATGACCCACTCAGGTAGGCCAAAGAAAAAGCCAATACAAAATATAATATCCAGGCTGATATTACATGTCCCTTCTTAATATAACGGTTAAAGTCAATCGCATTCAGTCCTATTAAGCTCACAAAGAAGCAGAACAGATACATAAAGACTCTTAAATAAAACTTATACATTGATTATCTTTCCTTTTACATAGGTCATGACGACATCTAAATCATCATTTAATACAACAAAGTCTGCGCATCTTCCCTTAATTAAAGATCCATAGCGCTTATCCATTCCATATAGGCGATAGGCATTTAAAGATGAATAAGCTACTAAATCCGTATTGGAAGCACCCAGCTTTCTTAAATTCTTCAGACCATTCAACAAATAAGTATCTTCCTTGGAATCAGATACCAGGATTAACTTATCCTTATCTATTTCATTCATGATTAATTTAATAACACTTAAATCTAAATGACTTTCTTCAGCTATTACTTCGACATACCTGTCTTTTTCAGCCAGGGCCAAATTAACCAGTCCTAAGTCTCTATGATGATAAGGGCTAGAAGCATTAAATAAATGGGTAAAGCCATCATGTTTATAATCTTTAATATCTTTATATCGGGCATCACTGTGGCCAAACATTACTTTGATATTTCTTTTATTTAATGCTTCAATCAGCAATTCACTGTTTTCAAGTTCAGGAGCGATAGTCATCTGTTTGCAGTTGTTCAAATCATTTAATAGACTTACATCTATTTCTTTAGCGATATGACTACCCTTATATTTTTCACTGATGAAAGGTCCTTCCAAATGTGTTCCTAAACACCTTAGATATTCGCATTCAAGATTATCGAAATTTCTGATATCGGTTAAAGAATTAAGAATAGAAGTGGTTCCCTTCTTGGCATATTCAATACTGATAGAGTCAATTTCTTCATTTGAAGCATTATTAAAATCCACACCCCTTAGACCATGGGTATGACTGTCAAAGAAGCCAGGCATCAGTAACTGACCGTGAAGATCAATCACTGTGCATTCTTCATTAATTTCTACCTTATTGGTATGAGGATAGACATCAAGTATCTTGTCACCATCGACAAGCAGTGCCCCATCTTCAAACTCTTTGCGGTCATCAATTATTAAGTGTCCGTGTGTAAAAAGATACTTTGCCACTTATGATAAAACCTCAATAATTCTTGGTAATAACTGTTTCTTACGTGAAACAACCTTGGATACAAAGAAGTTATCTTCTCTTTCCGGATACATTTCTTCAATTAAGGCTTTTCTAGGTCCTCCAGCCATCAGGTATGAACCAGAACCATAAGTATCAGTCATCATGGCGATGATTAAATCAAAGTTCTTGGTAGCACATACTTCTTCCAGAGTCTTTAATAGAGATTCCTTAATAGCCAGGAACTCTTCTTCATCGCGACATGTAGCCTGACAAATACCAAATTTGTGGCCACTGACATCAAATTCCTTATAGTCTTCATAAAGAATGTCGATGCTCTTTCTATTCATTAATGATTCTCCATGTTTTACCAGATTGCTGTAAAGTTCATCAGCATTCACACCACTGATTTCTTCCAGCTTCTTGGCGATATCAATGTCGTAGTGTGTTGTAGTTGGTGAATTAAAGTTCATGGTATCAGCCAAAATAGCACCTAATAATAAACCGGCCATATTAGGATGCATATTAATTCCTTCATCAAGATACTTCTTGGCGACAATAGTTGCAGTCGCACCAATTACCATGGTAGTAATTGAAATTGGATTAGTCGTATTTAAGTCACCAATTCTGTGGTGGTCAATAATTTCTAATACTTCACCAGATTCAATATCATCAATAGACTGTTTTCTTTCGTTGTGGTCAACAAGGATCAGTCTTTTCTTTTTATAGTTAACTAAGTGGTAACGGGAAATCATACCGATAACGGTATCTTTTTCATCTAGAATTGGATAAGCTCTAAATCTTGACTTAGACATCTTAGTCATACAGTCATCGACAGTTTCGTTATAAGATACCGTAACAACCTTATCACTTCTTACCATTACTTCTTTGACAGTAGGTGTCTGATAGATTAATTTAGTCAGTTTTAAAGCTGACAAGTGCGTAGAAATAACATTTACATGTTTATTCTGCATATCACCTTTTAAGGCTTCAAAGGCTTCATAGTTACCAATTACAATAATTAAACCGGCACCAGTATTGGCTGCCTGCAGATATCTGGTAACACTTGAAGTAATCACAATATCATTCTTTTCAACCTTTACATCATCACCTAAAGCCAATACAACATTACCATTGGTTTCAAATGTTTCAATTTCATTTAAAACTTCAGCCTGTAAAATCTTAACGATATCTTTTAACTTAGCTGTCTTTAAAAGTTTCTGCAGATATTCATCTTCAGCTGTCCATAATTCATTTAAGTTAGAAATAGATAAAACACCTTCTAACTGTTTATTTTCATTTACCACAAAGGCTGTCTTAACAACCTTGTTTACCATAGTGCCGATGGCTTCTTTAATAGTTGTATCAGGATTAAACAGTGTTGGTACATCATATTCAATTTCCTTGATAGTACATTTAGCTGTATATAAGTGTAGTGGATCTTCAAAGCCAAATCTTTCCAGTAGATATTCGGTATCAGTTCTTACCGGACCAACTCGCCCTGCAATCGCATTATGGCCATGCAGTCTCTTGTATTCAGCAAACGCAATAGAAGAAACTATTGAGTCAGTGTCAGGATTCTTATGTCCTGTTACGTAAATTGGATTTTTCATGTCTCTTATCTCCTGATAGTCTCAATAATTTGTTTTTCACTTATTGGACCTTCTCTTAGTATTTTTATATTTTCACCACTGCAGTCCACAATGGTACTTGACTGATAGCCCAGGGCATCTTTCATGACTAGACCATCTATCTTATCTCCCAGATCTCTTTGTACATCCTGCCACTTAAATAAGGCAGGTTCACCAGAGATATTGGCACTGGTTACAAGCAATGGTTTACCCACACTTTCAATTAAACTCAGTATCCATTCATCATCAGGAATGCGGATACCAATTGTATCTTTAAAGCTTGTCACATAATCATCAATGACCGCTTTCTTTTTATATATTAGAGTAATAGCACCCGGCATGAAGGCCTTCATAATCTTGCGGGCATCTTCACTTACATAGGCTACCTCATCGATCATCTCAATATTGGAACACATCATCGGTAAAGCTTTCTTAGCTTCTCTGTCCTTGGCTTTAAAGACTTTATCGATAGCTTTGATGTCATCATAGACACAGGCCAAACCAAAAACAGTATCTGTTCCAAAGGCGACAATTCCACCTTTAAGAAGAATATCTTTTACCAATTCTTTATCTTCTGTTTTATATAAATTCATTTCTTTAATATATTGTAGAAAAGATACATCATCGAAAGAATAAAACCGGTGAAAATACCGATAGTTATATGACCAAGTTTACTACCTATAAAGATACAAAAGGCATTAGTCATAATAACCGTAATTCCCAGATTGATGTATTTAGCTACCTCTTTCACTCTTTTATTATAAGTTATTGGATAACAGTTTTTCTTTTCTCAAGACAGATTTTAAGCCAGTTTCCTCTTAAATAATAAATAAGGAAAATTGTGCTGGTTAAAATCCAGGTTATTGGATAACAATACAATGTTTCATAAACTGTCTTAGATGGATAGAAAATAATCCATAATATTCTGACTACACAGATTCCCAGCGCTGTAATAATCATTGGCTTTAAAGAATCACCACAGGCTCTTACTACCGAAGAGAATACTTCAATAAGTGTGAAAGTACACCATAAAGGAGCCAGTAGTCTAATCATACCCATACCAATCAGAATGACATTTTCATCCTTGGTAAATAAGCGATATAGATATTCACCTTCAAAGTAGCAGATTGAGCCAATACCAATAGCGGCGATCAGATACATAAAAGTAGTAACCCAGACAGCCTTCTTCATACGGTCAAGTTTATTGGCACCAAAGCACTGTCCAGCCATAGTAATTAATGAAGAACCAAAGGCACCTGATATCATCCAGAACAGGGCATCAATCTTACCAAAAGCGGTAAAGGCCGCCACGGTATCAGCACCATAGATATTGACCTGTGACTGGATAAATAGATTAGAAATTGAATACATCACAGACTGTAGACCGATAGGTAAACCGATAATGACAATTCTTTTTAAGACATCGGCTTCAAAACCAAAGTCCTTTAGTTCGAAATGATATACCGCATTCTTATTGCCCAATACATGTAAAACCAATAAGCAGGCAATACATTGTGAAAGGATAGTAGCGATAGCTACGCCTATTACTCCCAGATTAAATTTGGCTACCAGCAGTAAGTCCAGTCCGATATTCACAAAGCAGGAAACTATCAGGAAATATAAAGGGCGCTTTGAATCACCTACCGCTCTTAAAATACCCGAGCCTACATTGTAGACCATGACTGGTACTAAGCCCAACAGATAGATACGAATATAGACACTTGAATAAACAAAGACAGAGTCTGGTTCGTTTAATAGTTTTAATAATGTAGGAGCCAGGCAGACACCAATAATCATTAAAACAAAGCCCAGTGCTACACCTAAGAAGATGCCACTTCTAACACCATTCTTAACACCTTCTCTATCTCTGGCTCCATAGCTTTGGGCAATTATTACGGTCGCACCACCGGCTACACCGACAGTGAAATTTATTAAAAGATTTATTAAAATACCGCTGGTACCACCAACTGCACCTAGAGCTTCTTTACCTATATAATTACCTACTACAATCGCATCAACAGTGTTGTATAGCTGTTGAAAGAATGAGCCCAGCATAATAGGAAAAAAGAACTTTAAGATTTGTTTATAGATAGGTCCATTTAATAAATCTAGTTTAGCCATATATTCAATATAGCACTTTATCTTAGATGTGATTAAGAAAGATAAAAACAATTTAAAAATCATTTTCATTAAAGTCTATAAACTATGCAATATGTCGTTTCTTCAAAGTCAATTTTGGCAAAATATGTCGTTTCTTCAAGATTTTAATGATTTTATTAAAAAATAAACATCTCTTATAAGTTCTAATTGAAGAAGTAATTAGCAATAATACCGGTGTCTACTTTTCTATCGCAATATAAAAAAGGGCGTAAGTCCTTTGACCTACACCCATCTATTCATTTTATTGTTCAACATTCCAGAATGGATCTGCCATGTTTCCCCATTCCTGCATATTGCCATCAGCATCCTGATACTTTAAATGGAAATATGTTCTTGTCTGATCATTGATATCTAACCAGAAATGCATATTGTCCCAATTACAGTCCATGCAGAAGGCACTTACATATCTTAACCATTCGCCATTGTATTCTAGGCTGTCTGTACCATAACCAAGTTCAGCATCACAGATTGGGCAAGTATCACCAATCTTTTCAAATGGGAATTGATATGGATCATCATTAACTGGCTCAGGTTCAGTCTCCACAGGATTCGAATTGTTTACTGAAGTATTGTTTGATGAAGTATTGCTGTTTGAAGCAGCCTTGTTACCAGAACAAGCTACTAACAGCATCATCATGCATAATAAAGTAATAATCTTTTTCATATCTCTCTTCTTTCTAATAATTGCTTCTTTTTTAAGACAAACTATAATTAAATTCTACGTTATATGTGTTTAAAAAAAAGACATCTCCGTATTATTGGCGAAGATGTCTTATTGTTTATATCTACTAATTTATTATTTATCTTTTTTACTATTGCGGATATGCATGTAGATTGTATTTTTAGAAATACCCATTAACTGTTCAACCTTCACTACTGAATCCTTTAATCTGAATATTCCTTTATCAATTAAGATTTCGATGATAGCCTTATTTTTATTAGAAGCCGAAATCGATTCATCTGACATTACAATCTGTTTCGCTTCGGCAACTGATGCCTCAATCAGGTCATCAGAACTTGAGCTGAAGTCTTCTGTCGAATCATTTCCTAATGCGTTTGATGGAACAAAAGATTTTACTATTTCAGCAAAAGAAGTATTCATATACATATTTATACATAGTAAACCGATGATTCTATCGTTTTCACCTCTAATAGCTATAGTAGTAGACTTTAATGGTTCGCCCTTTTTATTTTTACTGAAATAAACCTTATAGTCCTCGTGTACATTTGATATTTCATCAAACATTTTTAAAGCTAAATCAGTGATAGGAGCACCAATTTTTCTACCAGTGTGTTCACCATTTAAGATATAAATAACCGACTCATTCAAATCCTCTAAAGAATGTAATACCAGTTCATATGAATCTGATAAGTATGCTGCCATACCGTCCATAACACCCTTCATCGATTCTAAAATCAATTTATCGGCTTTCGATAAAATCATATTTTTCATGCATGTCTCACCCCATCTAAGATAATGTAATTTTACTAAATATTATTGAATTTGAAACTTAATTAATGCCTCTTTAATTCTATTTAAAGCATCGACTACTTTCTGATTATCCTGATAAACGCCTAAGACAATTCTTAAATGGCCTTCACCACCAAGTCCATAGTTCTTACCATCGTTAACAGATACTCTAGCTTCCTTAACTAAGTAATCACAGATTTCTGATGAATTACCCAGTTTAGAAACATCAACCCAGCATAGGAATCCTGACTCTGGCATTTGGCAAGAAACATTAGGAATAGAATTTAGAATTTCATATGCCTGTTTTCTTCTGTAATCAAAAGCTTCTTCAAATGTCTTCATAAAACTTGTGTCATCTAATGCAGCAATGATTGCTTTTTGGGCAGAAGTAGATGTAGCACCGATAACACCTACCGCATTAGCGAACATACTGTCCATAATTACATCACTGCATACAATATAACCAACTCTTAGTCCGCTTAAGCCCATGCCTTTAGAGAATGAGAAAACAGTAACTGTTCTATCGAACATACCTTCCATACTTGCAGGTGTAATCATTTTAATTTCATATGTGAAATCTTCAAATGCCTGGTCGCAGATTAAAACAAGGTTATGTTCGATTACTACTTCTCTTAAGATTTCAAGAGACTTCTTATTATAAACAGTAGTAGTTGGATTATTTGGATGAGTAATTACAATAGCCTTTGTTTTATCAGTGATTAATTTTTCAAAGTCTTCCTTAACAAACTGATAATTGTTTTCAACTTTTAGTTCAAGAGAAACAATTTTACCACCCATAATTTCTACACCTAAATAGTTATTTGGATAACTTGGTGAAGGAATAATTACTTCGTCTCCATCATTAATAAAAGGCAGTGTAGCAAAGAATAAGCCACTATCTGATCCTGGTGTAATTAAAATATTACGGTTTGGATCTACTTCCAAGTTATTCTGTTCTTTTAGTTTCTGAGCGATTTTGTACTTCAATTCTTCATTGCCAATAGGAGCTGTGTAGTGTGGAGCTGAATCATCTTTGATTGCGTTGATTAAAGCTTCTTCAACATGCTTAGGCATTGATTTGTCTGGCATAAATGGATCAGCCCAGCCCATCAGGGCAACACCCTGTTTTTCCATTTCCTGGTATGAACTGCCGACATCAGCTTTTTCTACTTTAGAAAATAGTCCTCCTTCAGCTTTTGCGAAGGCATTTATCATTTTGTTTTTCATCTTATACGTTCTCCATAAAGATATTGGGAGTATCTCTACTCCCAATATATATTTTATTAGTTTTTTAAAATTTTATTATTCGCCTTTTGGCTTCCAGAAAAGGATTGTTAATGTAGCAGCTACAACGAATGCAATAGCGAATGCGATCATAACTAGACCACAGTTCATAAATGCATTTTCACCACCCATGAACATACCGAAGTTAAGGAATGAAGGACCGCCCATAGCGTAAGCCTTAAGCTTTAACATACCTGCAACAGCACCACCTACTGCACCACCGATACAGCCATAGAAGAATGTGCCCTGAGGAACGTTAACACCATATAGAACTGGTTCTGTGATACCTGTACAAGCAGCGATACATGCAGAAGCAGCGTTTGCTTTAGTTTTCTTATCTTTTGACTTATACCATACACCGAATGCAGCACCTGCCTGGCCAATGTTAGCAGAACCTGAAGTTGGTGAAACGTAGTTGAAACCGTTTGTTGAAATCATTTGAGTTAGTACTGGAACCATACCATGATGAATACCAAGTACAACCATACCAGCATAGATACCACCATATACAAGGCCAGCAATCCAACCACCGTTAACGAATAACCATTCAACAGCTGTAGCGATAACTGAACCAATCCAGTAAGATACTGGGCCAATTGTCCATAGTGAAACAACTGTAGCAACTAAGATTGTGATAGCAGGAACTAAGATAATCTTTAGAGGACCCTTGATGAATCTGTCAGCATACTTTTCAACAAATGAAGCTAAGATAATAGCGAAGATGATTGGTAATACTGAGCTATTGTAGTTGATAACCTTGAAAGGTACGCCGAAGAATGAAGATGTAGCTGTACCAGCATCAATCATCTTTGCCCAGTTTGGAGCTAACATTGCAGCACAGATTGTTAGTGCTACATACTGATTCATCTTGAATACTTTAGCAGTAGAAGCAGCTAGTAAGAATGGTAAGAATGTAAATACTGCCATTGAGATAGTTACAAAGTTACCGAATGTTGGGTTAGAAGTCTTTAAACCAAAGACATTCATACATACCATGATGATTGCAGAAAGGAAACCACAACCAGCTAATGCAGGAACGATTGGGTTGAAGATCTGAGCAATAGTATCAAATACTTTTGTTAGTAAACCACCCTTCTGGTTCTTTAAATCTTCTTTTAAGACTTTAGCGTTATCTAAGTTTTCATCAACTGGAGCTTCTTCAGATACACCAGTTAATTCAACGAATTCTCTATAAACTGATGTTACTTCTGGGCCGATAATAACCTGAGTTTGAGTAGCACCGTCAACAGCACCTAAAACGCCATCAACTTTCTTTACTGCAGCTAAATCAGCTTTGCTCTTGTCTTTTAAAGTAACTCTTAGGCGTGTAGCACAATGAGTAGCAGCTAGAACGTTTTCTTTTCCACCTAAAGTAGAAACGATTTCTTGTACATTCACTTTCATAAATTTTCTCCTTATTTGCTTGCGATTACTTCTACTTCAACTAATGCCTTTTTAGGAAGATCTTTAACTGCAACGCAAGATCTTGCTGGCTTTGAAACAAAATAATCAGCGTATACTTCATTAAACTTAGCGAAGTCTTCTATGTTTGCTAAGAAACATGTTGTTTTGACAACGTCATTCACAGAATAGCCTGCAGCATTTAATAGTGCATCAACATTCTTCATAATTCTTGATGCCTGAACCACAATGTCGCTTTCTTCCAGTTCACTTGTTTCTGGATTAATTGGCATTACTCCAGATAAGAATAATAAGTTACCAGATTTGATAGCTTGAGAATATGGCCCAATTGCCTTTGGAGCTAATTCTGTTGAAATAGTTTCATTCATAAGTCGTCTCCTTTTGAATTCGAATTCATAAAATATATTTTACTGATTTCAATTTATCAATAAAATATTTTACTGTCAATGGGTTTTAATAAAATATTTTTTATTTTGCATAACGCTTACAATAAAATATATTTTATTTTCCTTTATTATTTGTTATTATTTACTTGCGGAGGGAAATATATGACAATTAAATCATTTCCAGAAAATTTTTTATGGGGCGCTGCCACAGCAGCAAACCAAGTAGAAGGTGCTTGGAACGAAGATGGTAAGGGTGCCAGCTTAGCAGATGCTATGGTTGCCGGAAGCCACACAACACCTAGAAGAATTACATTAGATATTGATGAATCTAAATACTACTATCCTGCTCATAAAGCTGTTGATCATTATCATCGCTATAAAGAGGATATAAGACTGTTTGCTGAATTAGGATTAAAGGTATATAGATTATCTATTTCTTGGGCAAGAATTTATCCTAATGGTTCTGATGAACAACCTAACGAAGAAGGCCTAAAGTTCTATGAAGAAGTATTTAAAGAATTAAAGAAATACAATATTGAACCATTAGTAACAATTTTCCATAACGAAATGCCACTTAACTTAGTATCTGAAATTGGTGGCTGGAGCAATAGAAAATGCATTGATTATTACGTTAACTTTGCTACAACTATTATGGAAAGATACAAAGACTATGTAAAATACTGGATTCCTGTTAATGAAATCAATGACTTAACAACTGGCGTTGGTAACTGGAACCATGGTGGCATCTTAAATGAAGGCACACAATTCTTCCAGGATCAGAAAGACGATCCAAACAAGAGATATGCAGCATTACATAATCAGTTTGTTGCTAGTGCAAGAATTGTTAAAAAAGGACATGAAATCAATCCTGAATTCAAGTTTGGTACAATGATTTGCCATATTACTGTTTATCCATTAACACCTCATCCTGAAGATGTTCTTCTAACTCAACAGGAAGATCAGTTAAGAAACTGCATGTCAGGTGATGTACAGGTTAAGGGTAAATATCCATATTATGCATGGAGATATTTCGAAAGAAATAATATTGAATTTGAATATACAGAAGAAGATTTAAAAGAAATTGCTGAAGGTCATTGTGACTTCTATACATTCTCTTATTACATGACTAACTGCATTACTAATCAAAAGGATGCAGCTCAGGTTTCAGGTAACATTATGGGTGGTGCTAAGAATCCATACTTAACTGCAACTGAATGGGATTGGCAGATTGACCCAGTTGGCTTAAGATACACACTTAACCATGTATATGACAGATACGGTGTACCAATCATGATTACTGAAAATGGTTTAGGTGCCAGAGATAAATTTGAAGATGGAAAAATCCATGACGATTACCGTATTGATTACTATAGAAAACACATTGAACAAATGCGTTTAGCTATTGATGATGGTGTTGATCTGGTAGGTTATACTCCATGGACTGCAATCGACGTTATCAGCTGTTCAACTGGTGAAATGGCTAAGCGTTACGGCTTTATCTATGTAGATGCTGATGACAATGGTAATGGTACTTACGATAGATATAAAAAAGACTCTTTCGAATGGTACAAAAAAGTTATCGAAAGCAATGGAGAAGTATTAGACTAATGGGCTTATTTGATAAATTATTCAAAAAGGAAGAAACAGTTATCGAAGTTGCGGATAACGTTGTTGTAGCAATGTGTGATGGAAATTTCATTCCTGCTAAAGAAATTGCTGATCCGGTTTTCGCAGAAGAAATGATGGGAAAGACAGTGGCGATTGAACCAACTTCAAATAAGATTGTTTCCCCTGTTAACGGAACTCTTGAAGTTGTTTTCCCTACAGGACACGCTTTTGGAGTTAGAGCAACTGATGGAACTGCTTATTTAGTTCATATCGGTATCGATACTGTTTCATTGAATGGCAAAGGCTTTAAAACATTAAAGAATCTGGGAGATACTGTTAAAGCTGGTGAAATCATTGTTGAAGTAGACTTTAATGAAGTTGAAAAAGCAGGCTATCACAAAACAACAATGCTGATTATTACTGAACCAGTAGAAGGAAAAACATATAATTACATTGATTTTGGAGAAGTTAATAAAGCTCAACAAATCAATATTTAAAAAAATCCACCTTATATTAAATTAAGGTGGATTTTTTTATATTCAATCACTATTAATTAAAGTGCGATAAAGAACTTAACTACAAATAGTAATGAGATGATTAATGTTAACCAAGAAACATCCTTAGCCTTACCAGTTAAGTACTTGATTACTGTATAAGCGATTAAGCCTAAACCAATACCATGGCCAATTGAACCAGATACAGGCATAGCGATAAGCATAATGAATACTGGTACTGTAACTGACATATCATCGAAGTCGATATTCTTAAGACCTGAAAGCATTAAGATACCTACATAGATTAGTGCACTTGACGTAGCAGCTGCTGGAATAATAGCAGCGATAGGTGCAATAAACATACAAGCAAAGAATAATACTGAAGTAGTTAAGGCAGTAAGACCTGTACGGCCACCTGCTTCTACGCCTGATGCTGATTCTACGAAAGTAGTAACTGTAGAAGTACCAAGGCAAGAACCTACCATAGTACCAACCGCATCTGATAATAGAGCTTCCTTCATCTGAGGCATATTGCCTTCCTTATCTAATAGACCAGCTCTGCTAGCTGTACCTACGAAAGTACCGATAGTATCAAACATATCGATGATGCAGAAAGTTAATACCAGAGTAATTACAGTAAATGAACCAAGTGAGAATAGTGTGTTGAAGTCAAACTTGAATAATGTAACATTTACTAAATCCTTGAATGGTGGAATAAAGCTTGCTGCAGCTAATGAAGCAAATGGATTAGTATGTAGGAATACTGCTTCACCTGTCCAGTAAACAAGAGAAGCTGTAAGCATACCGTATAATACAGAGCCTTTTACTTTCTTGTGATCAAAGAAAATGATTGCGAATAAACCAACAAACATTGTGATTACAGTAAGTACCATTGGTGCAAAACCAGAGCCCATAGTTTCCTTGGCATATGATGCAGTTAAAGCACCAAAGAAGTTAGCCATTGCATAGAAAGGACCACCAGTTTCAGAATAGATACCACAGTTAGAACCAAAACCGATATTAAGTAACATAATACCGATAGCTGGTGAAATACCCATTCTAACGCCTAGAGGAATTGACTTAACGATTTCCTTACGTACATTTAGTACTGATAAGATTACAAAGACAATACCTTCGATCAAGATAATGCAAAGACCTGCCTGGAAGCCAACTGTATAGCTTACACCAGCAATACTTGCGATATTAGCTACAACTACCGCAAAGAATGAGTTAAGACCCATACCAGGAGCCATAGCGAATGGCTTATTTGCTAAAATTGCCATTAAAGCTGTGCCAAAACCAGATGCGATACAAGTAGCCAGGAATACACCGTTCCATAAAGGTGAACCTACATCAAAGCCTGTTAATAGATTTGGATTAAGGGCAATGATGTATGCCATAGTCATGAAAGTTGTAAGACCAGCAATCACTTCTGTTTTCACATCAGTCTTGTGTTCTTTTAGATGAAATAATTTTTCAAACATTTTGTTTCCCCTTTCAAATTCTAAACAAAATACTTTTCAATTATATACTTTATTATTCCTTAGTGTAATAAGTAAAAAAATAAGCATTACTGCTTATTTTAGTACTTTTTCTAATAAACCTTTAAAGTATGTGTCCGCATCATACATTTCCGGATGCCATTGCACAGAATAGATATTGTCTTTCTGTATTGCCTCAACATAGCCATCTTCACTTACAGCTACTACTTCAAAACCCGGTGCGACATCCTTGATATTCTGATGATGATAAGAATTGACTCTTAGCGTCTCACAATTATAAATCTTATCAACGAAGCCACCCTTCTTTAATGTGACATTATGGAATACATCATCATGATCAGCAATATCCTGATACAGGGTTCCACCAAAGAAGACATTGATAATCTGATGACCCCTGCAGATTCCAATAATTGGTTTGCCTGCCTTATAAAAGGCATCAATCAAGGCATAGTCCAGTTCATCTATTTCATCCAGAAATTCCTTGGTACCAGTATTTTCTTCGTTATATCTTTTTGGATTGATATCCAAACCACCTGGCACAAATAAGACATCACACTTATTAACGGCATCTTCTACCATTCTTTTATCGGCTACCAGATAAATGTTTTGACCATTATTAAGTAACATATCATGGTTATATTCCACCATATAGTAGGTCTTGCAGTATTCACCATCACCATATCTTACCGGCATCGCAAAAATCATAAATTACTCCTTTTTATAAAAACGCCACTTTAAAAAAGTGACGTTTTGAAATTATTTAGCAGTCCACTTGGCAAATTCTTCATCAGTTGCCAATACATAGTGAGTATCACTCACAAAGTGCTGAGTACCCTTAGTGTAATCAACACCTTCTTTATTCTTGTCATAAGTAAGAGCCACTCTCTTCTTTTCCACGATTGGATTTGGATGAGGAATAGCACTTAATAATGACTTAGTATAAGGATGGATTGGGTTTTCAAAGATTTCATCAGTAGTACCAGTTTCTACTAAATGACCTAAATGCATAACACCAATACGATCAGAAATATACTTAACCATTGAAAGGTCATGCGCAATGAATAGATATGTTGTACCTAATTCATCCTGCAAGTCCTTCATCATATTTACGACCTGAGCCTGAATAGAAACGTCCAGAGCAGAAATACATTCATCGGCAATTACCAGCTTTGGATTCATAACCAGGGCTCTGGCAATACCAACTCTTTGACGCTGACCACCTGAGAACTGATGAGGGAAACGAGTACCCTGTTCCTTAGATAGACCAACCTTTTCTAAGATAGTGTTTACTTTTTCTTCAACTTCTTCCTTAGAATTGCAGATATGCTGGATTTCTAGGCCTTCCGCAATAATCTGAGAAACCTTCTTACGTGGATTTAAACATGCCATTGGATCCTGGAAGATCATTTGCATATTTGTACGTAGGAATTTTTCGTCTTCCTTGCTTAATTTGCCAGAGATGTCATGACCATCGAAGATAATCTTGCCATCAGTTGGATCATACAGTCTGATGATAGAACGACCAGTTGTAGATTTACCTGAACCAGATTCACCTACCAGACCGTAAGTTTCACCTTCATAGATATCAAAGCTGATACCATCTACGGCTTTAGTAGTAAATTTCTTAGAAATTTTGAAATGTTGTTTTAATCCTTCTACATGAAGAAGTACTTTTCTTTCACTCATTATTCTAGTCCAGCCTCCTTCTTCATCTTAGCTAATTTGTCCTGCAGTTCCTTAGGCAGCTCAACTTTTGGAGCACGTGGGTCTGCAAGCCATGAAGCAACTCTATGCTGTCCGCCTACATCATACATTGGTGGTTCTTCACGATAATCAATCTTTAAGGCAAATGGGTTACGTGGTGCAAATGCATCACCAACAACCTTTTCCATTAGATTTGGTGGAGAACCAGGGATAGCGAATAGTCTATGAGAATCAGTGTCTGTATCAGGCATTGAACTTAATAGACCCCAAGTATATGGATGACGTGGGTCATAGAATACTTCTTCGATCTTACCTTTTTCAACAATTCTACCAGCATACATTACCGCAACATAGTCGGCAACCTTGGCTACTACACCTAAGTCGTGAGTAATGTAGATAACAGAAATGCCTTTTTTGTCCTGTAATTCTTTAATTAATTCCAGGATTTTTGCCTGAATAGTAACATCCAGAGCAGTTGTTGGTTCATCACAGATTAGAATTTCTGGGTCACAAGCTAGAGCAATCGCAATAACGACTCTCTGTCTCATACCACCAGATAATTCATGTGGATACTGTTTGAAACGCTTATCAGGATTATCGATACCAACGTCAGCTAATAGCTGTAAGCATTTAGCCTTAGCTTCTTCCTTAGAAATATTAAGGTGTTCAAACATTGGTTCCATAATCTGCTTACCAATAGTCATAGTAGGGTCTAATGAAGTCATTGGATCCTGGAAGACCATGGCAATCTTTTTACCACAATATTTGTAACGGATTTCCTTTTGTGATAACTGAACCATATCTACTGGTTCTAAATCACCGTTTTCATTGCGATGATTATAAATAATTGAACCGGTATCGATATGACCATTTGAATCAAGGATACCCATAATAGTCTTAACTGTAACTGATTTACCTGAACCTGATTCACCAACGATAGCGATAGTTTCGCCTCTGAATAAGTCCAGTCTGACACCTCTGATAGCCTGTACCTTACCATAGGTAGTCTGGAAAGATATGTTTAGATCACGAATATAAAGAATGCGATCTTTTTTATTTCTTTTTACTTTTTCGCTCATAAATATCTTCCTTACTTATTTAACATCTTAGGGTCAAATGCATCTCTTAAACCATCAGCGAATAAGTTGAAGGCTAACATTAGTACAGACATAGCAATTACTGGAGATAAAAGAATATGAGGGAAAGTAGTCATTGACTTATATCCATCAGAAACTAATGAACCCAGTGAAGCCATTGGTTGAGGAACACCTAGACCTAAGAAAGACAGGTAAGCCTCAAGGAAGATAGCATTTGGAATTGAGAACATTGAAGTTACAATTACCTGACCAAAGATATTTGGCAGGATTTCAGAGAAAATTAACTTGAAGTTGCTGGCACCTAGAGTTCTAGAAGCAAGTACATATTCCTGTTCCTTAACCTTTAAAACCTGGGCTCTGGCAATTCTTTCCATTGGAATCCAACCAGTTATCATTAACGCAAAGATAATTGATGTCATACCAGCAGGTAGAACTAAACCTAATAGAGTAACAACAACCAGTGTTGGTACACCATTCAGGATTTCTGCAAATCTTTGCATAATCATATCAACTTTGCCACCAAAGAAACCAGAAATCATACCGTAAATCATACCGATGCAGATATCGATGATAACTGCAGCAAAGGCAATGATTAGAGAAACTCTTGTACCAGACCATACTCTTGTCCAGATATCTCTACCCTGTTCATCAGTACCGAACCAGTAAAAGACATTAGATAGGTCACCTTCGTACATGTTGTAACCCTTATAAGTACCATTGAAGATACCTAGTTTCTGTAAGCCAGGAACTCTAGGAGTCAGATATTCATGGCCCTTGATGATTGATTTGTAAGTGTGGGCATTAAAGCTTGGGCCAAAGATTGCCATAAAGATAAAGAAGACAACAATGACAAAGCCAATAATAGCACCCTTATTTTTAATAAAGTTAGACCATACATCCTTTAAATAAGATGTAGCCTTGAAGTTTTTATCCACAAGTTTCGCATCAGCGTCATGGGCGAAGGAGAAATCATCTTCTTCAAATTCATGGTCTAATACATCGATTTGAGACATGATTAAGCGCCCTCCTTAGTAATTCTGATACGTGGATCGATTACGCCATATAGTAAGTCAACTACAAACATAATCACAACGTAGATAATTGAATAAATAAATGAACAAGCGATTGTTACATTATAGTCATTGAACTGAATACCCTGAATCATCAGGTTACCGATACCAGGGATACCAAAGATCTTTTCAATAACACTTGAACCAGTTAATAGACCAGCAAGTAGCGGACCCATAACAGTTACAATTGGGATTAAAGTATTTCTTAAAGCGTGCTTAACAATTACTTTATAGTCCTTAACACCCTTAGACTGTACTAAAGAAATGAAGTTTGAATTTAATACATCAATCATTTCTGAACGAGTAAATCTGGCAATATTAGCAGTAGGCGATACTGATAAAGCTAAAGCCGGAAGTACTAATGAATAGAATGGACGTCCTCTATCAAATAGAATAGGGAACAGTTTCAACTTGTATGCCAAGAAATAACATAATAATAGACCACATACGTATGATGGGATAGAAACACCAAATACAGCGATGATAGAACATAGGTTATCAATCCATGTATTGTGATTTAATGCTGAAGCGATGCCAAGGATCAATCCAAAGATTGTACCAACAACCATTGCCATAGCACCAACCATTAATGATACGCTAAGTCTTCCTTTTAACATTTCGCTAACAGCGAAGTTTTTATTGATAGTATATGAAATACCAAAGTCACCAGTAAGCATGTTTTTGACATAGATAAAGAATCTAACGATGATCGGCTTATCTAATCCATACTTTGAATATAGAACTGCTAACTGATCAGCAGTAAGCTTTTCATCATTGAATGGTGAACCTGGCATCAAATCCATCAGAATAAAAAGCACTAGCAAGATAACAAATAGTGTTGCGACTGACACTAATGCTCTTTTTGTAAGATATTTTTTCATGCCTTCTCCTTCCTTGTTAACAAATTAGAGCGATAACTTTCGTTACCGCTCTAATAAATTAATTCTTGATAACTGAATTATTTAACAGCAATATGACGATATACGTCTACTGAAGCTGAGTGGAATTCGATACCGCTAACAAGTCTAGGGTTAACTAGCATAGCTGTACCATTCTGGTATACAGGAATTACACCGCAATCTTCTTCAACTAAAACCTTTTCAGCTTCGATGAACTTAGCCCATCTGTCAGCAGCAGAAGTACCAGCTGCTTCAGCATCTTTGATTAAAGTATCATATGTATCACTCCAGTAACCACCCTGGTTGTTTGAAGTGTTCTTAGAGATGAATAGATCCATGTAAGTCTGAGGATCACCGTAGTCAGGACCCCAACGAGTTAGTGAAACTTCGAAATCAGCAACACCATGATCACCTGCAGCTAGATCAACATGCTGGTAAACATTTAATCTAGTCTTCTTAGGCTGTGGATTTAATGTAACTTCGAAACCGATTTCTTCTAACTGAGCAGCAATTCTTGTACATGCCTGGATTTCAGGATCACCCTGGTCAGAAGAGTATAGTAAGTTGATAGAAATCTTATCAACACCTAATTCCTGTTTAGCTGTTTCAGCGTACTGTTTAGCTAATTCAAGATCGTAACCACATACAGCACCAGCTTCTTCACGGAAGTCAACGCCTGTTACTGGGTTACCAGCTAGTTTGAATGGAACGATACCTTCAGAAGCAACTGAACCATCATTGATTGTCTTAGCGATATCTTCTCTATCGATACCGTATGACATAGCCTTTCTTACGTTGATGTTAGCAGTAGCCTGGTTAGCATCAGCAGCAAGATAATTATTATTGATTAATAAGTAGTAAGTGTATGAACCAAGGTTAGAAGTGAAACCTTCAACACCCTTGTTAGCCATAACCTGTGAACCAGATAGGTTAACGATATCTAAGTTACCCTGTTCGTAGTCCATTAATGCAGACTGTGTATCAGAAACAACACGGAAGTTTACTTTTTCAACATAGTTTGCTTTGTAGTTTTCGTAGTCGTAGTACTTATCGCTTAATTCGAATGAGTAACCATAACCGCCATCCCAAGATGTCATGTTGTATGGACCATTGAATACTAAGTTATTTAATGATAAGCCGTACTGATCACCAACTGTTTCATAGAATGCTCTGTTGCAAGGGAAAGTTGAAGGGAATGTAACGATCTGCATGAAGAAGCCTGTAGGCTGAGTTAATGTAACTCTGAATGTAGATTCGTCAACTGCTTCAACACCTAGATCTTCAGGTGTTAAACCTGTTGAAGTGTCGTAGCAATCACCATTTACAACGTTAGCAGTTTCTAAATACCAGTTGTAGTCAGAAGCTAGAGCTTCAGAAGTAAGTCTCTGCCAACCAAATACGAAGTCATCAGCAGTAACCTTGTCACCATTTGACCAGTAAGATTCTCTTAAATGGAAAGTATAAACTGTACCATCTTCAGAAACATCTACACTTTCAGCCATATCTGGTACTGGTTTACCATCTTTGTCTAACTGGTATAGACCAGCGAAACATAAGTTCTGTGCTGAGAATGATTGACCATCAGTAGCATACTGAGGGTCCATACTCATGATGTCAGCAGGTACCTGAACAGTAACCTGAGATGCTGTTGGAGCAGCGTCACCGCCACTCTGAGGAGCATTGTTTTCAGTCTTACCGCCACCGCAGCCGACTAACATGAATAATGCTAATAAAACGCCTAATAATTTTTTCATTACTCGGTCCTCCTATAATAATGATTTAATTATAAGTTTTCAAGAAAGCGTGTTCAAGAATTTATGCTAATTATTTTCAGTACTATGAAAATATTTTCATAATTACTTAATTTTTTATCTTTTTTAGTTTCAATATTGCTAAAAAGGTGCTAAATATTACCTATTCACATAAATTACCCATATTTCAATCATATAATTGCATTATGTTACAAATTAAAGATATACGAAAAACCTATAAAACAGGTGAATTGATACAAACAGCGCTAAATGGCGTATCTCTAAACTTTAGAGATAACGAATTTGTAGCCATCCTTGGTCCATCAGGATCAGGTAAGACAACCTTATTAAATATAATAGGTGGTCTGGATAAATATGATGAAGGTGATTTAATCATCAATAATGTCTCTACTAAAGACTATAAAGATAGAGACTGGGATGCTTATCGTAACCATACTATTGGTTTTATCTTTCAGTCATACAACCTGATTCCTCATCAGACTGTCTTAGCCAATGTCGAGCTGGCTCTTACTATTAGTGGTATTTCTTCAAAGGAGAGAAAGAAAAGAGCTCTTGATGCCCTGGAAGCAGTAGGTCTTAAGGAACAGGCTCACAAGAAACCTAATCAGATGTCTGGTGGTCAGATGCAAAGAGTAGCTATTGCCAGAGCCCTGGTAAATAACCCTTCTATTGTCCTGGCTGATGAACCGACTGGTGCTCTTGATACCAAGACTTCTGTCCAGGTAATGGAATTATTAAAAGAAGTAGCTAAGGACAGGCTGGTCATCATGGTTACTCATAACCCGGAACTGGCTGAACAGTATGCCAATCGTATTGTTAATCTAAAGGATGGCGATATTACTGGTGATACTAATCCCTATATATTAGAGGAAGAAGAAATTGAGCCTCCGGTTAAAAAAAGACTGGGAAATGCCAAGATGGGCTTCTTTACTGCCCTTTCACTTTCTTTCAATAACTTATTAACCAAGAAAGGAAGAACTTTACTAACAGCTTTTGCGGGATCTATTGGTATTATCGGAATTGCCTTGATTCTGGCTCTATCAACTGGTTTCCAGAATTATATTGATGATATCCAAGAAGAAACCATGTCTTCTTATCCATTAACTATCCAATCGGAGACTTCCAATGTCTTTGGAGCCTTACTAACTGCCCATGTGGATGCCAATAAGGAAGATATTCCTGAAGGCTCAGTAAAAGAAACCATGGTTATCTCATCTATGATGGGTTCTATTGGTTCAAATGACCTGGAATCTTTCATGAACTGGTTAGATGAAAATAAAGAATTATATGAAAACGACGTGGAAAAGATTACTTATGCTTATTCAGTAAGCCCAAGAATCTATACCAAGGATGTAACTGGCGCTATTGCCCAATTAAATCCTAATACCATTATGTCTTCTTTCTATTCAGACAGTGCAATGTCCCTGCTTAGTTCAGTTTCTTCAAGTTCTTCTATGGGAACTTTTGCGGAATATGAAACTGATACATTAAAAGAATCATGTGAATTACTAATTGGTGACTGGCCAAGCAACTACAATGAAGTACTTGTTGTCCTGTCCCAAAAAGATAAGATTCCTGATTTATTTGTCTATTCATTAGGTTTAAGAGAAGCTGCTGAACTAAAGACCATCTTCTCACAGGTAATGACCGGTGAAGAAGTAAGTATTGTGAATGAGCCAATGACTATCACTTATGAAGATCTGATGAATATCGAATTAAAGCTGATTGATGTCACTGACTTATATAAATACAACGCTAAGTACAACACTTACGAAGATATGACTGGTGATGAAGACTATATGAATAAAATCTACAGACAGTCAGAAGATATAAAGATTACTGGTGTTGCCTACGCTACTGGTGACAGCAATCTAGCTGGTGTTATGTATTCACATGCCTTAGTTGAACATGTCATTGAAAAAGCCAGTCAATCTCCAATTGTTCAGAAACAGTTAAATAATAAGGATATTGATGTTTTCTCTGGTAATCGCTTTGATGATGAAAAAGAAAACAGTGGCATTGACTTCAATGATATGGTTTCTGTTGATGAAGAAATGCTTAAGAAAGCCTTCAAAGTTAATATCAGCGAAAGCGACTTTAACTTCAATATGATGTCCAGTGAAGATATGATGAAGGTTGCCGATAAATATGCAAGTATGTACGCTCCGATGATTTCTTCTTCATCAGAAATGGTCGTTGGCTTAAATACAGTTATCTTTAATTCAATTATCAGCACCTATGAAGGCAGTCCATTAATCCCTGGATCAAGAGTTCAAACTGTCTTAACAGATCCAAGTGATCCAAGTACTGCTTATTTAAAGATTGATATCAGTGACTATGATACTTATGGCGATGGTATTAATGCTGCTTACTATAAGGCCGCTTTAAATACATTGGTTGAGAATATTGGTTCGCTTGGCTTACCAAGTGATACAACACAGATTATTACAGCCGCAAGTTCTATTCTTACCGATACTGATTATGCTGATTTAGCTGAAAGCTCTAAGCTGATGTTTAAAAAGTATTATCAGACTATCGCTACTACTTGTACCGCAGGAAGTGAAATTATCTACACTATTAATCCAACAGATATGACCAGAACTTATTCTGATGGTGTTAATACTTTAAGCAGCACTACCTTATTTGCTACTTCAGCTATGATTCCTGAGGTTGCGACAAAGTATGCTACGGTTTCTAATAATCTGGCTAAATCATTAATGTCAGCAGGTGTTCTAATGTCTACTGCGGAAATTATGACACCAATGGCTGAATCACTTAGTGGCTTACAGAATGTCTTTAGTAAAGATATTATGACTGTTGATACAAATGCTTTTGCGAAAGCTTTCAACTTCAATATGAATGAAGATGAACTACAAAGACTGATGTCTTCAATGTTAACAGGTTCTACTGCTTCATATAAGAATAACTTAACTAATCTTGGTTATCAGAATATTGATGAACCTACTTCTATTTCAATCTATTTCAAGAACTTCAATGCGAAGGATAACTTCATGAAACTGATTGATAAATATAACAGTATCGTCAATGATGAAGAAAAGGAAATCAGTTATGTCGATATGACTGGTGTACTGATATCTTCAGTTCAGACTATTGTGAATGCTGTTACTTATGTACTAATTGCCTTTGTATCTATTTCCTTATTTGTATCTAGTATCATGATTGCGGTTATTACCTTAATCTCCGTTATGGAACGTACTAAGGAAATTGGCATTCTAAGAGCTATGGGTGCTTCCAAGAAGAATGTCTCTTCGATATTTAATGCTGAAACATTTATTATTGGTTTATTATCAGGTACTTTGGGTGTAACCGTTTCTTATCTGGCTACTTTCCCAATTAACAATATTATTTATAAGTTAACTGATATTGATAATATCAAGGCTACTCTTGGTTTAAAACCAGCTATAATCCTCATCATTATCTCAGTTGTACTTACAATGATTGCTGGCTTTATCCCTTCTAAGAAGGCTGCTAAACAAGATCCGGTTATCGCATTAAGAACTGAATAGCTATATGGTTGTTGAGTATCTCAACAACCTTTTTTAATGCATTTTACGCAAATCCCCGTTCAATAAAAAAGCTCACTACGTGAACGTTAATTTGAATAGCGAGGCAGCCTAATAAGGTCTGCCTTTTTATATTTATAATTTAATTAATGATAGATTTATCATTACATAATATAGATCAAAACAGTATCGGATTATTATCGGACTTTGATTCATACAAGAAGGATCTGAGTAAACCAAGAATAAAAGAAATAATCTGGAATAACCTTGAGTGGTTAGAATCGATTGATGAAAGTGGAATAGCTAGAGAAGTAATACTAGATAATGTTTATCAAACACTTTTATGTAAAACAGTTTATCTTGGATTCGATGCGTTTGATTGTGATAACTGCGATAACTGGATATGGCTGTTTAGACATTGTCATTCACGTTTCTGTTCTTCTTGTGGTATTAAGCTACAGAAAACACTGGCTTCAAAAGCTGAAACCATGTGTATAGATATAAAACACAGGCACATGGTTTTTACTATCCCTGAAGAATATAGAGAACTATTCAGAAAAGATAGAGAATCTCTAAATATTCTTTTTGTGGCTTCAAGAAATACTCTAATGAAACTGTTCAACAATTCTCTATTTAATAAAGTCAGAAGAAAGAAAGGAATAGTAAAGAATCCTAAAGATAATTACTATTTATTTAGAAACTATAATGGTTTAAATGAATTTGGTGAAATAGCCACTCTTCACACATTCGGAAGAGATTTAAAATGGAACCCTCATATTCATGCGCTTGTTCCTGAACTTATATACAATTCAAAGAAAAATGAAATCAAAAGGTTTAATCATTTCAATTATGCCTCTTTAAGACACACCTGGATGTATGAAGTGAATAGGCTTCTTTTAGAAAGATATCCAAATGACAAAATTATCAAAAGACTAATTGATAACAGTTATAAGAAAAGAGATCACGGTTTTTATGTATACGCTAAAGTAGATGAAAGAAATAAAGAACGTAATCTTAAAGACGTTAATGGCTGTGTTTCCTATATGATGAGATATGCCGGCAGGCCCGTTATGGCTGAAAGCAGGATTACGTCCTATGATAGTAAAACAGATTCCGTCTCATGGTGGTACGAAGACCATAAAACAGAGAAAAGAATAGTCGTAAATGAAACGGGCAAAAAACTTTTAGGTAAGATGATTATCCATATTCCGGATAAACATTTCAGGATGATTAGGTATTATGGCTTTTACAGTAATAAAAGCGGCGCACTGCTTGATAAAATAAACGAACTCCTTGGTAAGAAATTTCCTTACAAGCATACAACCAATAAGCAGACAAGAAAATACTTATTAAAGAAGAAACTCGAATCACTTAAATTTAGAACACACATCGCCGATTCCTATAATAGAGATATATTGAAATGTGGATGTTCCGGTACATTTAGATATGTATACACCTGCAACCCACTGGAAGGAAAAAGAAATGACAGATACTACAAACAAGGATGTATTAATGAAATGCGTAGCCTGTGGCTACAAAGAAGTAACAGATGAAGAAACTCTTAAAAGAATGAGAGAACTTCCTCCATATATTGAAGAAGATAGAATGTTATGTCCATTCTGTCTTGAATATATGTATAGAGCTGACTCTGATAGATTTAATAATAAATAAAACATTTACAAGTAAACAACAATCTATATTCTCGAAAAATTCTTTTAGTTATGTCCTAAACTGAAATACAGAAGAAAACGCCGTTATAGTGTTATATAACGACGCATTGAAATTCTTAATATATAAAAAAGTTCCACTAATCATTAGTGGAACAGATTCTTTCGATATGCAATGCGAGGTAGCCGACTTCAATCTCATCGATTGATACTTTAAGCATTTTAGAAAATTTCTTTATTACGTTTTCAGCCAATTTATAAGAAACAGGGAATTTAGTTTTGGTGTAATCACTCATATCTATTCTTAGTTTCTCATTCATATTACATCTTAATAATAAATACTTGAGATGAGTTAATAGTCTTGAATAAGAGAGACTGTTGACATCTATCTTAATATCCAGTGTTTTTTCAATCTCACTTAACGATTCATTTACCAGCGTAGCCAAGATAAGTGACTGGTCAACTTTCATATCTGATCTGGCACTATGTAAATGAAGAGTTATATAAGATACTTCATCTTCATTAATTGTCTTATTAAGTTTTTCTTTAATAATAGAAACACTTTCCATTGCTACATCAAATTCTTCTTTAAAAAGCAGTTTGATGTCGTTTTTAAATGGATTATTTATCACTAAGCCTGAGTCCATTCTGGAAATGGCAAAGGCAATGTGATCACTTAACGGTATCAAGATGTTGCGATCGAAGTTTTCAAACTTACTGGCAGCACTAGTAATCAGCTTATCAGCAATTTCCAGATATACGGAATCATTCTTGATTAGTTGAGCACTAATATCCTTACCCTTTTCTTGAACATAGCGGGTAACATTTTTACCCGCTATATCTATTGTCATTCCGACCTTGCGTCCAAAGCCAATTCCAGTACCAATAAAAATAGTTTCTCTAGAATCAGAATCATCTAATACAAGTATCGCGTTATTTCCCAGAACGGTCCTGACTTTATACATTACTTATCCTTATTATTTTAAATTTAGAACTAAATCGTTATGATTTACTTCACCTAGTTTTACAACTTCAATTGTATTATCTTCGCCAAGGTTAGTAAATACCATAACAGAAGCAGTAGACTTAGCCTTTTCTTCAACTAACTTAAGATCTACTTCCATTAATAGGTCACCCTTCTTAACAGTCTGGCCATCGCTTACTTTTACATCGAAGCCTTCACCACCCATATTTACAGTATCAATACCGATATGTAATAGGATTTCTGTACCGTTATTGTCAGTCATACCTAAGGCATGCTTTGTTGGGAAGATGAAACCGATAGTGCCATCACATGGTGAATAGATCTTTCCAGTAGACGGAACAAACATTACACCATCACCCATCATCTTTTGTGCAAATGATTCATCAGGTGTGTTAGTGATTAGATCAACCTTACCATCGCAGATTGCAGCTAATTCAGCAGCAACAGCTTTCTTTTCTTCCTTAACTTCTTCAACAACAGTTTCTTCAACTACTGCAGTAGGATTAGCTAAATAGTCTTCTAAGTTAGACTTGATTACTGATACCTTTGGACCATAGATAACCTGTACGCCGTTGCCCTTAACGATAACACCAGCAGCACCTGAAGTCTTTAATGTATCCTGACTTACTTTTGAAGCATCTTTTACAGTAACTCTAAGTCTAGTTGCACAACAGTCAACGTCGCTTAGATTTTCTGCACCACCTAAGCCCTTTACGATTAGTGCAGAAACATTGTTTGAATCATTCTTAGCATTTACATCACTTCTTGTGTATAGCTTAGTTTCTTCATCATCATCTTCTCTACCTGGAGTCTTAAGATCCATTTTCTTGATAATTACAGAGAAGATTAGGAAGTAAGCGATGAAATAGAAGATACCAACGATTACAACCCAGATCCAGTGAGTCTTGCTGTTACCCTGAAGGATACCGAATAATGTTAAGTCGATCATACCGCCAGAGAATGTCATACCAACACCTACACCGAAGATATGCATAAACATATATGCTAAACCAGCACCGATACAGTGGATTACATATAGTAATGGAGCTACGAATAAGAATGTGAATTCTAGTGGTTCAGTGATACCTGTTAACATTGAAGTTAAAGCAGCAGAGATTAATAGACCACCAGCAATTTTCTTCTTGTTGTCTTTTGCGCAATAGTACATAGCTAGTGCTGCACCTGGAAGACCGAAGATCATTAGTGGGAACTTACCAGACATGAATCTAGTAGCTTCAACAGCGAATTCTGTAGTAGCAGGATCAGCAAGCTGAGCGAAGAAGATGTTCTGAGCACCTTCAACAAGTCTGCCAGCAACTTCCATAGTGCCACCAACACCTGTCTGCCAGAATGGCATATAGAATACGTGGTGTAGACCAAATGGAATTAAAGCTCTTTCCATT
Organism: Erysipelotrichaceae bacterium; assembly: GCA_030526485.1. Taxonomy (GTDB): domain Bacteria; phylum Bacillota_I; class Bacilli_A; order Erysipelotrichales; family Erysipelotrichaceae; genus Colivicinus. The sequence goes on along the minus strand of JAUNCS010000004.1, from coordinate 43,123 downwards.
AAACCGTATACAAATGTACCAAAGTAGCCAGAGTTTCTTACTACGCCACCAACAGCATAGATAGCGTTCTGGATAGTTGGCCAGATAAAGAACATTAAGATACCTACAAAAAGGTAAACAATAGCAGAGATGATTGGTACAAATCTAGTACCACCGAAGAATGATAATACCTGTGGTAATTCAATCTTGTAGAACTTGTTGTGTAGAGCAGCTACACCAAGACCTACGATAATACCACCGAATACACCCATCTGTAATGAATTGATACCACAAGCTGAAGCGATAGCACCATCGTGCATTGTAGCAGCAGCACCTGTAATATCGATCATTGCTGAGATTGATACGTGCATGATGAAGAAGGCAACAACTGCAGCTAGAGCTGCAACTTCTTTTTCCTTCTTAGCCATACCAATCGCAACACCCATAGCGAAGATGATTGGTAAGTTGCCGAATACGATATCACCAGCTTTTGACATTACATAGAATAATGTGTACCAAACTGTGCCAGGACCCATAACTCCTAATAAGTTATAAGATTCAAGCATTGTAGTATTAGTGAAAGAACCACCAATACCAAGTAGTAGACCTGCAACTGGTAGGATTGCGATTGGAAGCATAAAGCTTCTACCAACTCTTTGCAGGACTCCGAAAATTTTATCTTTCATTTTTCCCCTCCTGGTGTCAGATAAACAAAAAAGGCATCAACAATATCTAAAAAAGACTTTAGATAAATTGCTGATGCCTGATCGAATCAGTGACACACTTAATTTACGTCTTTTATCCTATCAAAGACTAAAAGCGTTTTCAATACCTTTTTTGTTAATTTTTTAATAGCCCAGTTCTTCACCCACAAGAATAACTTTAATTCTATTAGGAATTCTGCTCATTCTGGTTATAACTGTTGAGCAGCAGATTGAGTCCTTATAACAATCACCACATACTCCTGATTTAGCACATGGCGTATCCTTATTTAATCGCACAGTATTTTTAGGTGAAGCTGTATTCTTTATTCTCTTAATAGCTGAGTCAAGATCACTGACTACCTTATTCATGCCAGCAATCACATATACTTCACTTGGTCCATATAAAAGGAAAGCTACCCTGCTGCAGGCGCCATCAATATTCACCAATTCCCCATCAATAGTAATCGCATTAGAACTCATTAAGAAAGCATCCGCATTAATTAATTTGGCATTTAATTCTTTTCTTTCTTCAGCAGTCTTATAATTTTCTCTAACAATAAACTCATGACCCTTTTCCCTTAAAAAGTCTTTAACACCATTTTCATCAATAGTTTCACTGCCTCCATAGCCAATTACTTTCTTTTCACCTAATAGTTCAGCCAGTTTGACTTTAGCTTCTTCCATATTTTCTACATAGTAAACTTCAAAATTTCTTTTCTTCATATTATTGATTACAACCTGAGCCTGATTGTAATAGAACTGTTTTACTGGATTCATTGTCATTTCTCCCTTCTTATTTAATCTTATCATTTCAATCAATTTAAAAAATTAGGAATAATTACTATTTTTCTATTGCATTCCAATAAAATAGGTATATACTAAAAGTAGGAATTATTCCTAGATTTGGAGGAAAGGATGAACTACTCTAGACAAAGAGATCTTATACATAACTATTTAAAATCTACTAAGAGTCACCCTACTGCTGAAGATGTTTATCAGCATGTAAAAGAAGAGATTCCAAATATTTCTCTTGGCACTGTCTATCGTAATTTAGGACAGCTGGTAGATAATAACTTAGCTATAAAGGTTCATACTGATGATGGCAAGGATCACTTTGATGCCTTCACTGGTGAACACTATCATTTCTATTGTCAAAAGTGTAAAAAGGTATATGATTCTGAAATTACAATCCCTGAAAGTTTAAAAGAAGCGATTGTGAATAAAAAAGAATTAAATATAAATAAAGTCACAGGTTTTTCATTCTTAATTCAAGGAATGTGCAATAATTGTATTAAAGAAGGAGATTAATAATAATGAAATTTGTTTGTACTGTTTGTGGTTATGTTCATGAAGGTGATGCTGCACCTGAAGCTTGTCCAGTTTGCCATGTAGGCGCTGATATGTTCAAGGCTCAGGAAGGCGAATTAAAGCTAGCTGCTGAACACGAATTTGGTGTTTACGCTTCAACTGTAAAGAATAACGCTAATGTATCTGAAGAAGATAAGACTTATATCTTAGAACAGTTAAAGGCTAACTTCACTGGCGAATGCTCAGAAGTAGGTATGTACTTAGCTATGGCTAGAGTAGCTCATAGAGAAGGTTATCCTGAAATCGGTTTATACTGGGAAAAGGCTGCTTTCGAAGAAGCAGAACACGCTGCTAAATTCGCTGAATTATTAGGTTCAGAATTAGAACCAATGATGACTGATTCAACTAAGAAGAACTTAGCTTGGAGAGTTGATTGCGAATTCGGTGCTACTATGGGTAAGACTGATTTAGCTAAGTGTGCTAAGAAGAACAACTTAGATGCTATCCATGATACTGTTCATGAAATGGCTAGAGATGAAGCTAGACACGGTAAGGCTCTTAAGGGTCTATTAGATCGCTACTTCGGTAAATAATTAAGGAGAATTAAGTAAATGAAACACGTTTGTAATGTATGTGGATTTGAATACAATCCAGAAGAAAACGGTGGTGTAGCATTCGAAGATCTACCTGCTGATTACGTTTGCCCACTATGTGGTGTAGGCAAAGACCAGTTCTCTGAAGCTCAATAATCACTCATTCAATCTCTCACCTCTATGGTGGGAGATTTTTATTTAAGCATAAAAAATCTCTAGATTAACTCTAGAGATTTTTAAATTATACTAATCCAACTACTACAGCAAGTACCATTGCGATTGTTGATAGGATGAATAATACAAGCTGGAACTTAATCTGGAATTTAGCCCATTTACCCCAAGGTAGCTTAGCACCTGCAAGAGCACCCAGACATACACCTGATGTTGGTACGATGAAGTTTGTGAAGGCATCACCTAGTTGGAATGCTAAGACAGCAGTTTGTCTTGATACACCAACAAGGTCAGCAAGTGGAGCCATGATTGGCATTGTCAGCGCTGCCTGACCAGAACCAGATACAACGAAGAAGTTGAATACTGACTGGAAGACATACATAAACCAAGCTGAGATGACAGTTGGTAAGCCCTGCATTCCATTTGAAATTGAATGAAGGATTGTATTTAATACTGTACCATCAGTTGCGCTTGTACCACCTAGTACGATGATGATACCCTGTGCCATACCTACGCACATTGCTGCCGCAACCATATCTTTTGCGCCATTTGTAAATGATGATGCGATGTCATTTACTGTCATATTGTTTAATTTGAATACTACGCCAATAATACCTGCAACTAAGCCCATAATGAAGAACTGTGATGCGATTTCTGGAATATAGTAGCCCTTAGCTACAACGCCCCAAACAGTCCAGATAATGCAAGCCAGGATTGTTAATAGAACTAATTTGTGGCCTAGATTGAATTCTTTTTCTTCACTGTTGTCTTTAAATTCATTACGATATGCAGCATCTGTTTCATAAGCTACAGATAATTGAGGATTCTTTTTAATCTTCTTGGCATATGTCATTGTGAAGATAATTGTTGCGCCAGTAAAGACAATCCAAAGTGGAATTCTAAACCAGGCACCAGACATTACCGGAACACCAGCGATACCCTGAGCTACTGCTAGTGAGAATGGGTTTTGCCAAGAAGTACCAAAACCAACCTGTGTTGCTACATATGTACACATTAGACCAACTATCGCATCATAACCTAAGGCGATAAACATTGGCACAACTATCATTACAAAGGGAATAGCTTCTTCACCCATTCCAAATACTGCACCACCTAATGAGAACAGGATAGTTAGAATTGGAATCAGGATTATTTCTTTACCCTTGGTTATTGAAAGGATTCGATGGATACCACTATCAATGGCACCAGTCTTTAATACGATGCCGAAGGCACCACCTACTACCAGAATGAAGGCAATGATACCAACTGCTGAACCCCATTTATCACCAGTTGTCATACCTTCAAAGACATAGTTCAGAATACCTTGTCTGCCAGTATCTTCAGTTCCAAATAATGGAGCTACTGAAGTAATTTTGTTTCCATTTTCATCTAATACATATTCAAAGCTTTCGGGATCAAGAACAACTCTTGTCTTTTCAGTACCATTTTGAATATAAGTAATTTCCTTAGTTTGATATCTTCCCAGAGGGATAAACATTGTTAGTATTGCCGCTAACATTACTACGCCAAAAATAATGACGAAAGTATGAGGCATTTCGAATTTCTTTTTCTTCATTTGTCTCTCCTTTTAAACCATTAATATTGCTACATCTACTTATTAATGCTGATACATTATACTATTTTCTATATCTTAAACAAAATTGTCAGTTCATTGATTAAGATATAGAACCAATGAATTCTAATATACCATCAAATATAGTATCTATGTCCTCATCGAGCCAACGTTTATCACTTTTATCAACTGCCGACTTGTATACTTTATCTTTAAAAATATTTGATATTCTTTTATACACATCATCCATATTGTTTTCTCGCATTTTAGAATCGCTAAAAACAATATGTTTCATACAACATTTAAACTTTTCAGCATCAACTTTTTCGCAGAAATAATAAATATCAAATATATCTTTATATCTTGTACTAAATCTGCCGAATTTTAACAGTGATCTAATTTTTTCTGCTATCATTTGTTCTTTTGAATTTATCAGAAGGGACGCCCCTTCTTCATCAAATACGATATCAAAACAATACTCTTCTTGTGTTATTTCTAATCTTTTATGGACACCTAAATCGATTTTACTTTCAACACTATTGCCTTCTTCATCGGAAATTTCAACAAAAACACGTTTTCCATGATAATCTTGTTGATTGAGTTCCAATATTTTACCAATACGTTTAATTGTAATACCATCTAGACAATCTATCTTTTTTACGAACATATCTATAGAATCATCAGACAAAGAATATCTTATAAAATCTATATCCATATCCTGTGTTGCTCTTCGTATGTTATTTGTCATACTCCTCATCACAACACCTCCCTTTATAGTTGCATTACGTGATAGTGTACTTTTTGAAATTGCTTTTAATATAATGTCTTGGCAAACTCTAGCTGATGCGTTTTCATCTTTGTATCCAAGGTTTTCTATTTCTTTTGTTAATTCACGTATATTCACTAAAGTATCTCCATCCTAATAATGTTCATAACCAGATTTGTTTTAGGTAATTGTTCAGCGTACTCTTCTATCGCTTGAAAATCGAGTTCCGAAACAATCTTTCTATAATTCCCTATTATTTCTTTATAGTAATCAAAAGAAAGTTTTGTTCGATGTCTTATGAGTTCTATTAACAATCGTTCTTTAGAAAAGATTCTAATTTCATCACCATTATATTTTTTTACTTCCACACCTAATTCCAAGCTCGAATTATTATCAAATAATTGTTTTATTGCTTTATCTGTAATTTTTGCAGCATCTTTATCCGTTTCTATATAAAATTTCTCAGGTATTGTATCAGTTAAACCTTGGTAATAAAACGCACTATTAAGAGTAAAAACAGAAAAAGGATATTTTTTCATAATAATAGCGACGCGCGTTTCATACTCCTTATCGGAATAAATACCAGGTTCAATTTGATAAAGATTTTTTAATGTTATCTGTTTTCTTATCTGGTAATCACTGCCATATAGTTTTAAACATTCTTCATATGTATAAATCATTACTGTTTACCTCCGTAATTATATGTTTTTTACGGATATTTACTATAATTAGTATACTCTTTATTTTGTTCTTTTCCAATCAGCATTTATACTGTCAATCAAATAAAAATGCATAAGACGAATCTTACGCATTTATAACCTTAATATCACAGACACTTAAATGAATTTCTAAATCGATAATATCTTCCATTGTTATAGTATTATCTTCATAACTATTGATAAGTGTCTTTAGTTTTTCAATATCTTTCTGATCAAAAGAAGTACCAAAACAGATAGCTGAATCAAGAAGCGTAATCATATCCTGAATCTTATTGATTTCATCGAATAGACTACGTGCTGATTCACCTTCTATTTCATGAACCTTTCTATCAATTTCTACTAAGAGTTTCATTGCTTGATGTCGTTAATAATCTGTGAAAGATTAACCTTGCTTAATTGTTTTTCTAAAGCGTTTTGGGCATTCAGTAATCTATCATCTAAAGCTGGATGAATCTTTCTACCTACCTTATCTCTTTTATTTGGATTATGGAAAGCGAAGAGATTTTCTTCACCAACACATTCAACTGCATAGTAGATATCCAGTAGTGTAATTTTATTTAAAGGTTTGATGATTTCAACACCACCTGTACCTCTTGTAACTGTGATGATTTCAGCTTCTTTTAACTGTGATAAAAGTCTTCTGATAATGACTGGATTTGTATTAACAGACTTAGCCATCATATCGCTGGTGACCTTCTCATTTGAATGAACATTTATATATACCAGCATATGCACAGCCATTGTTAATCTACTTGAAATTTGCATAATAATCTCCTGATGTAATAATGATTGTTACAATTATTATACACTCTAATATTCATCTAAGAAATGAACACGTTTACCATTCTTTTTATAAGCGATTAAATTATCAAGACAAACATTTTCAGTACTCTTGAAAATATTCTTTTCAACAAACGGATTGGTCTTCTTAAGCTCTTTAATTAAGTGCTTAATTTCCAGTCTCTTACTTGTGCTTGAACCATCATCTTGTACCTTGTGATTATTCTCAGTAAAACGACATGCACATTGAATAAAGTGCAGATTATGATGATCACGCCAAGTGATAATATCCTTCTCTCTTACCAGATATAAAGGTCTGATTAATTCCATACCTTCGAAGTTATCGCTCTTTAATTTAGGCATCATTGACTGCATCTGAGCGCCATAGAACATACCCATTACTACTGTTTCAATAACGTCGTCATAATGATGTCCCAAGGCAATTTTATTGCAGCCAAGTCTTTTCGCATTAGAGTATAAATAGCCTCTACGCATTCTCGCACATAAATAACAAGGACTCTTCTCAATATCGTATACCGTATCAAAAATCTTTGTTTCAAAGATTTCTACCGGTATACCTAAATTACGACAGTTCTTTTCAATTAATTCTCTATTTAATTTACTGTAGCCTGGGTCCATTACCATAAAGACAAGTTCAAATTTAATAGCTGAAAATTTATGTAAAGCCTGGAATAATTTAGCCATTAAAATAGAGTCTTTGCCACCGGAAATACAGACCGCAATCTTATCGCCATCCTGTATCATCTGATAGTCATTGATAGCTTTTAGAAATGGTGAAAGCAGTCTTTTGCGATAGACTTTCATCAGAGATTTTTCTACTTCTTCTTTTAGTTCTTCTCTATCTAAATTAAAGCGCAAATAAGAGCTGTAACCACCTTGGATACAAGTAACATCTATGCCTTTTTCTCTTAACTTACTAGCTATTTCTTTTGACTCATTTCCATACATACAGAAAAGTATGTATGACTTATTTTTATCTAATTTATCTTCTTCTAAATCTTTTAGAATATGCCGGTTATTGATGGCGTATTGAATAGTTCCATATTCATATGAATCTTCATTTCTTGTATCTACTAGCACATAGTTTTCAGGTCCAATCGTTAATAAAGATTCAATACTTATTTCTTCACCAAATGTCTTAAATAGTTCCATTAGTTATCCGCCCTGCTGTAGCCAACTGTCATATTTTTAGATGCATCCATTAATATCTTATTTAACGCGTTGTCAGCTTCTTCTTTCGCCATTTCACAAAGTTTATTATTGGCTTCATACTTTAATGAGTAATCTTTAGTTTCTAAAATCTTGGCATCATATTCATTAATAAGCTGATGACCCTTATTAGCCATCGCACCCTGATATCTTTCAATATCCATGACACAGGTCTTAAAGTTTTGATCACCCATAGCGGCAATTAATCTGCTGGTCCAATAGAAAGAATTAGTATCTACTGTTAATGTTGTGTTTGATACATATGCTGGTAGTCTATCAACATCCGCATATAAAGGAATCATCGCATTATAGGCATTGCAGCCAAAGCAGATCCATTCAATGGCGCTGATTTCTTTTGGTACATTGTTTCTGATTTCTAGGACTGCCATTACACCCGTTCTAGAAATACCAATTGGACGATATATTCCCTTCTTTGGATCTTTTCCATGTGGATTATATGGTGTTCCCTGATAATAACTTGATAAGACATATTTAATATCTTCAACTGTCACCTTCTTTTCCGGAATAAATGACCAAGGAATATTATCACTTTGTGGGTTGAAATCAGCATTTTCACCATCCCACTTATATTTAGTAGGATTGAAGTATCTTCCCATATACCAGCCACGAGGTGTGTTATAGACATGGTCAGCATCACTGTGTGAACCAAAGGCTACACGTGGGTTGAATCTTTCACCATCCATCAATAAGTGATTTTTTTCAATAAATTCTTTTAAATCCTTTGAACAAAGATTTTCTTTTCCTTCATTCAAGGCATCTTCCATATCAAAGCAGTCTAAGCCAAACTGATTTGGCATAATTACTACTTCTTCATCTTTTACTCTTCTGGCAATCCAGTGATGACCACCAATAGTTTCTAACCACCAGATTTCATCTTTATCAGAGAAAGCAATACCATTTGATTCATAGGTACCATAGGTTTCTAATAAAGATCCTAAACGAAGTACACCTTCTCTGGCACTCTTAATATAAGGAAGAACTAAGACAACCAGGTCTTCTTCACCAATACCACCAGGTACTTCTTTTTTATTACCCTTGGCTTTCTGATATTTCACATATGGATCAGCACCCATTACCAAAGGATTGGTAGTAACAGTTTCAGTTGCGGTCATCGCAACATTTAATTCATTAATACCATTGGCTGCCCAGATACCACTAGATAAATCAACACTTGGTGTTGAAGTATATCTTAAAGGGTTGTCAGGTAAATCTATTGTTAAGTGAGCAATCTTACTCTTATATTTACGGGGTTGTTTCTTGGAATCAACGATTACCAGTTTCTTTACATCAAAGAAACCATCATCGTTTCTGGCTATCATTGTTGAGCCATTATATGTAGCTTTTTTACCAGCTAAAATTGTTGTACAGGCCATAATTAAATCCTCCATACTTAAGTTTATATTATTCTCTCTTTTTCTTGGTAAAATATACAAGAAGGAAGTGGATTCTTATGCTAAACAAATACACAATGTCTCGTACACAAAATGTCCTATTTGTAAAAAACAACTTGGATCGCTATATCTATGAATCAATGCGTCTGGCGCGTTATGATGTAACACCAGAATTCTGCAAAGAGGAACCTGATTTAAGTACTGAAGAAGGCAAGGCATTAAGAAACTTCAAAAAGACTTATAAGTTTTTATTAGAAACACCAGACTTGGAAGCAGACTACTCATATCTTTTGGATATGCACTGGATTTTGATGGATGGTCTAATGGACAACATCAATAATGAATTAACTGAGGAACAGGTTGAATATCTATATAAGATGATTAACCAGCCAGCCAAGGCTAATACCGAAATCGCTATTGATGTTATGTTATATATTCTGGATAAGAAGTTATTTAAGGATGGTGATGTCAGAGCTGCTATCCTGTTTGCCAATAAGATAATGATTGAAAACGGCTGTGGCTTTATTTCTATTCCTGATTCTAAGGACCAGTATTTCAGAAATTTCTTAAAAGAAATTAGAAATGGTGCTGATCCAAATGACTTCAAAAACTGGATTCTTAAATATTGTATTAAGGGTATCAAGAACGACTATTAAGTCGTTCTTTTTTGTATAATGGTAGCGAGGTGGAACGATGCTATTTGAAAAAACTGTAGCTTATCTGATAGACACTGAGAATGTTGGTTCTACCTGGATCGATCTTCTGGCAAGTCACAAAAAGATGGATTTACATCTTTTTGTTACTGAAAATGCCAAGAATTTAAATTTCTCATTACTTCACGAGATTACCGAAAACAAAAACAAGAATAAGTACACTATTCACGATTGCAAGATTGGCAAAAATTCTTTAGATTTCTATCTTTCATCTTATCTTGGCTATCTGATTGGCAAGAATGCTAACTCAGAATATGTAATCGTTTCTCAGGATACTGGTTATGACAATGTAATTGAATTCTGGACTAATAAGGGTTTCAAGATTTCCCGCATTGACACTAAGCCAGCAGCTAAGAAAAAGGAAAACACCAATAAGAAGAAAAAGACTGAAACCCAGCCTGCAAAACCTAAAGAAACAAAGAAGGAAGAAGTAAAAAAGGAGAGTACTCCTAAAAAGAAAACCAGTACCAAGAAAAAGGAAACTAAACTGGTCTTTCTTTCCAATAAACTTCCTGAAAAGAATAGCGTTGAAGTAGAAAAGGTTAAGAACATTCTGGACTCTGTGAAGTCCAAGGCAAGCAATGATGTTTATGTAGCTCTTGTCAAAGAACTAAAACAGGAAGATGGCTTAAATACTTATAACGCCATTAAGAAAAGCTTGAAGAAATATTACACACTATCAGATTAAGCAAAAAGGGGCATGACCCCTTTTTCTTATGCATTAAATATTGTGTTTAATCTTTCAAATGCCTCTTTTACTCTTGAAGTAGGTAGGGCTAAATTAATTCTAATGGCATATTCATTATGGAAAGGACGACCATCTTGCCATAAGACACCCTTGGCTACGCCAGCCTTCCATAACTGTTCTAGAGTAGTATTGTGTTTTAGGCACCACTGCTTGCAATCAATAAATAACATATAAGTTCCTTCTGGCTTAAAGACATCAACACCCTCAAAGTTTTCCTTGATATAGTTATAGGCAAAGTCAACATTATCAGCTAAGACCTGTCTTAATTCTTCTACCCATTCTTTACCATTTTCACTATAAGCACCCATTAAGGCATACATTGACATCATATTGATTGAATTGTAATGAGTAGATGTTTCATAGAAATCAATGCGGTCTTTTAGATACTTATTGTAGATGATATGGTAAGAACCAATAAGTCCTGCCAGATTGAAAGTCTTGCTTGGTGCATATAGGGCAACAGTTCTGTTTCTTGCATCCTCACTTACACTTTGAGTAGGAATATGCTTATTGCCATATAAGGTTAAGTCTGACCAGATTTCATCAGAAATTACATAGACATCATTATTCTTATAAACTTCCATGGCCTTTTCAATTTCCCATCTTTCCCAGACACGGCCACAAGGATTATGAGGACTGCAGAAAATTGCCACATGAATTTTATGAGCCTTAATCTTCTTATCCATATCTTCATAATCAAGACGCCATACGCCATTTTCATCTTTGATTAGTGGACTGTGAATTATTGTATAGCCATTATCTTCCAGAGCATGCGTAAAGCCAACATAAGTTGGTGAGTTAACCAGTACTGGTGCTGCCTTTTCCGCTAATACTTCTAAAGCTGATACCACTCCACCTAAAACACCATTTTCATAACCAATGTTTTCTCTTTTTAGATTATCTATATTGTTTTGGTCCTTTTGCCAATTAATAATCGCATCATAATATTCATCCCTGATATTGAAATAACCAAAAAGTGGATGCTTAGCTCTTTCAATCATCTTTTCCGTGATATCGGGCAGTGTCTTAAAATTCATATCTGCCACCCACATCGGAATCATATCTTCCACATCTGGTCTTTCACATTTATACCAGCCATCAGGGCTAAAGTTGGGTTCTGCCGCAATTGAATCCAGGCCCTTACGATCAATTATTGAAGTAAAATCGTATTTCATATTATTTGTCTCCCCGTTTGCCATTTATGTTTTCATAATAACACTTCAAATAAGCCTATAACTATAGGGTTTTTTGAGCTTTTTGGCTATAATTATAGTCGGAGGTCTGCCCTTATGAATATTGAAGAACAATTAGCTAGTTTAATAGCTGAAGTAGTAAACAAAAAATTTGGTACAGAACTTAACACTTCTGATATCACTATAGAAATTCCTAAAGATCGCCAAAATGGTGATTTCGCAACTAACGTTGCTATGCGTTTAACTAAGGTTTTAAAAAGAAAACCTCAGGAAATCGCAAGTGAAATTATTGAAGAATTAAAGAACGCCAGCGAATTCATTGACCGTGTAGAAATTGCCGGTCCTGGTTTCATTAATTTCTTCGTAAGTAAATCTCAATTTTCAAATGACATTAACACTGTATTAGACATGGATGAAGACTATGGTTCATCTAATGTTGGTAAGGGTGTTAAATTACTTGAAGAATATGTATCAGCTAACCCTACTGGTCCACTGCATTGCGGTCATGCCCGTGGTGCTGTTTGGGGTGATAGCTGTATCAGAATTATGCGTAAAGCTGGTTTTGACGCAACTAGAGAATACTACATCAACGATGCTGGTGCTCAGATTCTAAATCTTGGTAAATCACTATATGCAAGAATCAGAGAAATCGCTGGTTTAGATTTCAATCTTCCTGAAGATGGTTACCATGGTCCAGACGTAGTAGAAATCGCTAAGGACATCGTAGCTAAGGAAGGCTATGAAAAATATCTGAATATGCCAGAAGCTGAAGCTGTTGATCAGTTAAAAGAATATGGCAAGAAACTTGAGCTTGAAAGAATCAAGAAAGACCTTGCTTACTATGGTTGTGAATTTGATTCGTGGATTTCTGAACAGTGGATTGTATCTCAGGGTATGGTTGAAGCTGCGGTAGAAAAGATGAAATCAATGGATCTATTATATGAACAGGATGGTGCTATCTGGTTTAGAGCTACCAAGTATGGCGATGACAAAGATAGAGTATTAAAGAAATCTGATGGTTATTACACGTATATGACACCAGATATCGCTAACCACCTATACAAGTATGATAGAGGTTATGAAATCCTGGTTAACATCTGGGGTGCTGACCACCATGGTTATATCCCTCGTATGAAAGCTGCTATGGAAGCATTAGGCTATCCAAGAGATAACTTACAGGTTGATATCTGCCAGATGGTAAGAATGATTGAAAATGGTGAAGAAGTAAAGATGTCTAAGCGTACTGGTAATGCCATTACTCTAAGAGAACTTTGTGATGATATCGGTGTAGACTGCACAAGATACTTCTTCTTATCAAAAGACTTAGGTACTCACATGGACTTTGACTTAAATCTTGCCAGAGATAAGTCAAATGATAACCCTGTATACTATGTACAATACGCATATGCGAGAATCTGTTCTGTCTTAAAGGATTATGAAGTTAAGAAGCTTGATAACTATGACTTATTAACTCATCCAAAAGAAAATGATTTATTAAAATATATCAGACAGTTCCCAAGTGTTGTTGCGGATGCAGCTGTATCTAGAAAGCCAAACAAGATTTGTAACTATGTACAGAAACTGGCTGCAAACTTCCATACTTTCTATGGTGCCTGCAAGATCAATGATCCAAGCAATCCAGAACTAACCGCACAGCGTATGGCATTAGCTAAGGCTACTCAGATTACATTAAGAAATGGTTTAACTCTTCTTGGTGTAAGTTCACCTGAACATATGGAAAAAGTTGTTGAAGAATAAGGATTAATTCCTTATTCTTTTTTTATAATGATATAGATGAAAAATACTAAAGAATATCAAATAATTAAAAATGTCTTAAAAGATAAAGAATCATTTATTATTGCCATTGATGGTATGTGTGGCAGTGGTAAAAGCACTTTAGCCAAATTGCTTAGCGAAGATTTAAAAGCTAATGTCGTATCCATTGATTATTTTTATCTGCCCTTTAAATATCGTAAAGAAAACTGGATGGATATCATTGCCGGCAATATTGATTTTGATAGATTCAATAAAGATATTATTAAACCTTACTTTAATAAAGAAAACTATACTTTATACCAATACAATCATTCTACCGATGATATTTCTTTTATAAGTAATGAACAATTTAATCCAAGATTAATAATTGAAGGATCATATTCCCTGCATCCCCTTTTAATCAATAATTATGATTACAAGATTTTTGTCGAATGCGATAAAGATATTCAATTAAAAAGATTAAGTCAAAGAGAAAACATTAACTTCGATAAGTTTGTAAGTATCTGGATTCCCAAGGAAGATAAATACCATATGGAGATGAATGTAAAAGAAAAAGCTGATATCACAATTGATAGCAGCTTTTTCTTTTAAGATTTATTTAATAATTTATCTGTCTCTTTATCACCATTTGACGTCTTGAAATATAACTTATAGGCATTAGGATAATTTCTACCTATATATCTTTTATATAATTCACACTGTCCTAGAAGTATTCTTTTATCAATATTCTTATTATTGTATAAAACGATAAGGACATCTCTTTCATTTACCAGCATTAAATTTAATTTAGACTTACCGATAAAGGTGCAGGCTTCATTATTGGCCTGCAGTTTTTTCATTTTACGATAAGCAGAATTTAATTCCTTACTGTTTTTAATATAATCACCAATATTACTAAAAGCTATTTTAATAGCACACTCCAGCTGTTGCGTATCAATTATATCAACCTGATTTTCACTGCTTGACCAGATATCAATATTATTCTTAGCAAATTCCAGAAGTTTAATTACCGTATTTTCTGGCTTGATGTAGATATAAGACTCTACATTATTAGAAATATTTACTCCACATTCACTTAAATAGATAGGATGTTGGAAGAAAGTTACATCCCCTAAATATAAAGAAGATATTTTTTGTGGCAGTTCATAACCTTTAGAAACTTTAATAATAGCTTCACTGAATTCTTCATAAGTATTGTAGCCATTCTCTGTCTTAAAGTCCTTCCACATTTTCTTAGGCGAAGCAGTATAGAAATTCTTTAACTTTCCATAACCTACTATTCCCTTTTCCTTCTTATTCAGATAAATCTTATCTTTAGATAAGAAGAAAACCAAATCACCAATTCCAAAATCAGAAAAGCTTGTATTTAAAGACAGACGCCAAAAATTCATCGTCTTATTAGCATTCAAACGATGAAGTTCCAACATCTTTGAGTCTGTAATATAAGCAATTGCTGACATATTCTAGTTATATTGTCTCATATTTATAAGTACCATTTATAATGCTTAAAACATTTTCGGTAAGAGTTTTTTCTAAAAAGGCTGTCTGATCAATGATATAAACACCTAAATCTTCTGCTTTCGCATAGACTCCCGGTCTTTTCTTATTTAAATCATTCATGGTACAGATTAATGACTTGGATAACTGGTTACCAAACATTACATTGTGGACCTTGATTTCATTTAAGTCCATCACTTCTACTTTATTGGATTTAATAGAAGTAAATATTAATTTATTATCCTTTAAAACCAAGGCATCTAGTTCACAACGCACCGGATAATCACAGGTATAAGATCCAAATTCTATAGTTACTGACATCAAGACATCATCAAATATCTTACTTTCAACCAGTGTCTGATAAATATAGTTTTCCAGGAAAGAACCAGAAACCTTAAATAATTCATTGATTTCCTTGTTGTAGAAGATTAATTCATTATCCTCAATAGTAAATAAGTTTAATTCCTTAAATTTTAAATAATTTTCATCACAGATAATCTTCTGTTTTAACTGATCATTTAAGATAAATGATTCATTTATCTTTGGTACTGAAGAAATAATTGAATTTATTTTAGATACCAAAGCTATAAAAGAAGGATAGTCGTTACAAGCATATTCAATTGTCTTATTTACCATTAAACGAGTATTGTCATCTTCAATTGGTTTATGTAAATGGGAAATTATCTTACCTCCACCTAAAGTGATGATATCTTCAATCTTAAAGTTAAAGACATGATTAATATAGTTCTCATGACGATTGGCATTTCTGATAATCTGATTTTCTCTATCAAAATATAGAACTGTCAGATTCTTACGAATAGCTGCTTCATGCAAAATAATTGAAATATACTTACTGGCTGAAATATCAACAAGGCAGTCTTCATCCAGTAATTTATATAAAGTTTCTTCATTTACCTTCTTAAAAGTAATTTTTAAATCCTTATGTTTTCTAATTACCTTTTCAACGGTTTTAGCTCTATTTACATCAATGTCATGTGAATAAACAAAAACAACTTCACTAATATCAATAGTTAAAGGAACTATCGCATTATAAAAGTTGTTGTCGTCATCAAAAGATTTAATCAGTCTCATTATGCTTCCTCGATTTTTCTTCTATTTGTCATTGCCTTTATTAAAGTCAATTCATCAGCATAATCCAGGCTTGCACCCATAGGTAAACCATGAGCAAGTCTAGTAACCAGGACATTCTTATCCTTTAAAATTTTATCAAGATATAAAGCGGTCATTTCCCCATCCATGGTAGGAGATGTCGCAATAATTATTTCCCGGGTATTATCATTAATATGTTTTAATAAGCCATCGATATTAATATCTTCAGGGAAAACGCCCTTTGATGAAGATAATAAACCATTTAAGACATGATATTGGCCCTTATAGGTCTCAGTCTTTTCAATAGCTACTACATCCTGTGGATAAGCTACTACCATAATGGTTTCAGCATTTCTTGTATTATCCTTACAGATATTGCATAATTCATCATCACTTAAAAAGCCACAGCATGAACACTTTCTGATATTACTTAAATCATTTAAAGCATCCACATATTCTTCTATCTGTTCACTGGTGAAATTAAGTAATGAAAAAGCATAGCGTTGGGCAGTCTTTGCACCAACGCCTGGTAATTTCTCATAGATATCAATAATTTTCTTAAATTTATCTGGATACATTACTCTTCTACTCTCACGTTAGAGAACATTTCTCTTAACTTTTCTTCTTTAGTTTTTTCTTTAACGATTTCTGGTTTCACTACTGTACCAGGACTCACCTGACTTCTGTCTCTGATAAGTTGTTTATAAATACTTACCAGTTTCATCTTGTCTTTTTCTTCAATCGCAAAGACTACCTTATCAATTCCATGTTCTGTTACCAGGAAATTATACAAGGCATTCTTGGTTTCCTTGGAATTGATATTATTAGCACGCATGTGATCAGCAACAATAATAATTGCGTCATGACCACTGGCAAATAATTCGGTATTATTTAATAATTCATAGAATTTACGATTATCTGGCTCATACTTATAAAGTTCCAGTTTATTATAAATAATCGCATCATTAATCTTTTCATCCTTGCTGGCAGTTAAAAGTAAAGTAGCTAAGTAATTTAAATCCACTTCTTCAACTACTTCTTTTTCTTCTTCCTCAACAGGGAATTCTTCCTTAATCACCTTTTCTACTGTCTTTTCAACAATACTTTCCTGTTCGGTCTTTTCCTCTACTTTTTCAACAGGTGTTGGTTTTACCTCTTCTTGTACAGGTTCAGGCCGAACTTCTTCTTTTACCTCTTCAACAGGTTTTACAGGTTCTAATGTTTTTACTTCTTCTACAGGTTTAACTGATTCAGATTTGGCTTCAACCCTTATATTTTCTCTTACAACAGTATTTTCTTCTCTGATACCAGCCATCTTGATAAAACATAATTCAAGATAATTTAAGAAGTTATGATTAGCACGTGTCTTATAGATTAATTCTTCAAGATTGTTCGCATCACTCAATAATGTCTTAACGCTGATATGATCTAAAATTTCCATAGCTTCAAGCTTATTAATTCTTCTTAAAAGCTTTTCTTCAGCATTATCTGAATAAATAAGTGCTTCCTTAATGATTTCCAGTAGATCAACAGCCAGTCTCTTGGTATCAATACCAATCTGATACATATCTCTTAAAGTACTGATAACTTCAGAAATATTCTTATTATGAATATTTAATAATAATTTAACTTTTTCTTCATTAGAAGATAAACCAAAGATCTTTTGAATATCCTCCAGATATACGCCTTCATTATTGTAAGAAAGAATCTGTTCCAATAGTGATAAGGCATCACGCATACCACCTTCAGCCAGAACAGCCACTTCATCTAAGGCCTTATCTTCATAATTAATCTTTTCACTCTCTAAGACTTCTTTTAATTTCTTTTTAATATTGAAATTAGCTATCTTTGAGAAATTATATCTTTGGCATCTAGATAGAACAGTTGGAATAATCTTTTGTGGATCAGTTGTAGCTAAAATAAATACTACATGTGCTGGTGGTTCTTCCAATGTCTTTAATAATGCATTAAAAGCTGAAGAACTTAGCATATGTACTTCATCGATAATATATACCTTATATTTACCAAGCATTGGTGCATAAGATACCTGATCAATGATTTCACGGATATTATCAACACCATTATTGCTGGCAGCATCCAGTTCTACGATATCTGGGTGCATGTTTTCTTTAAAAGCCTTGCAGCTGTCGCATTCATCACAGGCTTCTTCTTTAAAAGATTCACAATTGATAGCTTTGGCAAATAATTTGGCAATTGTTGTCTTACCTGTACCTCTAGGACCAGCAAAAAGATATGCGTGAGCAATCTTATTCAGTTTAATCGCATTTTTTAATGTTTTGATGATATATTCCTGTCCAACTACTTCTTCAAATCTTTTTGGACGATATGTTCTATATAAAACCTGATAACTCATGCAAATATTATATCAAAGTACCTTTCTTACGCTTTTCCTTAAAAAACTGTTTCAAAACATAGATATATTCCATATTTTCTACAAATTCAAAGTTGGGATAATGATTTAATCCCTTTACTTCATTTATCTTTAGATTGCTTTCCAAAGCTCCACCCTTTGGGTCTCTGGCAGCAAAATATACATTTTTGATACGTGAATTAATTATTCCCCCAGTACACATTAGACATGGTTCCAGGGTTACGTACATATCACAATCATCTAAATGCCAGTTTTTTAATTTTTTACTGGCTTTTTTTATACATTCTATTTCTGAATGAGCAGTCGCATCATTCTTTTTAACTTTATTATTATGGGCCTTAGCCAAAACCTTACCCTCTTTAACAATTACACAGCCAATCGGAACTTCGTCTTCCTGGTATGCTTTTAGAGCCTCTTTTATAGCTAACGCCATATACTTATCTTCATACATACATTTATTATATAAAAAAAGCGCACATAGATAGAGGTTCGTATGGCTGCTACATTCCTGTCCTGACCAAGTTAGTACATAACTATTGCGCATTAGTATTATATCAGTTTTACTTAAAAATGGAATAATCTAGTTCCTTAAAATTACTAATTTCCTGTTTTATCTCTGGATTAGCCATTTTTGGCTTATGCATTGGATTTAAACGTACTACCGTTTTGATACCTGCCTTAATACCATTTGTTAAACTGTGATGAGAATCATCAAATAAAATTACATCTTCTCCACTTAGATTTAATCTTCTTAGTGCTTCCAGATACATTTCTTTTTTATCAGCATAAGATAAATCATCATAGACGATAGTATCTTTATTAAACCATTTATCAAGTTTATAGACGTCAAAGTAGAAATCGACATTATATTTAATTGAAGCTGTCGCCATCATTACTGGAATATTATTTTCTTTTAAATAATTTAATAGTTCTTCAGCACCTTCTATTAACTGGTCTCTCTTTTCTTCTAATGTTATTTCGTGATAGAAAGTTTCTTTCTGATGACTCCACTCATCCATCATCTGACGATCTGCTTCAATACCTTTCATTGCGAATAGTTTCTTGATGTTAATATCGTTCTTAACACTTAGAATCTCATTCACCACATCTTTAAAGCCTTCTTCAGTGCCTAATATCATTTCATAGGTCTTTTTCCATGATTTATAGTTCAAATCATCATCATTGATTAATGTCCCATTAAAATCAAATATTGCTGCTTTTATCATTTTGTACCTCATATTGTTCCACGTGGAACAAATTACATTAATATTTTATATTTTTATCTTATTTTAGTAAAAGAATGTTCCACGTGGAACATTCTTTTACTTATTTAGCTGTAATTTTTTCTAAACCACCCATGTAAGGCTGTAATACCTTAGGAATTGAAATACTACCGTCTTCATTGTAGTTATTTTCAATTAAAGCAATCATACCTCTTGGAGTAGCTAATACTGTATTGTTTAAAGTATGTAAGAAGTAGTTACCCTTTTCACCCTTAACTCTGATACCAAGTCTTCTAGCCTGAGCATCACCTAAGTTTGAACAAGAACCAACTTCGAAGTACTTACCCTGTCTTGGAGACCAAGCTTCAATATCACAAGATTTAACCTTTAAGTCAGCTAGGTCACCTGAGCAGCATTCTAACTGTCTTACTGGAACATCCATATTTCTAAATACTTCAACAGTATATCTCCACATATCTTCATAGTATTTCATTGAATCTTCAGGTTCACATAATACTACCATCTCCTGTTTTTCAAACTGGTGAACACGGTATAGACCTCTTTCTTCAAGACCGTGGCTGCCACCTTCCTTACGGAAACATGGAGAATAAGAAGTCATTCTTACTGGAAGTTCTTCTTTCTTTAACATCTGACCCTGGAATTTACCAATCATTGAATGTTCAGAAGTACCGATTAGGTATAAATCTTCACCTTCAATCTTATACATCATAGCTTCCATTTCTGGGAAAGACATAACACCAGTTACTACTGATGAGTGAATCATGAATGGCGGAATCGCATAAGTGAAGCCCTTAGAAATCATATAGTCTCTAGCATAAGCAATCATAGCTTCATGAAGTCTTGCAATATCACCTAATAAGTAATAGAAACCTTCACCTGATGTTCTACCAGCAGATTCCTTATCTAAACCCTTAACCTTAGCTAAGATATCAGCGTGGTGAGGAATTTCATAGGCAGGAACCTTTGCTTCACCAAATCTTTCAACTTCTACGTTTTCAGAATCATCTTTACCAATAGGTACAGATGGATCTAGTAAGTTAGGAATCATCATCATGATGTTCTTAATCTTTTCTTCATAAACAGGTTCTTCTTCTTCACACTTAAGAATTTCTTCGCCTAATTCTTTAACCGCCTGTTTTGCTTTTTCAGCTTCTTCTTTTAAACCCTGCTTCATTAAGTTACCAATTTCTTTTGAAGCAGCGTTTTTCTGAGCTCTTAAATCATCAGCCTTAACTCTTAAAGCACGATATTCTTCATCTAGTTTTTTTACTTCATCAACTAGTGGAAGTTTTTCATCCTGGAATTTCTTTTTGATATTTTCTTTTACTAATTCAGGATTTTCTCTAATTAATTTAATATCAATCATATTGTCTCCTTTACAAAATAAAAAAGGTAGCCCAAGGGCGCATGTGCGCGGTACCACCTTTGATTTTCTCTCTTTCTCTTAACGCGAGTAACACGTGATTTGTTAAATCAGCTATAAGGTAGATTCATAAGTATCTTTCAATAACTTGCACCAACCGTTATCTCTCTTTAGAAAAATATCCTACTATAGTCCTTAATAAGCAAATTCATAATAACATATATTTTATTATATAGACACTTATTTTGATGTAACCATTTATATTACATTAATTTCATATATAATATTTCATATGAAAAAAATATTTAAAAATATAATATTAGGTTTTTTAGCCTTTATATTAATAATAAGTTCTATCTGTATCTTCTATTTTTCTTCCTATTATGAAGCTGTAAATAATACATATCAAAGTACTGATTTATATACTATATATATTAATAAGGAAGAAACTTGGGTAAAAAGCAATAATAATGATACTTTAATTATCATGTATCCAGGCTGTAAGGTAGAGAATGAAGCATATATTCCCCTGGCAATAGAATTGACTAAGTATGGTTATTCTACAGTAATAATTGATCCACTATTAAACTTTATGCTGGCTGATACCAATGCTTATAAGAAATATTTAAAAGATTATAAATCTTATTATTTAATGGGACACTCACTTGGCGGCACAGTAGCTTCAATGGTTGTTGATGAAAATATTGATGCCCTGATATTATTAGCTTCCTATTCTTCTAAAGATATATCTGATTTAAATATTAATGTCTTAAGTATTACTGGTGAACTGGATGGTGTACTTAATTTAAAGAAACAGGAAGAAGCTAAGATTAATTTACCTAAAAATACTATTTATAAGATTATAGAAGGTGGCAATCATTCTGACTTTGGTGACTACGGTTTCCAGGATGGTGATAATAAATCCACTTTAAAAGAAAACGAACAGATTGAAATTACCGCTAAATTAATTAATGACTATATGAAAACAGCTACTACCAATTAGGTAATAGCTGTTTTTAAATTATTCTTCTGTATTGTTTTCTTCTTCACCATCAGAGTGTTCCATCATTGTAACGGTTGTTACATATGTACCCTCTTCAGCCTTCATTAGTCTTACACCCTGAGTTGCACGACCTAATGTAGAAACCTTATCCAGGTGAATTCTGATGATGACACCATCATTTCTCATGATTAAGGCATCCTCATCACCATTTACTGCCTTAAGAGCTACTAAATCACCATTCTTTTCGTTGATATTAATAGTCTTAACACCCTTAGTACCTCTTTGAGTTACACGATATTCATTGATATCAGTCTTTTTACCGTAACCATTCTTAGATACTACGAAAATCATCTGACCTTCAGTACTTGTACAGCAGCCGATAACTTCAGAGTCATCAACATTCATACCTCTAACACCAGTAGCGGTACGACCCATTGATCTGACACCTCTTTCATCAAATCTTACTGCCTTACCATTAGCTGCACCAATGATAATTTCATCATTGCCATTAGTTGGCTTAACAGCTACCAGTTCATCATCTTCTTTCATTGAGATAGCAATCTTACCAGTCTGTCTGATTGAATCAAATTCACTGGCTTCAACCCTCTTACATAGACCTCGTTTAGTTACAAAGAATAAGTAGCCACCAGCTTCCCATTCCTTATTAATAGGAACTAAAGCCTTAACCTTTTCTTCTTTTTCAATATTAATAATATTGATTACCGGAATACCCTTAGAATTTCTACCAGATTCTGGAACCTTATAACCCTTAATGCGATATACCTTGCCCTTATTAGTAAATAATAATAAGTGGTCATGAGTAGACATTGTAATATTCTGATCTACAATATCATCTTCATTTAAACTCATACCCTTAATACCACGTCCACCTCTATTCTGTGTACGATAAGTATTTACTGGTAAACGTTTAATATAACCATTAGAAGATAGTGAAACAATAATATTTTCTTCAGGAATTAGGTCTTCATCTTCCATATCTACTTCACCATCAATAATTTCAGTACGACGATCATCACCAAACTTATCTCTGATAACTGTTAATTCATCTTTAATTAACTGAATTACACGTGAATGATTAGCTAAAATATCTTTTAAATCAGCAATTTCTGCATATAATTCATTTAATTCATTAACAATCTTTTCATAAGACAGACCTGTTAATCTTCTAAGCTGCATTGATAAAATTGCATCACCCTGCTTATCATCAATACCAAATTCTTCATTTAATCGAGATAGAGCCATTGGATCATCCTTAGAAGTCTTGATAATTTCAACAATTCTATCAATATTATCTAAGGCAATCTTTAAGCCCTCTAAGATATGAGCTCTAGCTTCATCTTCATTTAAGATAAACCGTGTTCTTCTTCTGATTACATCAATCTGATGGTCAACATAATAAGAAATAATCTGTTTTAGTGACAGTAACATAGGTACGTTATTTACTAAAACATTATTATTTACACCAAAAGAAGACTGGACAGGAGTTAATTTATATAACTGATTTAAGATAACTTCTGGCTGAACATCTTTTTTAAGTTCGATTTCTATTCTGATACCATTTCTATCATTTGATAGATCCTTCATATCAGTTACACCTTCAATTACCTTATCCTTAACTAAATCATGTATCTTTTCATACATCATTAGTTTATTTACCAGATATGGAATTTCCTTGATGATTAATTTCGACTTACCATTAGGCATTGATTCAATATCAACCTTAGAACGCATGATAATTGAACCACGACCAGTTTCATAAGCCTGTCTAATACCAGATCTGCCTACGATATAACCACCAGTTGGGAAGTCTGGACCTGGAATAATATCCATCAATTCATTAACAGAAATATCCGGATTATCCATAACCGCAATAATCGCATTAATAGTTTCTCTTAAGTTATGAGTTGGCATATTAGTAGCCATACCAACTGCAATACCCATTGAACCATTAACTAATAAGTTAGGGAATCTTGCAGGTAGTGTAACTGGTTCCTTATGTCTGGCATCATAGTTATCTCTAAAATCAATAGTATTTTTCTTGATATCCGCAACCAGTTCCATAGAAATCTTTGACATTCTAGCTTCGGTATAACGCATTGCCGCTGCACCATCGCCATCAAGTGAACCAAAGTTACCATGACCATCTACTAATGGATAACGGTATGAGAATGGCTGAGCCATTCTTACCATAGTGTCATAGATAGCAGTATCACCATGTGGGTGGTACTTACCCATAACTTCACCGACAATGTTTGCTGATTTTACATGTGGTTTTTCTGGAGTAAAGCCAGCATCATACATTGCCCAGACAACTCTACGATGTACTGGTTTCATACCATCCTTAACATCAGGTAGAGCTCTATCAATAATTACCGACATTGAATAAGATAAGAAGTCATCTCTCATTTCATTAGAGATATTTACTTCTTTAATATTTCCATGATTAAAGAATCGATTATCTAATTCATTCATATTGTGACTCCTTTCTTATTAAATATCCAAGTTCTTAACAAAGTTAGCATTTGTAACAATGAAATTCTTACGAGGTTCAACTTCATCACCCATCAGCATAGAGAAGATCTGATCAGCTTCAACCGCGTCATCAATAGTTACACGTTTTAAAGTACGATGTTCTGGGTCAAGAGTTGTTTCCCATAACTGAGATGGGTCCATTTCACCAAGACCTTTGTAACGCTGAACATCATATTTATCATCACCAAAGTCTCTCTTTGCCAGTTCAAGTTCTTCATCTGAATAACAGTATCTAAACTGTGATTTACCCTTAAAGATCTTATATAGAGGTGGCATTGCAATATAGACATAACCACCTTCAATTAATGGTTTGAAGTAACGATATAAGAATGTCAGCATCAGTGTTGCGATATGTTGACCATCGACATCGGCATCGGTCATGATTACAATCTTGTGATAACGAAGCTTAGAAATATCCAGTTCTTCACCAAAACCACAGCCGAAGGCCTGAATCATCATTCTGATTTCCGCATTATCTAAAATACGGTGCATTCTCGCCTTTTCAACGTTTAAGATTTTACCTCTAAGTGGAAGTACAGCCTGGAAGTTAGAATCTCTACCCATTTGGGCAGAACCACCGGCTGAATTACCTTCGACGATATAGATTTCACAGATTGAGGCATCTCTTGATGCACAATCCTTTAATTTAGTAGGTAAGTTACTAGAACCAAAATCATCTTTTCTTCTAACTGTTTCTCTAGCCTTTTGAGCAGCTAAACGAGCTTCAGAAGCTGATTTTGCCTTTTCAATAATGATTTTCGCAATATCCGGATTTTCTAATAAGAAACGCTTTAAGTAATCACCAAAGATTTTATTTACTACTGGTCTTACTTCCGCATTACCCAGTTTACCCTTTGTCTGTCCTTCATATTGCGGATCTGGGTGCTTAACTGAAACAATGGCAGCAAGACCTTCCTTTAAGTCATCCTGTTTTAATTGTTCTTCATTTTCCTTAATAATATTTTTATCCTTGGCGTAACCATTAATAACTCTTGTTAGAGTCTGTCTGAAACCATCAAGGTGCATACCACCATCTGGTGTTAGGATATTATTACAGAAAGAATAGGTTTTATCGTTATAAGTAGTGTTATATTGTAAAGCTACTTCAACAGCAATACCTGTTTCAGCATCCTGACCTTCACAATATAAAACATCTTTAAATAAAGTAACGTCATTTTCATTCAAGAATTCAACGTACTGTTTAATACCACCTTCATATAAGAATTCATGAGTACCCTTGTGTTCATCTTCTTTATTCCAGCTGAAAGATAACTTAATACCCTTATTTAAGAAAGCCATCTGACGGATTCTGTTAAATAAAGTTTCGAAGTTATATACTGTACCTTCTTTAAAGATTTCACCATCAGCCTTAAATCTGACAGTAGAACCAGAAATGCCCTTATCACAAGTACCAATTTCTGTTAAAGTCTTATCTACCTTACCACCATCTTTAAAAGACATCTGGTAAACCTTACCATCCTTATAAACGGTAACTTCCAGCATAGTTGATAAGGCATTTACTACAGAGGCACCTACACCATGCAGACCACCTGATACTTTATAAGCACCACCACCGAATTTACCACCGGCATGTAGAACAGTGAAAATAGTTTCGACTGTTGACTTACCTGTCTTAGGGTGAATTTCAACCGGCATACCACGGCCATCATCCTTAACTGTAACAATGTCGTTTTCATCCACTGAAACTTCAATATGATGAGCGTAACCAGCTAAAGCTTCATCGACTGAGTTATCAATAATTTCCCATACCAGGTGATGTAAACCAGCAGCTGAAGTAGTACCGATATACATACCAGGTCTTTTTCTTACAGCCTCTAAGCCTTCTAAGACTTGAATATCGGCCGAAGTATAGTTATCGTGATCGATTTGAGTATTAGACATTTTCACCCTCCTTCAATTCGATTAATTTATATTTAGTTTTTAAATTCATTCCATTCAAATCAGTACCAGTGATAATAATCTGAATAGATTGAGGAATTAACTTTAATAATCTTTCTTTATTAGCTGTATCTAATTCCGAAAGAATATCATCCAAAAGTAAAACTGGAGTATTACCTGTTTTACTTTCTATATATTTAATTAAGGCAAGCTTAAAAGAAATTAAAACCATTCTTGTCTGGCCCTGGGAAGCAATTTCTTCTAATAAATGATCATTCATCATAATTTCATAATCATCATGGTGGGGACCATAAGTTGCGTAATGATAGTAAAGATCCTTATCATGACTTTTTTCTATCATTTCCTTAACCTTATCTTTATCAGAACACTTTTTATAAATGATACTTATCTTTGATTTTTCATTAGAAATATTTTGATAAATATCACTTATATAAGTATTAATAAGTTCTAAGAATTCTTCTCTTTGACTGATTATTTCCTTAATATCAGGAATCATCTTTTCTTCAATTAAAGATAAATAAGTATGATCTATTTTTTCTTCTTTTAATAAACGATTCTTATCTTTTAATAAAAGATTGTATTCAAGAATAGAATTGAGATATTTCTTGGAAACCTTACCTATTTCTACATCCAGAAGTCTTCTTCTTTCCTTGGGTGAATGATTGAAGATATCTAAATCTGAAGGTTTAAATAAAACACAGTTTAAAGAACCAATAAATTCCGAAGTCTTTTTTACTGGTACATCATTGATATAAAGTCTTTTACCATTCTTACTTATTACAACCTTATATTTAGATGTATCACTTTGACATTCAATCCCTGCGTATTCTTCCCCTATCTTTATCAGATTAGTATCATCCAGAGTTCTAAAAGACTTGGTATTAGAAACAACCACTAAGCTTTCCAGAATATTGGTTTTACCAATACCGTTCTTACCAATAATTAAATTAAGTCCTGAATCAAAATTAACCACCCTGCTTGTATAGTTGCGGTAGTTATTTAGTTTCAGAGATTTAACTAGCATATTGTATAAGTTTCTCCTAAAACTGAAACAATATCACCCTTATATAGTTTTTTACCGCGACGGTTATCTGGAATATCATTTACTTTGATTTCATTTTCCATCAAAAAAATTTTGGTTTCGCCACCAGTAGAAACCAAATCAGCAATCTTTAAAAATTGACCTAAAGTAATGTATTCATCATGTATCTGTATATTTTTCATCTATTAAATTATACCATTTTTAAAGCCATTTTTGAGAGTTTAATAAAGTATGTACAAGGGTATATATAAAAAATAAACCTCAAATTTGAGGTTTATTTTAAGTTTTCCTTAATTTCAGCTTATTTATAGGTTCTAACAGGAGATATTAATTGAACTACTGAATTATCTTCCTTATTAGTAATGATTAATGGTCTTAATTCGCCAGAGAAAGAAATTGTAATATTTTCGCTGCCGATAGCCTTAATCGCATCCATCAGGTATTTACCACTACATGAGATTTCAAATGGATCACCTTCAAATGAAATAAGTTTAACATTTTCATAAGAAGAACCAATCTGATTTGAAGATGTAATATCAATCTCTTCAGCGGTAATAGTAAGTTTAACGATATTCTTACCATCTGACTTAATGAAAGATGTTCTATCAATCGCATTAGCCAGTTCCTTAGCCTTAATTTCTAAGACTTGAGTAAAGCTTAATGGGATTAACTTACTTGTATCAGGGAATACATCATCTAATAATCTGGTTTGAACAATAGTATTATTAAAGACAAAGCTGATCTTCTGGTTATCAATTACAATCATCACATCATCTACATTAGCTAAGCTATGGTAGATAAGAGATAGATGTTTGTTTGGAATAGTAATACTAAATTCCAAGTCTGAATCAATTTCTACCTTCTTAGAAGCTAAGCGATAAGAGTCTGTCGCATTAATTGTAAGAATACCCTCTTTAGCTTTAAAGTTAACACCGGTAAGAATAGGACGGGTATCGGTTTCAGCACAAGCGAAGGCAGTCTGATTTACGATTTCAAAGAATGCTTCGGTTTTAATAGAGAAAGCATTATCAGAAACAGAGAAATTGATTTCTGGATATTCACTACCCTTCATACCATTAATCTTGAATTCTGAATTAGCACCATAGATTTTAACTAAGGTACCATCAATAATTTCAAAATTAATAAATGGACTATCAATCTTTCTTACAATTTCCAGAATATATCTGGCATCAATAATAACTTCACCAGTTTCATTTACAGTTAAGATATCTGTATCCTTTTCAGTATTCTTAATAATAGTTCTAATAGAAATATTTGAATCTGAAGATATTACAACTAAAGAATTTTCTTTAGCTTCAAATTTAATACCACTTAAAGCTGGTAAAGGAGTTGTTGATGAGATAGCTCTTACAGCATTTGAGATACTATCAAGGAATTCTTTCTTACGGATTTTAAAATTCATGTTGGCTCCTTTATTATTTATATAAATATAATTCTTATAATTATAAGGGTGTTGGAAATTGTGGAAAACTTCCAGACAGCCTTTATTCATAGGCTTATTTTATCATTTTTAACTTTGATAAAATTGTTGAGAAATGTGGATTAATTTAAGCGTTTTTCAATGTCATTAATAGCTTTTAAATAAGCTGGATCCTTTTTGATAAGTTCCTCAACCTTTTCACAAGCACTAATTACAGTTGAATGGTCTCTTTTACCAAATTCATTACCAATTTCCTTATATGGAGCATCTAGTAACTTACGACATAGATACATCGCAATGTGTCTAGGTATAGCTATATTCTTAGTTCTATTGGCAGATTGGATTTGCTGTTTAGATAAATTGTAGTAATCACAGACAACTTTTCTTACTTTGGTAATACTTAATTCATTCTTATTTTCGACAACCTGTCCCTTAAAGGCTTCGGAAGCCAATTTTAAGGTAATATGGTCTTCATTATCAAAGTTGAAGTTAATGAAATAGAATAATAATCTATTGATTGCCCCTTCCAAAGATCTAACATCCTGTGAAAAGTTAGTTGCGATATAAGATAATACTTCATCATCTACCTTATCTTTAACAGCCACATTATTTGCCAGTTTCATTTCCAGGATTTTGATACTTGTTTCATATTCAGGTGATTCAATATTTACATTTAAACCCTGATTAAAACGGGAAATGATTCTCTCTTCCATTCCCTTAATATCATCCGGTGTTCTATCAGCAGTAATACATACCTGCTTCTTATTGTTTACCAGATAAGAGAAAATTGAGAAAAATACTTCCTGAGTCCAGCTTTTACCGGCAATAAATTGAATATCATCTACTAATAATAAATCTAAATTATAAAAAGACTGTTTAAATTCATCGATACAGTCATCCTTTTTGGATTTAGCTAAGGCTTCAATAAAGCCTAAACCTGAGATAAAACCGATTCTTTTATTAGTAAAGTTAGTAGTAACCAGATTACCTACTGAGTTTAGTAAGTGTGTCTTACCTAAACCGGAATTACCATATATAAATAATGGATTATAGACAAGACCTAGGTTATTTGCACATGTCAGAGCTGCAACCTGGGCCTGAATATTAGATTTACCTAATACGAAATTACCAAAATTCTGGTTAATATCGATTTCACGGTCAAAGATGTTTTTTAAGATTGGGACATCAATTTCACCGTTTCTTGTCTTTTTCTTAGTGATCCAATCACGTTCGGTGTAAATAGTGATTGGAATAAATTTTCCATTGACCTGTTCCTTGAAATGTTCTTCAAATAAGGATTTATACTGGGTCATAATTGAAAAATGTATAAAACCGGAAACAATAACTATAGCCTCTTCTTCATCCAGTTCTACTAACTTAGAACCACTTAAATAAAGGTCAAATGCATCATGATCAATTTTGTCAGTGTCATATACACTCTGTAAGGTACGTTTCCAGATTTCGTTATAATAAAAGTCAATATTTGTCATAAAAAAACCTCAACGTATTGTCATTATAATTGAGAGTTTTCCACAATTCAACGTAAAGAAAATGTAAGTTTTCCACATTCCACAATGAACTATATATAGATAGTCTTATTTAAAAGGGTTTGAGTGAGTTTTCCACAGTTTTCCACATCTTTTTCTTGTTGATAAACTGTTGAAAAGTTATCAACAATTTTTTCCACAGTTGATAAATGGGTAAAAATGAGATTTTTAACACGATTTTTCACATTACAAACATTCTAAAAGCCTTTAAATAAAGGGTTTTAAGAAGATTACCACTTTTCCACACGATGTGGATAAATCAAAAATGTGGATGTGGAAATGTGTTGATAAGTTGGGTAAAAAATGTGTGAAAAAGTGTAAATTATTAACTAGTTTTACACATCAGTTAAACTATTTGTTGATAAACGTAAAATATGGCTTAAATAAAGGGTCTTAGCTAAGTTTTACACATTAATTTGTATATAATTTTAGTTATGAAAAGAATGGAAAAAGTAATATTAACGAATATGTGTTTGATTTATAGGAATAATCAGATATTGGTACAGGACAGGAAGAAAAATGACTGGCCAGGTTTGACCTTTCCTGGCGGTCATGTGGAAAAAGGTGAGAGTTTTCATGATGCCATAATCAGAGAAGTTAAAGAGGAAACAGGTCTTACCTTATTAAAACCAGTACTATGCGGTATTGAAGAATATAAACAAACCAAGGATGAAGATCGCTATATTATGTTGTTTTATAAATGTAATGTATTTGAAGGGGAACTAAAATCTTCAAATGAAGGTGAAGTCTTCTGGATGGATAGGGATGAGTTTTTAAAAGCTGAATTGTCTCAGGACTTGGACCGCATCTATAAAATTATGGTAAGTGATGATTTAAGTGAGTTAATATATTATAAGGATGGGGATAAATATAAATCCCTGCTCGTTTAGGAGAAAATTTATGTACAAGACAACAGATTTATTGGATTTAAGTCATACAATCGCAAAAGATTATTTAGCTAATTTTGAATATCCTTGGCAGGCTCTAAAGGGAATTAAGGAATTAATTCTAGAATTAGGTCCGACATTAAATAAGGATGAATATACAGAAGTAAGTGAAAATGTCTGGGTTCACAAGACTGCTAAAGTCTTCCCAAGTGCTTATTTAGGTGCTCCATGTATTATTGGTGCCAATACTGAAGTAAGACACTGCGCCTTTATCAGAGGATCAGCCCTGGTTGGTGAAAACTGTGTAGTTGGTAATTCAGTAGAATTAAAAAATGTTATTTTATTTGATAATGTACAGACACCGCACTATAACTATGTTGGTGATTCAATTCTTGGCTATAAATCACATATGGGTGCTGGTTCTATCACTTCAAATGTTAAGTCTGATAAGACTTTAGTGGTAGTAAAGAATTTTGATGGTGAAAAGATTGAAACTGGTTTAAAGAAATTTGGTGCTATTCTTGGTGATAATGTGGAAGTTGGCTGCAATTCCGTTTTAAATCCTGGTACTGTCATTGGCAGATCAAGCAATGTATATCCAGTATCACGCGTAAGAGGTGTAGTTAAGGCTAACAGCATCTTCAAGAATATCGACAACATCGTGGAGAAGTATTAATGTCTATCAAAGGTGTTATTTTTGATTTGGATGGCACATTATTAGATACAATTGCTGATTTAAACAACTCTGTAAACTATACTTTTGAAGAACTTGGTTTAGATACCCGTTTTAGTGAAGAAGATACAAAGGCCAGGGTAGGAAATGGTATTAAGAAATTAATTGCCAGATGTTATCCGGATAAGGATGAAGAATTCTTGGAAAAGGCCAGAGCTGTCTTTAGAAAACATTATGATATTCATTTTAATGACTATACTAAACCATATGATGGTATTTATGAATTAATCAGTATCTTAAAGGAAATGGGAATTAAGATTGGTGTTAATTCAAATAAATATGATGTATATACCAAACAGTTAATTCAAAAGCACTTTGAATTTAATTCAGACTGGGTTTTTGGTCAGGTAGAAGAACTTGGTGTAAAGCCAGATCCTAGAGCTGCTAATCTGATTATTGAAAGAATGGGTTTAGATAAATCAGAAGTACTATATGTTGGTGATACACTTGTTGATTATCAGACTGGTAAGAATGCTGGTCTAAAGGTCATTAATGTCTTATGGGGTTTTAGATCTTTAGAGGAATTAAGAGAAGGTGGAGTAGAAGAAATTATTGAAAAGCCTTTGGATTTACTTAAATATATTGACTAATAAAAGAGTGCTAAAACTATTACATAAAAAAATTATTTGTGTTAAATTATTGGAGTATTAAGGGGATAATATAGAAGTTTTTTCTATGTTATCCCTTTATTTAAGGGTGAAATGTATGATTAAAAAAATATTAGAAAGTTTAAGAGAATATAAGAAACCCACTCTGCTTTCAATAATGTTCATCACTTTTGAAGTTATTATTGAATGTATTATTCCGTTTGTTTTAGCGAAGCTGGTAAACAATATCAATGCTGGTGTTGAATTTGCCACTATCGCCAAATTTGGGTTGGGCTTATTTCTTATTTCATGTGTATCACTATTTTGTGGTGCGATGTCAGCAACCTATTCATCTAAGGGTGTAACGGGTTTTGCGAAAAATTTAAGACATGATGTCTTCTATAAGGTACAGGACTTCTCATTTGATAATATTGATAAGTTCTCATCTTCATCACTGGTAACCAGACTTACTAGTGATATCAATAATGTCCAGAACTCATTTATGATGCTGACAAGAATGGCAATCAGAAGTCCACTTATGCTGGTTTTCTCATTCTTCATGGCCTTCTATATGGGTGGCAAGATGGCATTTATCTTTGTAGCTGTTGTACCAATTATTATTCTGACTTCAATTTTAATTATGGGTAGAGTAATGCCTATCTTTAAAAGAGTATTTAAGAAATACGATAAGTTAAATGAATCAGTACAGGAAAATATTGCTGGTATCAGGGTTGTTAAATCATTTGTAAGAGAAGACTTTGAAATCAAGAAATTCTCAAAAGCTTCTGGCGATATTGCCGAAGACTTCATTAAGGCTGAAAGATTAATGGCTTTAACTAATCCAATCATGACAATGTGTCTATATATTGTAATGATCTGTGTACTGTTCTTTGGTTCAAATATTATTATCAACAGCTTTGGTTTGGATTTAAATGTTGGTCAGCTGTCTGGTTTATTGACATATGGTATGCAGATTTTTATGTCTGTAATCATGTTATCAGTTATGTTTGTAATGATTTCAATGTCTCTTGAATCTGCACGAAGAGTAGTTGAAGTATTAGAAACTGAACCTACTATTACTAATAATGAAAAGAATATTTATGAAGTTAAGGATGGTTCAATTGAATTCTGTAATGTTGATTTCAAATATTCTGATGATGCTGAAAACAATGTCTTAAGTAATATTGATTTACATATCAAGAGTGGTGAAACCATTGGTATTATTGGTTCAACTGGTTCTGGTAAATCAAGTCTAATCTCTTTAATTCCTAGACTATATGATGTGAATACTGGTGAAGTTAAAGTAGCTGGTATTAATGTTAAGGACTATAATCTAGAGGCTTTAAGAGATGCGGTAGCTATTGTTTTACAGAAAAATCTGATCTTTAAGGGAACTATTTTAGAAAACCTAAGATGGGGTAATAAGGATGCCAGTGAAGCTGAATGTAAGGAAGCTTGTGTACTGGCTTGTGCTGATGAATTTATCAGTGAATTCCCAGATCAGTACAACACTATGATTGAACAGGGTGGTACTAACGTATCAGGCGGTCAGAAGCAGCGTTTATGTATTGCCAGAGCATTACTGAAGCGTCCTAAGATTCTAATTCTAGATGATTCAACAAGCGCGGTTGATACAGCTACTGATGCGATGATTAGAAAAGGATTAAAGTCTTATTTACCACATACAACTAAGATTATTATTGCCCAGAGAATTTCTTCAGTAGAAGAAGCTGACCGTATCGTGGTTATGGATAAGGGTAGAATTAATGCGATTGGTACTCACGAGGAATTATTAAAATCTAATGAAATCTATCGTGAAGTATATGATTCACAAACAAAGCAGGGAGGTGACTTCGATGCCGCCTAAGGTTCAATATACAGCTCATAAGGCTAGTCCTAAGACTTTAAAAAGAATTGTTAAGGAATTATTTACATCTTTCCCAAGACTGTACCCGCTGGTAATTGCCTGTGTAATTATCAGTGCTTTAGTAGGTATAGTTCCATCGATCTTTATGCAGAATGTAATTTCCGTAATTACTGAACATATGAGTATTGGCGATTGGGATGTAGCTAAGATTAAAATTATCAAATTGCTGACAATACTTGTTTCTTTCTATCTGGTAGGTATTGTCTTAAGCTTCCTGCATCAGCAGTTAATGGCTTATATTACGCAGACTTTCTTAAAGAATATGCGTAATAAGATGTTTACCAAGATGGAAACTTTACCAATCAAGTTCTTTGATACTCACCAGCATGGTGAAATTATGTCTTACTATACCAATGATATTGATGCGGTAAGACAGCTGGTATCACAGGCTTTACTGAATATCTTAACTTCAGCATTAACTTTAATTGGTTTAGTTGGCATTATGCTTTACTACTCAGTATGGCTGTTTATTCTGATTATTGTTGGTGTTATGGCTATGGCCTATATCACTAAATATACTGGTTCCAAGTCAAAAGATTACTTCCTTTCTCAACAGAAGAAGGTATCACAGATTGAAGGTTTTATTGAAGAAATGATGAATGGTCAAAAGGTGGTTAAGGTCTTTAATCACCAGGAAATGACTAAGGAAGACTTCGATAGAATCAATGAAGACTTATGTGAAACTGCCAGAAATGCCAACCTTTATTCAGGTATTATTCATCCAATCATTAATAATGCCGGTAACGTGCTATATGTACTGGTTGCCTTATTTGGTGGTTTGTTAATTAACTTAAAGGTTCCTAACTTATCAATTTCAGGTTTAGCACTTGATGTAAGTATCATTGTGCCATTCTTGAGTATGACTAAGCAGTTCTCAAATACTATCACTAACCTGTCACAGCAGATTGCGTCAATCGCTATGGGTATGGCTGGTGCTGAAAGAATCTTTGAAATGATTGATGAAGAAGAAGAAAAAGATGAGGGCTATGTAAGTCTGGTTAATGCCAATATTGTTGATGGTGAACTTGTAGAATGTGAAGAAAAGACTGATATCTGGGCTTGGAAACATTATCACAAGGATAGTGATACTACTACTTATACACGTTTGATGGGTGATGTGAGAATGAGTGAAGTTGACTTTGGTTATACAGAGGAAAAGATTGTTCTACATGATATTTCTTTATTTGCTAAGCCTGGTCAAAAAGTAGCCTTCGTAGGTGCAACAGGTGCTGGTAAGACTACTATCACTAATCTGCTTACAAGATTCTATGATATTGCCGATGGTAAGATCAGATATGATGGTATCAATATCAATAAGATCAAGAAGGGTGAATTAAGAAAATCTCTTGGTATGGTTCTTCAGGATGTAAATCTGTTTACTGGTACTGTAATGGAAAATATCCGTTATGGTCGACTTGACGCCAGTGATGATGAATGTATTATCGCAGCAAAACTGGCTGGTGCTCATGACTTTATTACTAAGTTACCAGAGGGTTACAATACAATGATTTCTGGTAATAACGACACATTATCACAGGGTCAAAGACAGCTGATTTCTATTGCCAGAGTTGCGGTTGCTGATCCACCGGTAATGATTCTTGATGAAGCTACTTCATCTATCGATACAAGAACTGAAGCTATCGTTCAACAGGGTATGGATGCTCTGATGGCTAATCGTACAACATTTGTAATTGCTCATAGGCTTTCAACTGTTAAGAATGCTGATTGCATTATGGTGTTAGATCATGGTCGTATCATTGAAAGAGGTACTCATGATGAACTTATTGCCAGCAAGGGTAAATATTATCAGTTATATACCGGAGCATTTGAATTAGAATAATAAGTAAGGGTTAAGCATGGTCTTAACCTTTGTTTTCTGGAAAGGGAAGAAATATGAAATATGACATTATAAAGACAGCGGTAATCATTATTGTGGTAATGATTGTTGCTCAAGTAATTGTAAGTTTATTTAATAAGGCTTTACTTAAGACTAAAAAAATTGATAAGACTTTAAAGGGATTTGTTAAATCACTGGTTAAGGCGGTTGTTTATTTTATTGCAGTAATGATTATTGCTGAACAGCTAGGAATTGAAATCAATTCTATTCTGGCTTTAGCTTCTGTTCTTTCAGCTGCTATTGCTTTATCTGCACAGACTGCACTAAGTAATTTATTTGGTGGTTTGACAATGTTAATTACTCATCCATTTAAGGTTGATGATTATATTGCTGCCAACGGTATGGAAGGTGTAGTTGAAGGAATTAATATGTTCCATACAAAACTAAAGACACCAGATAATAAACAGATTATTATTCCAAATGGTGCTTTATCAAATACTTCTATAACTAATTTTTCAAATACTGGTAGAAGAAGAGTTGATATCAAGATTGGTGTATCATATGATGCCAAGATAAAGTCTGTTAAGTCTTCATTAACTAAGTGCATTAAGAGTGTTGAAGGTGTTTTGGAAGATGAACCATTTATCAGAATTACTGCTTATAATGATAGTTCTATTGAATATACATTAAGGGTGTGGACTAAGACTGAAGATTATTGGAATGTTTATTTTGATTTAATGGAAGCAATCAAATCTCAATTTGAAAAGGATAAGATTGAAATTCCTTATAATCAGGTGGTTATTCATAACGCGAAATAAAAAAGTGTGTTAGAATACTAGTGAAAATTGCGAAGAAGAGACGAGTAGGTTAATAAGACTACCAAAGAGAGTTTCGTTGGGTGGAAGTGAAATGTGGTTAGTTAATCGAATAAAAACTTGGAGCAGATCGGTTGTTACGTTATAACTTTAAGGGCATATCTTTTTAGATATGAACTAAGGTGGTACCGCGTTAATTAAACGTCCTTAGATGGACGTTTTTATTTTGTATGGAGGGTAATTATGGAAAGAAATTTTAACGACCAGCAATTAGCCAGAAGAAAAAAATTAGAAGACTTAAAGGCTAAGGGCATTAATCCATTTGGTAATGCGTTTGAAAGAAATGCTTATACAAAAACTATTAAAGATGAATACAATCAATTCACTAAGGAAGAGATTGCTGAAAAAGATATCGCTGTGACAATTGCCGGCAGAATTATGTCTAAGAGAAGAATGGGCAAGATGTGTTTCATGAACATTCAGGACAGATATGGCAATATCCAGCTGGTTATCAATAAGGCTGATCTTGGTGAAGAAGCATATGAACTTGTTAAGGCAAGTGATATTGGTGACATCATTGGTTTAGAAGGTAAGGTTTATCGTACAAATCCTACTGAACAGAACCCAATGGGTGAATTATCAGTATATGTATTAAAATACACTCACCTGACTAAGGCTTTAAATCCATTCCCTGAAAAGTTCCATGGTTTAACAGATATCGAAGAAAGATATAGAAGAAGATATCTAGACTTAATCATGAATGATGAAGCTAAGAAGGTAGCTTTCATGAGACCACAGATCTTAAATGCTATCAGAACTTTCTTAGCTGGCAGAGAATTTACTGAAGTAGAAACTCCAGTATTAACTACACTGTTAACAGGTGCGAGTGCTAGACCGTTTGTAACTCACCACAATACTCAGGACTTAGATATGTTCCTACGTATCGCTCTTGAATTAAATCTTAAGAGATTACTTGTTGGTGGTATGGAAAAGGTTTATGAAATCGGTAGAACTTTCAGAAATGAAGGTATGGACCCTCAGCATAATCCCGAATTCACACTAATGGAATTATATGAAGCATACTCTAACTTAGAAGGTATGATGGAACTTACTGAAAGCATGTACAAGTACATCGCTGATAATGTTTGTGGTAAGAGAACTTTCCATTTCTTAGGTCATGATGTAAATCTTGATGGTGATTGGAAGCGAGTTTCTATGACTGACGCTATCAGAGAAAAGACTGGTATTGATTTCAAGGCTAATAACTATTCTTTAGAAGAAGCTACTGCTTTAGCTAAGGAACACAATATTGAAGTTGAAAAGCACTTCACTGTTGGTCATATCATCAATGCTTTCTTTGAAAAGTATGTAGAAGAAACTTTAATTCAGCCTACATTCTTATATGGTCATCCAATTGAAATTTCACCTCTAACTAGATCTAATGAAGAAGATCCTCGTTTTGTAGATAGATTTGAATTATTCATTGCTGGTCATGAATGTGCAAATGCTTATACTGAACTTAATGATCCAATTGATCAGCTGGAAAGATTTGAGGCTCAGTTAAAGGCTAAGGAATTAGGTGATGAGGAAGCCAATGATATCGATATGGATTTCATTGAAGCTCTAGAATATGGTATGCCACCTGCAGGCGGTATCGGTTATGGTATTGATAGAATGGCTATGTTATTCACAGAATCTGAATCAATCAGAGATGTCATCCTATTCCCTACAATGAAGGAAAGATCTAACTAATAAATATAAAAATAAGCCAGACAAGGTAGATAATGCTGAGTCTGGTTTTTATTATATATATGTGAAACAAGATAATTAGAAATATTATACATATATAAAGAAAAGATGCGGTGCTTACCACTTGATTTGGTAAACATCTGCATCTTTATTATGTTCAGGATTAAGTATTTGAATACTATTGTTGTTAATCTTAAGATTTTTAATTAAAGAAAGATTCCAGGCCGAACCAGTCGATGATGAAATCATCAGATAATATTTATTCTTTGTGACTGGTAATTCATGATATTCACAAGCCAGTTTATTATCTAAATAAATATAAATGGAAGTATTATTACATTCCAATCTTAAATGGTGAACATTTTCATCTAGTCCTTCTTCATATTCTTTATAGGTGAAGTGTTTGCTTACATCATCGCTTAAAATAGCCACATGATCTTCACGAGGATCACCACCATTGGGATATAAATCCATTTCTGCACCAAATACACCATGATAGTATAGTGAACCACCGCGTTCAATAATTGGATTTTGTGGGTTATCACCGATATCAAAGGCTTCTTCCATAAAAGAAATAGATATACCGTCAGCATTCATATTACATGGATTATTTGGATCGGTACCCATCCAGAAGTCAAATTCAATATTTAATCCATCTTTCAATGAAAATGCATCATCAGAAACAAGGGCACCAGCATTTAGATATTTGGCTTGTGCCAGACGAAACTGATTATTTTTTAAAGAAGCAGCATTGCCATAAAGATAAAACCTGTTTGATTCGTTTCCTAAATTAGTGGCAATCATGGTGACAGCTACTGCACTACTACAAAGAAGCTGAACCATTTTTTTCAGCTTTTTATTGTCTTTTTTGAGATTTAAAGGAGTTTTGCTTGAATGGTTAAATTCATCATTGCTGCCATTAAACTCATTTAATGCATTAGAATATTCATCCATATTAGTTATTTGCTATGAACATCAAGTTGTGGGAATGGAATTTCAATATTATTCTTACGGAAATAAATTAATAAGTCTCTATTTAAAATTCTTTGAGCAGAGAAGATATCTT
The DNA here is from genome assembly GCA_030526485.1 of Erysipelotrichaceae bacterium. GTDB lineage: Bacteria > Bacillota_I > Bacilli_A > Erysipelotrichales > Erysipelotrichaceae > Colivicinus. The sequence goes on along the minus strand of JAUNCS010000004.1, from coordinate 2,745 downwards.
TTTCACTTACTTCAACAACAAATTTTAAAGTAACACCTGAATCGCCCAGTTCAGCTACGCCTAAATAAACAGGGGCTGCCTTATATTTATCCTTATGACTTTCATACATCTGTTCCATCATAGAAGGAATGATTTCTTCCAGTCTTTCAATATCGGTATCATAAGCAACCTGGATAGTACTTACAGCTCTAGATGAATTATCAGATCTGTTAAGGATATCTTTCATATTTGAGTTGTTGATGATTTTGACATTGCCACCTGGATCAGTGATGCAGGTTGTACGAATGCCAATATTGGTAACAGTACCTCTAAAGCCACCAACTTCTACAATATCGCCTACGTTATACTGGTTTTCAAAGACCATAAATAAACCAGTAATTACATCTTCAATCAGGCTTTCTGCACCAAAGCCAACAACCAGAGTTAAAATTCCAACAGATGTAACGATTGTAGAAACATTTACACCGATAATACTTAAGCCCCAGCAAAGAATAATGATAGCTGAAGCATAGCGTACAAGTGATTGAGAGATAGTGATAACCGTACCTGCTCTATTGGCAATGTTTTTAAAGATGCCAAGTACCAGGACGATAATCTTTTCCAGTACCAGGACAAAGAAAACCATACAGAACAGTTTCACAATAACAGCTACATCAATCTTAATATCCGCAAAGGCTCCTGATACTGATTCAAAAGTACCAGTAACAACACCTAGGCCTGTAACGCCAGCCAAAACGATGATACATATTATTAGTCCAATAAGAGTCTTTTTGTTTTTCATAAAGAACCCTCCTTATACATTAATTATATAAAAAGTATAATTTTATATAATATAGACAGAGACATGAAAAACAAGGGTTTTACATTAGCTGAACTATTGATAGTGGTAGCTATTATTGGTGTATTAACAGGTATTTCAATTCCTTTATTTAATAATGAACTGGAAAAAGCAGAGAAGCCAAAGATCTTGCCAATGTGCGTTCTTACTACGCAGAAATTATGCTAGCAGCTCAAATGGAAGATACAAGTTCCCCATATTATATAAATGGCTCCTATGAAAAGAGTATTCCTCTAAAGCAGACCAAAGCTGGCTGGTCCATGGATGAAGACTCTTTAAATGTCGGTGGCATAACTAAAAACAGCATTGGTCAATGGATCAGTGAACCAACACCGGGTAAATCAATCAAAATATATTACCAGGGCAATCAGATGCATATTAACTGGTCTGGTGAGTCTTTTATTAATAGAGAAACTGCTGCTGATTTTTTAACTAAAGATATTTTGAATGGAATATTAGGTGATAAGTATTCCTATAAAGTTGTCAATTCCAATGAACCATACAGTCAGAATGGTGGTACTCAAAAGTTCAGTGATTATGCAAATGCTAATGGAATAAATATGGAAGACTACGGAGCTAAGACTTGGCAGATTATCTATAAGGATGGCTCTACAAATCAGATATTAGAAAAACCAGCTATCTACTGGTCTACTGTTGAATTAACACCCGATAATGTTGGGAAAGATAAGAATATTCCGGTAATGGGATATCGCGATGGCAAATACGATGTCTATTTAGCTAGAACTATTAAATATCCATCGTATTGTTCAATAGATAACAGCAGCTTCACTAATGTTAAGAATGATGGAACAGGGGCTACTTTCCAGTATGAAGATTACTATGAAGCTAAAGCCATGTACGAAGAATTGTTAAGAAGGTACAATGCCAATGGCAATGTATCTTATAGTGATATAAATGATTTAGGATTATCGTAAAATTATCCTTATAATATATAGGTATGAATAAGAAGGCTTTCACATTGGCTGAACTTTTAATAGTTGTGGCTATCATAGCGGTAATGGTGGGTGTTAGTATACCCGTCTTTTCTAATCAGCTTGAGAAGAACCGTGAAGCCAAAGATTTAGCCAATATTCGAAGTGCCTATGCCAAAATAATGGTGCAGCTGGCTAATAGTGAAACAGTTGATCCGATAGAAGTAGAATTAACGCAAAAAGTAGATTACTGGCAGTTTAATGATGAAATCAATATTGGTGGTATCGAACATAAACTTGGAGATCCTGATAACGATAACTGGAAGGGTGAGCCAAAAGCTAAGGGCATTTGTACCATATCTTATCTAAAAACAGGTGTCTTATTTAATTTTGGCGATTCACTTGTGACATATCCTTTTGATTTAACAGAAAATCTAATGGATATCTTCAATAAGAGTGCACAGGGTACAGAACTTAAAAATCATGCAAACTTTGAAATAGATTCTAAATGTACGAATCCCAAAAGAGTTGATGAAGTTGTAGCCAACATGTCAGAAAACAGTTTGCTAAGAAATGGTACCTGGGCTTTCTTGGGCAATGGTGGCAATAAGGATTTATCTAAGCAGTATTTATATTGGACTTCACTTGATACTAATGAAGTTGGACCTAATAAGACAATTCCGATTCTGGTGGCAACAGGTGATGGCAAGTTCTATGTATCAACTTCTAAGATAGCAACCAGAAAACTTGATGATCCACAATATGCTACCTATACAGCAATAGCTGGTCATTTAAATCACGATTCAAGTAATCCAGCTTTACGTTATGACACAGTAATTAATAATGGTACTTATTATGCAAACTTTAAGGATGCCTATAAGGCCTATGTTGAAATAGTAAATGCTGATTATCCTCAATACAAAAATACGATTCCAAAGTAGCGAAAGCTACTTTTTTCAATCCCGAATTGTCAAA
>JAUNCS010000068.1 GCA_030526485.1 Erysipelotrichaceae bacterium | reverse complement strand
AATCTCTGTGCTAATATAATCTAAAATTTAGGACAAAATCAATTTGGAATCACAGCAATGCAAAAAGCCCTTTCGGGCTTTCTGCAATTATTATTGGAAGACTTGTAATGAAAAAATTATTATTCAATTTACACTTAAAATATAGCATTCCTATGTGTAAGTTATGTGAAAACGATAAATATCTTATAAAATCATTTAATGTCGTTATAAATGACATTGTTTGTCTTTATTAAATACATATATGTATATTTTGTTAGTTTATATTGCGATAAATGTCATATTAACTTATATTTATAGTGTAAGAGGTATAAATATATGAAAAAACTGTCTCTAGACCTGTTAGCTGATAAAGTTAAAAGTGGTCGTAAAGCTAAAAATATCACTATGGAAGAGTTGGCTACTATCGCCAATACTCATCGTACTTCTATTTCTAAAATTGAAAAGAAGGAATACTATCCTTCTATTGAACAATTAGAAAAGATTGCGGAAACATTGGAATTTGAAGTAACTGATCTTTTTGTTGAAGAAGAAAAAGAAACAAAGAAAACAATTGATAAGAAATACAATATCGCCATTGCCGGTACTGGTTATGTAGGCTTAAGTGTAGCTACACTTTTAGCTCAACATCATCACGTAACTGCTGTAGATATCATTCCGGAAAAAGTTGAAAAGATCAACAACAAGATCTCTCCTATTCAGGATGAATATATTGAAAAGTATCTGGCTGAAAAAGAATTAGATTTAACTGCTACTATCGATGGCGAATCGGCTTATAAGAATGCTGACTTTGTAGTCATTGCCGCACCAACAAATTATGACAGCAAGTTAAACTTCTTTGACTGTTCAGCGGTTGAAGCAGTTATCGAACTGGTACTTAAGGTAAACCCTAAGGCTATGATGGTTATTAAATCAACTATCCCTGTTGGTTATACACAATCAGTAAGAGAAAAATATAATACCAAGAATATTATTTTCTCTCCTGAATTCTTAAGAGAATCAAAAGCTCTATACGATAATTTATATCCATCAAGAATCATTGTTTCTTGTGATGAAGAATCAAGAGAAAAAGCTGAAGTGTTTGCTTCATTACTTGTAGAAGGCGCCATCAAGGAAGATATCCCCGTATTACATATGGGCTTTACAGAAGCAGAAGCCGTTAAGCTATTCTCAAATACTTATCTGGCTTTAAGAGTTTCTTACTTCAATGAACTTGATACTTATGCTGAATCAAAAGGCTTAAATACCAAGGAAATCATTGATGGTGTATGTTTAGATCCAAGAATTGGTACTCATTACAATAATCCTTCATTTGGCTATGGTGGCTATTGCCTGCCTAAGGATACAAAACAGCTATTAGCCAACTTCAAAGACGTACCACAGAATATGATGTCAGCTATTGTTGAATCAAACAGAACAAGAAAAGACTTTATCGCTGATAGAGTACTGGAAATTGCTGGTGCATACGGCAACTCAGAAAGCTATTCAAAAGAAAAAGAACACAGAGTTGTGGTTGGTGTATACAGACTGACAATGAAATCTAATTCTGATAACTTCAGACAGTCATCTATCCAGGGTGTTATGAAACGTATCAAGGCCAAGGGTGCTGAAGTAATTATTTATGAACCAACACTGGAAGATGGCGAAACATTCTTTGGTTCAAAAGTAGTAAACAACTTAAAGAAATTCAAGAAAGCATCTAATGCCATCATCGCTAACAGATATGATTCTTGTCTTGATGATGTACAGGATAAGGTATATACAAGAGACTTATTTAGAAGAGACTAATATGATAATCGCTCACCATTGGTGAGCGATCTTTTTTATTTATAGAATTCTTTATACCACTCAGCAAACTTTCTTAAACCATCTCTTAATGGAGTAGCTGGTTTAAAATCAAAATCCTGTTCAAGTGGTGTTGTATCGGCATAGGTAATAGGTACATCGCCTGGTTGCATTGGCACTAATTCCTTATGAGCTTCAAAGTCATAATCTGCAGGTAAGACACCAGCTCTTACCAGTTCTTCCTGTAGAATCTGTACAAAATCTAATAAATTTTCAGGATTGTTGTTGCCGATGTTGTAAACCTTATATGGTGGGATTGGTAAACCATCTTCACCATCTTTCTTTTCAGGTGCCTTAGCCATAATTCTAACTACGCCTTCGACGATATCATCGATATAAGTGAAATCTCTCTTACAGTTGCCGTAGTTAAAGATTTTAATCGTTTCACCCTTAAGAAGTTTATCAGTGAAACCAAAGTAAGCCATATCCGGTCTGCCTGCTGGACCATATACTGTAAAGAATCTAAGACCAGTAGAAGGAATGTTATAAAGCTTAGCATAAGCATGAGCCATTAATTCATTTGATTTCTTAGTAGCTGCATATAAGCTTACTGGATTATCTACCTTATCATCGGTTGAATATGGGACTTTCTTATTTGAACCATAGACACTAGATGATGATGCATAGACAAAGTGTTCAACCGGGTTATAACGCATAGCTTCCAGTAAGTTATAGAAGCCAATAACATTTGACTCGATATAAGCATCAGGATTAGTAATTGAATATCTAACGCCAGCTTGGGCAGCCAAATTAACTACAATATCAATCTTGTTTTCTTTAAAGATCTTTTCAATCAATTCCTTATCAGCGATTGAGCCTTCGTATTGTTTGAAATTAGTATAATCAGTTAATTGTTCTAATCTCCACTTCTTGATATTTACATCATAGTAGTCATTCATATTATCGATACCAATGACATTGATATCCTTGTTTTCTTTTAATAACTTTAATGCCAGATTAGAACCGATAAAGCCAGCTGAACCGGTAATAAAGATTGTTTTATTTTCAAACATAAAAAACCTCGTATTATCTAATTAGGTCTAATTAGATAATTTTCTTTCTAGGCCGATCGTTA
>JAUNCS010000036.1 GCA_030526485.1 Erysipelotrichaceae bacterium | reverse complement strand
TTTTGGAACCAAACCTGTTTTCTTTTATTGATTATTGTTTAATAAATACCTCGAAGTATTCATCATAAGTTAATCCGCTGTTGTATACATCTTCAGCAATTTCGCCAATATAGCGGAAGTGCCAAGGTTCATACTTATAACCTGTAACATTGACCTTTTCATCCAGGTAGCGCAGAATAAATCCATATTTATATGAATTTTCCTTTAACCATGCTGCTTCCTTACTCTGGTGGAAATTACCAAAGTCATAACCATTTTTTAAGATATCAACAGCCAATCCCAGTTGGTGTTCGCTAGAACCTGGTCTTGCCGAATAGATATCAACCATTTCTCTGGAATCAATACTCAAATAATTATTGTAAAGTCTTCTTTGGGTATTATAAGAACGATATGGCGAAGTGATATAGAATGACAGGCCTTCTTCTTTAGCTGCGTCCTGCATCTTTTTATAGGCTTCATATGCCACTTCTCTAAGCTGGCCTACACCATAGGTACTTTCAACACTCACCAGATCTTCTGGTTCATAGTTTTCATCTAAAAGATAGAACTTATTCACCAGGACCTGATAACCATAGGTTTCTAAATCGGCCATCTGGGTGTCTTCATAGTATTTCAGGTAATTTTGAGTATTCACATATTCCACAAGACTTCTGACATCATCTTTTGTTTCGTAGTACTCGGCATATTTATCAAGATTATCAAGAATGAAATATGGATCAGCCATCAGTTCTTTTATCTGTTCTTTGCTGATTGAAATGTCGTTGTTGACTATTTGAATTAAAACTTCATTTGAATATTCACCTTGCAGTTTTAAATAATCAGCCAGTTTTTCAACGTCGAAGTTTTCTAATTTAACAAGTTCCTTAAGCAGTGGAACTGTATCGTTAGTTATCACTTCGTCTTCAACATAATCCACGATGTATTCTGGTGAAATCAGATCCACAAACATCAGATACTTAGCGAAGCTATTTTCACTGAAGCGGTCATTTGAAATAAGAATAGCCAGATTTTCATCATATTGTTCAGCAAAAAAATCTCGATTATTTTTAGTAAGAGCAGCGATTTTTATAGCCTCCTCTTGCGTATAACCAAGCTTTTGCAGTTTGCTAGATGTACAGCCACTTAGCAGAAATATTGCTAAGGAAATAATTATTAGTTTTTTCATTACTTAAATAGAAAAGATGCGAATGGTAGCACTGACATTACCACCATCATTACCACGATAAATATTACAAAAATTTTTTTAGTATTCATTTTTATTCTCTTTCATTCAATACGCACAGAAGCAGTTTGCCATAACAAACTGCTTCTTTATGATATTAGTTTTCTTTGTAGTTGCTTAAGATATTTGTATCAAAAGTTCTGGTTTTCTTTTTCTTATTGCGATATGCAGTCAGAGCATTTTCAATAAGTAAGTTGCATTCTTCCTTGAAATCAACACCAACTTCCTTCCATAGATAGAAAGCCAGTGAACCAGGGATTGAATTTATTTCGTTAACATAAACTTTATCAGTTTCTTCATCAATCATGAAGTCAATTCTAACCACACCCTTTGCGCTTAGTGCTTTAAAGCTTCGGCTTGCATAGTCGCGAATTTCATTTTCCTGATCTTCTTTTAGTCTTGCAGGAACAATTCTTGAAGTAGAAGCCATACCCTTGCTTCCAGAAGAAGGAGCTTTCAGCTTGCCACCACATTTCTTTGAACCGTTATTAGATTCATATTTATCCTTAAAAGAAAGAAGTTCATCGTTTTTAAATACTTCTTCAATAGCTGATAAACGAATATTATCAGTTCTGCCCATTACCGAAATATTAACTTCTTTTAGCTTGGTAATCATTTTTTCGACAACAATTTTGTCGTCGTAATTACGAGCTTCTTTTAATTTTGCATATAATTCACTCTGTACGTGAACCACTTCAATGCCGATAGATGAACCCAGGTTAGCTGGTTTTACAATTAGCGGGTAGCCAATCTCATCAGCCAGCTTTTCATATTCTTTAATCTTATCTTCGATATCGCAAGAATATACACAGAACCATGGAACCATCGGAATGTTTTCGCAAGCAAGTACCTGTTTCATAACCGCTTTATCCTGGCCAAGAGCCGAACCAAGGACATTGCTGGAAGTGTATGGCAGATCAAGCATTTCCAGCATACCCTGCAATACGCCATCTTCACCATTTGTACCATGCATTGCTAAGAAGGCAATATCAATCTGTTTTGCCTTTGCAAACATTCCTTTGATAGGTTTGAAGTAAGTCTTGTTGTTGTCTTTATAAAGACAGATCTTATCTAAAGAGTTGCATAAAGTATTTAAATCGTAATAGTTTTTTAATTCAAAAAGTTTTTCACCGGTGTATAAATCACTGTTTTTAGCCACATAGATTGGAGTGATTTCGTATTTGTCACTATCAATCGCTTTTAAGGCCTGGTTTCCTGTAATACAAGAAATTTCGTGTTCACAAGATTCACCACCAAAAAATACTGCTATATTTAATTTCATAAAACGATTATACCACTATTCAAAAAACTGAAAAATTGTTTCGTTTTCATGATTTATGCATGTTTTGGCATTTTTTATTCCTTTAGTGACTTCATCACATATGAAAAGCGGATATCTGTGTGACATCCGCTGTGTTTATTAATATAAGAATGCGTCTGGCAAGTCGTTTTCCAGAAGTATTGTATCTTCCTTAGAGAAATGCGTGTAAACATAATTAAATGCTTCTTTAACACTCTTGGTAACCAGTACATTATTCATATCAAATTCTGATTCTTCCAATCCCTTATGAATATACGCGCTATTTTTTTCGCCTACCAGAATTACAAAGTCAGCTCTTTCCTTCATGTAAGCACCAAAATTATAGTTCGCTTCATTTTCTTCCTTGCCCAAATCAATTAAACCAGGGGTAACGATAATTCTTTTACCAGGCATTAACTTCAACACGTCTAATGAGCGTTTGCAGCCAACCGGATTTGAGTTAAAGGCATTATCAATAAATGTATAACCATTGATATTCTTGATTTGCAGTCTGTGTTCTACCGGGCCGATATTGCTTACACCAGCTTTGATTTCGTTATTACTTAGACCAAGCTCTTTAGCTAAGGCTATACCGCTTAGGATATTCATTACATTATGTTCGCCAAGCAGAATTGTATTAAATTCAACAGTCTCGCCATCGATATCTACTTTGAATGAAGTTCCAGTATTAGAATACTTCATATCATAAGCCACTAAATCAGCTTCTTTATTATTGATACCAATTCTTACAACCTTACAGTTATTCTGAATCTGGTAAGCATTGATATACTCGTTATCGACATTAATAATACCCACGCCATCTGCTGGCAGCATTTCGATTTCCTGCATTTTTTCTTTGATAATATTATCCAGATTACCAAAAGTATTTAAATGTTGAGGACCAATAGATGTAACAATACCGTATTTTGGTTTTACAAAGTCCATTAGATATGAGATTTCACCAACGTGGTCAGCACCCATTTCGCAGATGAATACTTCATATATTGGCTTAAAGTGTTCCCTGATGGTTCTGGTAATGCCCATTGGTGTATTGTAAGAAGCAGGAGTAATTAGCGTATAATACTTTTCACCGATTATATCTTTAACAACATTTTTGGTTGTTGTTTTACCATACGAACCGGTTATGCCAACTTTAATTAAATGATTGTAATCATTCAAGATAGCTCTGGCACTGTTTTCGAAGCCTTTCTTTACTGCGTTTTCTATCGGCAGTGTAATAATTGCCATTAAATAAATCAGTAAATATGGAAGATAAACACTTATAACGGCAATCAATGAATAGTTAACACCCTTGTTTACAAGCAGGAACACACAGATAAATAGTAAAACTGAATATACACAAATCTGTCTTTTTACTCTGGCTGTCAGTACCAGGGGTTTAATATACTCTTTCTTTTCTTCTTGGATAATTGCATAAATCGTATATAAAACCGTCACAAGTAATACGATATATTTAATAAATTTGTTATTAAATAACAACAGTACCAGCATCAGCAGTACATAGATAAGCGTTTTAGTGAAACGGATATTCCTTACAGAAAAAAGCCAGTTTGTATATCTCTTGAACTCATAACGATTTTGTTGAAACATATGTAATGCGTTTTTTGAATATACAAAACTAGCAGACATAAAGATAAGGGTAATTATTAAAGCTAATATTTTATTCATAATCTTCTTTTAAGTATGCCTCCAAGACTCTATTAAAACGATCTCCTTGATGGAAGTATGCGAAGTGGTCATCACCTTCAAAGATAACCAGGGTTGCATCACCCATCAGTTTTTCCATTAAACGACCTTTTGAAACTGGCGTAGCTTCATCTTTTTCACCATATACCAATAAAGTTGGTGTTTTTACTTCTGGAAGTATAGGTGTAACATCGTCATTTACCACCTTAACAAAGGTTGAGCGCATAATTCCACTGCTGTTTTTGTAGTCTTCACTTCCAGCGTTCTTTTGAAATTTTTCTTTATACTTCTCAAATGGTTTAAGAGATAGTATTTTCTTGCCAAGTTTATAAGTATAGACTTTGTAATAATATTTCAGTGTTCTCTTGTCTCTGATACCAGCGGCTCCTGTTAAAACCATTTTATGTACCGGATACTTGTGAGCATATCTAACCGCAACACGGCAGCCAAAAGAATGGCCAATCAGGATTGGGTTTTCTATATTCATTTCTAAAACAAAGCTTCTTAAGAATTCGCTATAATCCTCAACTCCCCAAGTTTCTGTTGGGTCGCCACTTTGTCCAAAGCCAGGGAAATCAATATTGTACACTTTGAAATGTTCCTTCAAAAAGTTAGCTATATAAGCCATCATTTCTGTGTTTTGGCCCCAGCCATGAAGCAGGATTACATCCTTGCCCTTGTCACCACTTCGTTCGTAATGTAGTTTTATTCCGTTAATATTTATAAAAGACATATTTAAATTATACCTTACTAGATTGTTTGTTTAGTTTTGGTAGAAGTGTTTCGATAGATTCTAAACACAACACCATCGGTTTTATTTTCACCTACAACATTATAACCATAAGTGTCGCACACTCTTTTTACAATTGATAAGCCTAGACCAAAATTACCTTTGTTACCTTTTTCATAAGGTTTGAATAGTTTTTCAATTCTTTCTTTTGGCATCAATTCGCCATCATTATAGACTTCTAAAAGGTCTTCACTTAAAGTTATACTGATTTTTGTTTTGGCGTATCTTAAGGCATTTTCTATCAGATTTTCAACAACTGTTCTCCAGGCTTCTTCTTCGCCATGGAAATAAACACCACCCACAAGTTCACTGGTGTCGAATTCAATATCCGTTCTTAATACCTGACAAGACAAAATCGCTTTTTCAATTACCGGCAGCATCAGCAAATTATCGCCGACGGTTGTGTCTTCAAGATAGCCTATCTTATTGTAGGTAATTAATGAATAAACTTTTTTCTCAAGTCTTTCAGCGTGTTCAATAATAACATCTACACTTTTTTCTAATGTATCGTATGGATATACGCCATCTTTGATACTTTCAGAATATGATTTTATGGTTGCGATTGGAGTTTTTAAGTCGTGCGAAATATTTTGAATCATTTCTTCTCTAATGCGTTGCTGCCCTAAAAGTTCTTCATTCATTCTAACAACCGCTTCAGCAACTTCGCCTATTTCGTCATTTCTCCTTATTTGCAGATCGACTTTTTCGCCATCTTTTACCTTTTGAATATAATTTCGAATGTAGTTTAGAGGTTGAATTAACGAATATACCCAAACCATCAGTATTGCGAATAATACCACAACAAAGTATAGTTCAACGTTTACGATGCCTGTGGCAATCGCATTTTTAAAGTCAGCACGGTATTCGTTATTTATTATTGAAACAATTACTCTATTCTTATTTGTTTTTAGGGAGTACAGCACCTCATCACCATCAACCATCAAAACACCATCATACTGACCATTGGCGTTACTCGCATGAAGTGGATCAATCTTACTTAAGTAATTTAAGTCTTCCAGTTTTGGTATCGGACTGTAGGCATTTGTTTCTGTATCAAAATAGTAATGAGAAGCATTTGAATCATCAAAATTGATGCCGATGTTGAGGGCATTAATATATGAAGTTTGGCTTCTATGCAGATAGGAATACATTTGAGCATTTGTAAAACTATTTACGTTCGCATACAAAAACTGAAATATAAAGACCACAAAAACCAGAACGCCGAGTGACACCACCAATAAGTACTGCTGTATCAGGGAGAAACTATTTAGCCAGATTCGTATTCTTTTCATTAACTTAATCTATATCCGAAACCATAAATGGTTTGAATATTTATGTTTGGAAGTTTCTTTCTCAGTCTTCTCATAGTGTCGTCAACAACTCTATCAGAACCATAGTAATTATCATCCCAAACTTTTTCGAGAATCTGTTCTCTTAAAAAGGCAGTACCTCTGTTTTTTACAAACAGCATCAGCAGATCAAATTCTTTCGTTGTTAGATCAATAAATTCATCATTTAAATAAACTGTACGTTTATTTTCATCGATCTTATAACCATCAACAATTACTTCGGCATCTTCCTTGTAAACTCTTTTAATAATATTATTTACACGCAATACCATTTCTTTTGGAGAGAATGGTTTGGTAATGTAATCATCACTGCCTTTTTCCAGGCCGATGATTCTATCAAATTCTTTATCGCGAGCAGACATGAAAATTACAGGTTTATCCTGGTTTTTAGATTTGATTTCTTCAATTAGGTCGAATCCACTTTTATCATCCAGCATGATGTCCAATATCCATAAATCAACTTCATCACCGATATGGGCGTATGCTTCATCAAAAGTCAGATATGAATTTACGATGTATCCTTCCTTTTCCAGATAACCTTTAACCAAGAAATTTAAATCTTTTTCATCTTCTACAACATTAATTATTCTTTTCATATTACCTATTATATCTCAATATAAGAATGGTATTTTTACTTAGATTACCACCCTTAAATCTCATTAAGAAAAATAAAAAAAATCGGGGTTTATATGCCCAACAACCAAAGGCGCCCCGATTTCCTCATTCAGGAGAGGATGTGATTAACTTTATTATTTCACATTTTTTATAAAATTGAACACTTTTATGCTTGATGTCCTTTATTTTTTATAACTTTTACTACTTCATCAACATAATTTTGGCAAATTTCGTGAGTTTCAGCCTCTACCATGACTCTAATAAGAGGTTCAGTGCCACTTTCTCTCACAAGGATTCGACCGCTATCACCTAGCTTATCAGCTACATCCTGTACAGCTTTCATAACGTCAGGATCGTTTTGTGCTTCTTTCTTATCTTTTACGCGAACATTTACAAGTACCTGAGGATACATTGTGAAACCTTCACATAATTCAGACATTTTCATTTTCTTGGCAAGCATTACTTCCATCATCTTTAAAGAAGTTAGAATGCCATCGCCTGTACTTGCATATTTTGAGAAGATGATATGTCCAGATTGTTCGCCGCCGATACGACAGCCGTTTTCTTTCATATATTCATATACATATTTATCGCCAACTTTTGTCTTTGCGTAGCCGATGTCTAATTCATCGAATGCTTTGTAAAGACCGAAATTTGACATTACTGTTGTAACTACTGTGTTTGTAATCAGTTTACCTCTGTCTTTCATGTATCTTCCATATACATAAAGAATGTGGTCACCTGTTACAACATTGCCTTTTTCATCAACACACAAGCATCTATCAGCGTCGCCATCATACGCAAAGCCGATGTCACAGTTATGTTCTACAACAAATTTCTGTAAACCTTCAATATGAGTTGAACCGGCATTGTTGTTGATGTTGAAACCATCTGGTGTATTGTTAATTACTAGAGTTTTTGCGCCTAATGCATCAAATACTGCCTTAGCAATATTCCAAGATGAACCGTTGGCACAGTCAAGAGCCACGGTCATACCCTTAAAGCTATAAACACCTAAGCTGATTAAGTAGCCGATGTATCTGTTTCTACCTGATACATAGTCAACCGTACAGCCGATTTCGTTTTTGTTTGCGAATGGGACTTCTGTATCACCATCTAAGTATTCTTCAATCTTTAGAATGGTTTCTTCATCCATCTTTTCACCCTTGGAATTGATTAACTTAATGCCGTTATCGTAATAAGGATTGTGTGATGCGGAGATCATAATACCGCAGTCAAATTCATCCATTCTGGCAATATAAGCCACACTTGGCGTAGTGGTTACATGCAATAGGTATGCGTCTGCACCTGAGGCAACTAAACCGCCTACTAGAGTATATTCAAACATGTATGAACTTCTTCTAGTATCTTTACCAATTACAATACGTGCCGGACCTTCTAGTCCATTCTTTTTTCTTTCCTGATTAAAGTACCAACCCAGAAAGCGACCTACTTTATATGCATGATCTGCTGTTAGGTTGATATTAGCTTCACCACGGAAGCCATCAGTACCAAAATACTTACCCATAGTTTTACTCCTGATTTACTAATGTAATATTTAAATTCTTTGGATTAACCTGAACTGTAACATACGCAGTAGCGTTATTTACTACCTGTACAGGTAAATCATATGTTCCTGGTTCCAAGCCTGCAAAGTCAACAAATGTATAGAAGTCATTTGCGTTTACAAGATCAACATTTGATTGTGTACCAGTGATTATTAATGAAACATTTAATGTATCAGCATAGCTTACGCCATAACCGTTTTCATTATTAGCTGAGTTTAATGCAACTTTTTCAATTGTTTTAGTAACACTTGTTCCTAAAGTAGCTTTTAAATTAACCATTGTTACATCCGAAGAGTTTACGCCGTTAGGTAATACAACCGGCTGGATAATTTCTGAGTCAGATGTGATAGTAGATAAATCCAGACTGGTATATACTTCATTGATTTCAGCCAATACTGATTCTGGCGCGTAAATTTCTGTAGTCTGATGATCCATAGTTACGCTTTCCAATGAGAAGCCTACAGGTGTTTCACCTGTGATGTTCAGTTTAATTGGAACAGATTTATGTGGAGAAGAAATCTGTACCTTGACATTTACTGTGCTTGGTACAATTTCTGCATCAACCATCTGGCCTTGAGAGTTATATGCAACCAGCGGCGCGTTTGTTTCAAAGCTGCTTGTTTGTCCTGATACATCAATCAAAGCTTTTACTAAAGCAATGCTATTTAATGTATCCTGACTTGCACGGATATTAACTTTGGTACTGCCTAGTGCAAATTCAGGCAAACCCAAGATATATTTAGAATCCAAATGATTTTGATTAATAAAGTCGTAAGTTAAATCAAACTGTCCAGTTGTCTTTCTTTTTAAAGTTACTGTCGCCTGGTTTGGAGTAATGATGGTGTTGATATTTTCTCCATAACCTGTAGCCAAAATATCTACTGTATGAGTTCCTTCAGTGAAACCTTCAAGATTAATTAAACAGTAACCTGATTTTGTTGCTGCATTGTTGACGTTCGCAGCATCACCAGTGATAGTGATATTGCAAGATTCAGGCAAACCAGTTACTTCAAATGATTCGCCATTGTATCTGGCAGTAACATTAACATTATTTAAAGTTTTTGAACTCAATAGTGTTTTTGAGAATGAATCACTATCGATGTTGACAATAAAGTACATAACACAGGCTAATACTAGAGCTAAGCCATATGAGTAGTGTTTTGTAAAGAATAATTTATCGATAGCGGTAGATGTCCATCTGATTAATCTTAGAGCCACTTCTTCTATGGCTTCAAAAAAACCATTTCCTTTTTTCTTATCAGCTATCTTTTTAGCTTTATCAAGCTTTTCTTGAGAAGTCACATTACCTTTGTTAGTCATGCTTTTCCTCCTCACTTTCATTTACAGTTACTGATTGAACTTTATAATTTACGTTTTCTTCAGTTTCTTTATTCATATTCTTTTTCTTTTCAGACTTTAAACGATTATTAAAAGGAACTTTCATCTCACTTTCGTTTTGAATAAGCATTTCTGGTCTGTCTTCTAATTTCAGGCTGTTTCTGTTTGTTGAAACATTCTGAATAGCTATTTCATCATCACAGATTACTCTACGCAGATAATCCTTTAATTGTTTTTCAGTTACAGTGAAGATTCGACCGCCTTCTGCAATCGAAATAGCACTAGTTTCTTCTGATACGACAATAGTAAGTGCATCGCTTACTTCAGAAATGCCTAGGCCAGCTCTGTGGCGGGCACCATATCTACTAGATAGATTAATACCTGTAGGTGGGAAATAGGCACTTGCACACGCAATCTTGTCACCTTGAATAATTACCGCACCATCATGTAATGGTGTTGTTGTCATAAAAATAGAGCATAGCAATTCTTTTGAAACAGTCGCATTAACCGCAATGCCGGTTTTTATATAGTCTTGTAAAGATGACGATTGTTCAATAGATATTAAAGCGCCAATTCTTTCTTTAGAAAGTGTGATTGTAGCTTCGTAAATCTGGTTTACCAGTTCTTCTTTTTCATTTGTTAATAATGTTGTAATTCTAGAAAAAGCATTTGTTTTACCAATCTTTTCTAACACACCTCTAATTTCGGGTTGGAAAATGATAATAATCGCAAGGAATCCCCAGCTGATTAGAGTGTCAGAAAAATATTGAACTGTTGATAGGCCTAATAGTCTAGAAATACCATTAAATATAAGTACAAAAATGATGCCTTTAAATATTTGGGTGGTTCTGCTGTTATTTCTAACGAAGATAATTGCATAGTAAATAACCAGTGACATTATCCCAATATCCAATACAATTCTAAAGACATACCATATATTCTGTATTGTTAAATTTATGTTGTAATCAGGCATTATCTTCCTCCTTAAACTCAATAATTATATCACAATATATTTGGGGCATTAAAATAGGGTAGAATAGATGTATGAATGAAAATATAGTAAAAATAGACTATTTGGATAAGGAAATTTATCTGGTTAAAACAGCCCATGTTTCAAAAAATAGCATTGATGATGTGAGGGCTTGTATAGAGGAAGTTAAGCCTGATTCTATCTGTATAGAGCTTGATAGTGACCGTTACGAAAAGATGAATAATACCGATTCTTGGCGTGATCAGGATATCGTGAAGATTGTAAAGGAAAAGAAGGTTGGTTTCTTGCTGGTTAATATCATCTTATCTTCTTTCCAAAGAAGAATGGCTAGCAATATCGGTACCAATACTGGCGGCGAAATGTTGGAGGGTATTAGACAGTCTAAGGAATTGAATATTCCTTTGGTTTTGGCTGATAGACCTATCAAGGCAACTTTCTCAAGAATCTGGAATAATTTAGGTCTTTTTGAGAAATCTAAGTTACTGGTTAGCATTATTGCTTCAATATTTGATGATGAGGAAATAACTGAAGAGGATTTACAATCTTTAAAAGAGGCTGACGCTTTAGAATCGGCTTTACAGGAAGTTGGTAAGGAGTTTCCGGTCGTTAAGAGAATTCTTGTTGATGAAAGAGATCAGTACCTTTCTTTTAAAATCAAGAATGCCCCTGGTAAAAGAATTGTTGCAATTATAGGTGCTGCTCATTGCGGTGGTATTGAGAAAAACATCAATAAGGACTTCAACTTAGATGAGCTTGAGAACACTAACAAGCGTAAGGGTTTTGGTTCGTTAATTAAGTGGCTAATTCCAGCTGCAATTATCGGTATGATTGTTTATACCTTAATAGTTAATAAAGATGCTGGTTTGAGTCAGATTAAATCTTGGGTTGTTTGGAATGGGACTTTAAGTGCTTTAGGTGTTGTTTTAGCTTTTGGTCATCCTTTGAGTATTCTAACTGCATTCGTTATGGCTCCTATCACTTCTTTAAATCCATTGCTGGCTGCCGGTTGGTTTGCTGGTTTAGTTGAGGCTTTTGTTAGAAAGCCTAAGGTTAAGGATTTTGAGGATATCGCAGAGGATACTTCTACTTTTAAAGGTTTCTGGAAGAATCGCGTAACACGAGTATTGCTTATCGTTATATTCGCTAATGTTTTCTCTTCTATAGCTACTCTGATTTCAGGTATGGAGATATTTTCTTCTTTCTTTAAAAATTTTTAAATTTTTTTAAAAATTTGTTGACACGTCTATAATTCCTTGGTATTATTAAAAAGCGCTGAGGAATATGGAGGTTTAGCTCAGTTGGGAGAGCATCTGCCTTACAAGCAGAGGGTCAGCGGTTCGAGCCCGTTAACCTCCACCATTATAGTGCCGACATAGCTCAATTGGCAGAGCAACTGATTTGTAATCAGTAGGTTACGGGTTCAATTCCTGTTGTCGGCACCACTTATAGCGATTTAAGGGCATCAAACCGATGACCCTTTTTTTATGTTTCATCCCTGTTATGTTTTGTTTTCTGTTTTCTTCATGAATTCAAAGAGTTGATCTTCACTAATGGCTCCTGCTGTTCCACCTTCGCTTGTACAGGCATATGCTCCATTAAAATTGGCTAACTCAAAACACTTCTCATATTCGTAGCCTTTATCTAGGAAATGTAAAAAGCATCCAGCAAGACTATCGCCGGCCCCTGTAGAATCTATAGCATTCACTTTAACAGCATCCCTATGAATAATTTTGTCTTTCAAATATAGATCAGAGCCATTCGCCCCATCGCTTATTACTGCAAATTTCAAGTCGTTATTAAACATTAATTTTAATGGATCTTCCTCACAGTGTTCAGATAATCTTTTGTAGGCTTTTTTATTAATAAACAGGCCATCAGCCAAGTTTAGCAAATAATCTCTTTCGTAATCGTTTTGGTATCTGCTTTCGCCATCAAATATCAGCATCGCGCCGTGTTTTTTAGCTTCTTTTATAATTTCTGTTGTTTTAAACGATATTTTCAGAATATGCATTAAGGTATAGATATATTTTGAATTGTTTAATAATTCTTTAATATTTTCGGTTTCTTCATAGTATGGGCGTTGTGCTTCAATAACATAAATGCACTTTTCACTATCTTTTCTGAATATTAGACATTGGCCATTGCGTGCCGACTTTGAATATTGTATTTCTGAAGCATCAACACCAAATCCGTTTAAATTTTTTACCATCCTCTTGCTGCTTTCATCTTGCAAACTCAGTATATCCAGGACTTTCGCATTACTTCCTAACTTTGCACTAACACAAGCCGTGTTCAATACACAGCCGCCTACTTTCATGTCTGCTGGTTTTGCTATAGCAGCTTCGCCTGCACCTAAAAAGTCTTCTACATCATAGAAGTAATCAATATCATTACCAGCAATAAATAATAAATGTTTATCCATTTGTCACAGCCTTTATATCTAGTGCCAGTTGTTTTAAATCATAACCGTTGACACTATTGATTGTGTTCAAATAATATTCGTCATAAAAACCTTCGAGCGTACCGCAAATTGCTCCAACGATTGTTGCTACAGTATCGGTATCGTTACCGATATTTACAGCCGCTATTATTGCTTCTTTTGTTTTCCCTTCGCACGCCTTAAGCAAACCAAAAGCACAAGGCACCGTTTCACAAGCACTTAGCCCACTGCCGATAATATCTTCAAGTTCCTGCATTGCTCCGTTTATATCGCCTTGATATTTTTCCCCAATCAAGGCGGCTAATTTAATTCTTTTATAAACGCTAGGGTTTGATAGTTCTTTTCCATATTTAATGGCGTACTCATTGCCTTCTTTAGCTCCTTTTAGTCCTGCTTCAATAATTGAATCTACGTTTGCGTTCTTGTTTAAAGCTTCACTTACTGCAGCGGCTACTGCACTAGCTCCGGCAAGTGCTGTTGAATTAAAGTGAGTTGGTTTGCATATTGTGATTGCATCTTTTATAGCTTTATCGACGTCACCACCACTCAAAAGCCCTACTGGTGATATTTTCATAGCACCACCATCTGATCCTTTTGCGCAGTCATAACTTAAAAAATTATAGAAGTTTGGCACTTCTTTCCCTAGCATCTTATCAACCGCCGCTACTGTTGTTGGACCTGCTAATTTATAAAAGTCTGTGTAAGACCATTTGATTAGTGCCTGTTTTGCTACATCGTCATCTACTATTCCTTTGTTTTCCACTATGGCTTGAGCCGTGCAAAAAGCTAAGGAGAAGTCATCTGTAACACTTCCTGCCTTGAAGCCTCTGGCAAACACATCATCAGGTGGAGCAATAAAATCAGTTACTGGACCGCCGAATTTTGCGATTATCTGTTTGGTACTTCTAGTCTCGGTAGCCGAGCCCATTGCGTCACCTACAGCAGCCCCTAATAAGCCACCTAGAATTTTATTCTCAATTATCATATTTATACCCTTATAAGCCTTTCTTTTAGTATATCAGTCAAAACATTTAAATTTTTTTGAAAAAGATGTTTACAAAATGTTATTTACTTGATAATATAAATGAGCATTATCTATGGAGGGGTAGCGAAGTGGCTAAACGCGGCTGACTGTAAATCAGCTCCCAACGGGTTCGGCAGTTCGAATCTGCCCCCCTCCACCAGATATTTGATTGGGATGTAGCCAAGTGGTAAGGCAACAGACTTTGACTCTGTCATTTCGCTGGTTCGATCCCAGCCATCCCAGCCAATTTAATGATCTGGTAGCTCAGGTGGTAGAGCATTTGACTTTTAATCAAAGGGTCGCGGGTTCGATTCCCGCCCGGGTCACCACTTCTTAGCTGCAGGTGTAGTTCAATGGTAGAACTTCAGCCCTCCAAGCTGACTACGTGGGTTCGATTCCCATCACCTGCTCCAATTATATGATGATTAATCCCGCGAGGGTGTTTTTTTATGCTTGGGCTGAAGTCTACCGGTTTAGGCTGGAGGCTTTTTGGGATCATTTTTGGGAACAACCAGCTTATTTTAGTTGCCCTTACCACTGTAACGGATGTGGAGGAGGCAGATTCTTAAATAAAGGAAGGGAGCCGATTGGCCCCCTATGGTACTTTATGGTAAAACCGTGTAGTGTTTCCATGGCAACGCTACTTTAAGTACCATGGTTCGTGTTCGATCTTTGATGTGGTGTTGCCACCTTTGCACCTAAGTGCACCGTTCATCCAACGGTTTTTATGATTTTAATTCCTTCGTTTCTTAAATTAATAGCCGCGTTAATATCTCTATCTAATATTTCACCGCACTTGCTACACCTCCAGGTTCTATCGTTAAGCTCTAAATCATGGTTTATTGACTGACACTTGTTACACATTTTAGAGGAAGGAAACCACCTATCTATTTTTATCAGTTTCTTCCCTCTCATTTCCATTTTGTATTCCAGTAGTTTTACAAATGATGCGTAAGCATTATTCTTTGTTGCTTTACCCATATTCTTTTTCCTCGATAAATCTTCCAAATCAAGCGTTTCCACCATAATATAATCAAATTCATTAGCGAACTTCGACGATAATTCATGAAGATAATTCATTCTAATACGCGATATCTTTGCATAAATTTTGTTTATATCATCCTGTATCTCTTTGTACCTATTACTTTTAATCTCTTTTCGTTTTAAAACTCGATATTTTTTCTTTATCTTTTTCTCTAACATTTTTATCTCCAATGGCAGGTCGTACTTGTTTCCGTTATTATCTACTGCAAAATGTCTTGATGAATAATCAAATCCAACTGATTTGTCGATATTTAACTTACATTCGGTTTTCTCTTTTTGGCTTACAGTTATTAGTACATAATACTTATCATCTTCTCTTTTAATGGTTAATTTAATAGGTTTAACATCATCCGGTAATGTTCTGCTGTTCTTATATCTAACATAACCAACTTTAGATATAAATATCTTATTAGGTTTAATCGGATAGTTCTTAGCCAGATATTCTGAATAACTTGTTGTATAAGAATTACGTGACGTTTTAACATTTGAATCTTTTTCATCGGATAGTTTAAACAGTGAATTAATCAGGGCTGAGTAATCACTTCTCTTCAGATCAATATACTCACTTAAATATTTATCCAATAATTTTTTAGCATTTCTTTTGGCTAACTCTTTTTCGTTGTTGGCAATACAGATATTTCTGACCTTGTTAGAGTTCTTAATGTTAAATTCAATTTTTTCTATTTGTTCTTTATTTGGATATAGTCGATATTTGTATGTTAGGTACATATTCTTTTTACCCCCTCTATATCTTTATTGTGTTTAAAAACAAAAAATCCTCACTTTTTGTGAAGATTTTTGAAAAAATTTTATTTTTTTATTAAATATCGACTATTTTCAGCTTAAAATACAAAATTTCCGTTTTTGAAAACTTCGATTTTCTGGCCATCGTATGTTTCCCCGATGATTTCCATATCATCACTGCCGAACATAAAATCAACGTGATTAATCGAATCATTACCACCAATTTCCAGTAATTCTTCTTTTGTCATTTCACAACCACCCTTTACAGTACTTGGATAGCATGCGCCTAAAGCTAAATGACAAGAGGCATTTTCATCAAATAATGTGTCGTAGAACAATATATTTGAATTACTTATTGGCGAATTATGAGATATTAAAGCCACTTCTCCAAGGGATTTAGAGCCTTCATCAGAGTTTAAAATGCTTTCTAGTACTTCAAGGTTGTTGCTGGCGTCATATTCCACTACAGAGCCGTTTTTGAAGCTTAGACTGAACTGTTGAATAATATTTCCATTGTAGCTAAGCGGCTTGCTGGTAACTACTCTACCTTCAATGTTTTGTCTATCAGGCATTGTAAATACTTCTTCGGTCGGAATATTAGCCTGGAATTCCGCTTTAAACTTTCCGGTTGATGTTTCACTTCCACCCGACCAGATATGGCCCTTAACCAATCCAACTGTTAAATCTGTGCCTAAAGAATTTTTGAAATGCAATTTTTTGAAATTATATTTATTCAATATATCGCAATGATCATGAATTTCTTTAGAATGTTTTGTCCAGTTTTCTTTTGTTTTGCCAATTTCACATCTTGATGTCTTGATGATCGCATCCCATAGCTTATTCATTGCTTCATCTGCTGTTTCTTCAGGGAATACTTTTTTAGCCCATTCTACATTTGGGTAAGCCACAATAGCCCATTGGCCAACACCGTTCATTGAATAGTACTGATAATCCTGTTTAGCTTTCAATAGAGCAATTCTAGCCTCTTTAACTTTTTCTTTATCTATTCCTTTTAGTAAATCAGGATCTTCGCCAATAATTACAAGACGAGCATATCCATCTTCGATATTCTGTTTTAATTTTTCAATCTGCCACTTAGGAATATCGCATAGGGTTTCTTTATTTTGATAGATATAGTCCAGTTTTGTTCTTTCGCCATCAACATAATCAACCATTACTTTGCTTGCGCCTTTTTTATACGCAACTTCAACACACTTTCTTACATATTTATATGCTTCAATTGGTGCCTGTATAAGTAAGCTCTGACCTTTTTGGACGTTTACACCTACTTCAACTGCCAAAATAGCAAATTCATTTAATAGTTCTTCTTTAATTTCAAACATACTTTTCTCCTGTTTCTACATTATAACAAGCCCAATATTGGGTGTTTTTTCAAATTTTTATTAAATTTTTAAGTTTTTTTCTAAAAAAGTGAGGATTTTTTATTTTTAAACACAATAAAGATATAGAGGGCGTAAATAGAGTCTAGAAAGAGGTATACATGAAAAAAGAAAAAGATAAGGATTCAAAGAAGCATTATTTGTTCCTCCTTTTACTACTGCTGCTTTTGATTATTATTTTTTCGTTACTATTCACAAGAAACAAAAAGGATATTAATGTCCCGGATTTTAGCGGGTTGCAGGTTAAGTTGGAAGAAAAGCCCAAGACACAGACAAACAACAAGACAACGCGTATTCTTGGCGATAACCTTAACTATCTAAACAGGGATAATCCATACGTGTATTTAAGAAATGCTGAAAGCAATAGCGTTTATCTCCAATTTGACATTATGTTAAGCGAGAATATCCTGTATTCTTCTGGTTTGATTGAGCCGGGAATGATGGAGGAGATAGATATGTATGATTTATTAGATCCTGGTTCTTATGAAATAGAATATCGAATTTCTTCTTATAAAATGGATACCCTTGATCTTATGCTCTCTGGAATTAGGCAGAAAAAGGAAATTACTATCGAATGAAGGAGAAAAAATTGAAAAAACTATTTATCACATTACTGACTGTTCTGATTGTTACAGTTACAGGAGCTACAAAGATTTTTGCACAGGAGCAAGATATGATTACTAAAGATTTTTTAAAAAATGAATTAAAGATGTCTGATAATGACATTATTTCTGAGGGTCTGGGTTTTGTTTATGAAATCGGTGATGAAATTACTTTGATCGTAAATAATCCAAATAAACTACTGGTTGAAAGAGACTCGGGTTCTTTCTATATCCCACAGGGAGATATCGAATTTTTCTTTGAAGTTGCCGATAAGGGAAGAGATGGAACAAATTACCTTACTTTAATTTCAAAGAATGTTTTCTTAAACAAATTGACAAGCATGGATACCAATAGCAATAAAAACACATACACAAGCCAGTCTTACAACAATGTTTGGGCTTCACATTTCTTAAATACTACAGTCTACAATTTGTTTGATCAGAGTATTAAGAACAGAATTGCTCAAACAGCCAAGGATTACAATGTATTACTAAATGATTCAGTTTTTGTGGATGTTACTGCTAATGGTGGTGTGTACAATACCGAAAGTTCTGATTTCTATTTATTTATTCCTAGCGCTAAGGAATTAGGTTTTGCTGCTACTTATAGCAATGGCCTAAAAACACTTGGAACAACTTATAAGTTATATGAAGAGGATTCAAAGCCTTTCAATTTAAATGGTTGCCCTTATCTTTTAAGAGATTCATACTACAGCAATAACAACGTTTATTTCTTATCTACTGCTGAAAGTATGCTTAATTCCACATTATCCACAGATAAAGATAAGGCTGGTTTAATCTTCGGTATGAATGTTACCTGGGATGAGGGTTTAATTGATGATGTCGATGTAGCTGACAGTGTCAAGGATGACCAGACTATTGCGGTCAAGACTTTTGTGTCATCAACTTATGCAGTTGATTTACCTGAACAGATTACTTTAAGTGATGGTCGTACAACTTTCACTTACACAGTTAGTGGTGACTTATGTGAAGAAAATGTTGTTCATGTAATCATGCCTCAAACTTCTTATTTAAAATATGATGGTAGCATTTCAAAATCTTCAGTTAATATTGGCATCTTAAATCCTAAGAATTCATATAATTATTTAGAGTGTGCTGATGAGGGTACCAGCACGGAAGTTACCATTAGATACTCAATTCCTAGTGCCGGTAACTGGAGTGGTGAAATTCCTGTAACAATCGCTTTATCTTAAAAGTTTATTAATAAGCCTTTCTTTCTTATATGAAAGGCTTATTTTCTTATTTAGAATAATAGTAGTAGTTTAGTTGCATATCGATAATAAATTTAAATTTTTTTGTTTTATTTGTTGTATTTTGTATAACTATATGTTAAATTAATAAAGGACTTGTCCTCGTAGCTCAGTGGATAGAGCACTCGCCTTCTAAGCGAGCGGTCGAGCGTTCGAATCGCCCCGAGGACGCCACTTAATAAATTAAGCATCGCAAGATGCTTTTTTATTTATTCGGGGCATAAAGAAAAACCGCTCGCGCGGTTAGTATCTTTGAGTTTCCACTTGGGTAGTATTGTTTTGGTTGGTGCCGTAATAATACGGGTAATAGAACAATCCACCAAAACAAGATCTAAGCAGGAATGAAAAGAATATAAAATTCAGAATCAATCTCAGGAATGGATTTCTGTTACGTGGCGTGAAATTATAGTAACGATAAGTATATCCATTATTCTGATATTGCTGATATTGAGCCTGCTGTTGAGCCTGTCTAAAGAATTCTTCAAAACCCTGACCATAAAAGTCAGAATACGACTGATATGTATCGCGATTAGCATAAGTATTATTCATATTCTGATAAGAAGTCGGATTCTTTATCTGATCGTAGGCTGCATTAATTTCTTTCATTTTTGCCGCAGCCGCTTCATTTCCTGGATTTAAATCAGGATGATACTTCTTAGCCAATCTTCGATAAGCTGTTTTTATTTCTTCTTCACTGGCATTTCTGGAAACACCAAGAACTGTATATGGATCTTGCAATTTTTAAGCCTTTCTATCAAATTTCTCGCCACACTTTTTACAGGTAATAGTAATCTTTCCCACACCCCTAGGAACTCTTAAATGGGTATGACATTTAGGACAATCAAAGAATTTATATTCTTTCATCTGGGAAAATCTGGTTTTGTAGTACTTTGTCTTGCTTTCAAACCAAGCGTTTTCTGCATATCTTTTGCTGATGTTTTTAGAGAACATTCTAAAATACTGATAAAAGATCAAAAACCAGATAAGCGGGCTTAAAATCAGTCTGACCGTGCCCTTTGTAAACATTCCAATAAACAGCAATACAAAGACTGCTATCATAATTGCCTTATTTAGTGAATCTACACCATATCGGCCATACATAAATCTGTATAGGCTATTTCTAATTTTTTGTAACATACCACTAGTATACTTTATTTATCTTCTAATTTAATTATTTTGGCACTTGTTTATCAGACTATAAAAAAGCGATGAATTAA
>JAUNCS010000035.1 GCA_030526485.1 Erysipelotrichaceae bacterium | reverse complement strand
TAGAAAAAAGAATAAATAATCATTGCTAAGTGAGTCATTTTGGCTCATACTATGCATATAGATAATGAGGGTACTTAGCCAGATAAATTGGAATTTGTTGTTACATGTGTGAATAGAAAACAGGAGGATAGTTTATGGAAAATGAAACCGTAATCTATAAAATTGGTGAGTTTGGATTAGAAGTTAAGATAGATTCAGAACATAATACGGTTTGGTTGTCCCAGCAACAAATGGCTGAACTGTTTTCTGTTGATAGAACCAGAATAGTTAGACATGTTTCTAACATATATAAAGAGGGAGAATTGGATCAGGATTCAACATGTGCGGAAAACGCATAGGTTCAAATTGAAGGGAACAGAAGAGTTCTAAGAAATATACCTCTGTACAATCTTGATATGATTATTTCTGTAGGTTATCGTGTTAAGTCAAAGGAAGGAATTGCCTTTAGAAAGTGGGTAAATTCCATTTTGAAAGATTACTTAATCAAGGGCTATGCAGTTAATGAAAAAAGACTCGAATCCCTAAATAAGGCCATCGAAATACAATCTAAGATGCTGGCTTCTGCGTTAGAACTAGAGAACGAAGATGTTTACAAAGTTGTAACAGAATATACACGTGCGTTAAATCTTTTAGATGATTATGAACATCAAAGTTTAAAGAAGCCTGAGGGAAGTGATACGCTATACCGATTATCCTAAAAAGAGTGTAGGGAACTCATTGACTCCATGAAGTTTGATTCAGATGTCTTTGGTGTTGAAAAAGAAAATGGAAAACTAAATGGTATATTAGAAGCTGTTTACCAAAATGTATTTGGTGTAGAAGTGTATCCTTCGATTGAGGAGAAGGCTGCCAATCTTCTTTATTTCTTAATCAAAGACCATCCTTTTGCGGATGGCTGCAAAAGAATTGGCGCAGCTATTTTCTTGGAATTTCTAAACAGGAATAATGCATTGTTTGTTGAAGGTAAACAAGTGATAAGCATAGTGCGTTAGTAGCGATCACCCTAATGGTTGCGGAGAGCAATCCTACTGAAAAAGAAATAATGATTATGTTAATAATGAATTTTCTAAGAATTAGATAAATCGGAGTTTGACAGAATGGAGGTTAACAAATGAAAAAACTCTTCAAAGCAATTCGTAATAATGATTTTAAACTAGTTAAAGAGATGATTGATAACTCTCCAGAATTGGTTAATAGTGTAGCAAAACAGCCTCCCAAAAAGGATGATGGACAATCACCACTTCAGATTGCTATTAAGACTGGCAATTTTGATATTGCTGAATACTTGATTGATAAAGGTGCAAACTTAGATTTTATGGAGGATGAATCTTGCTGTAATGATTGGCGTACACCTGTACTTTTCGATGCCGTAAATGCAGCAGTTATGAACTGTAGATGGAATGCAAATAGTGAAACCGATGGATTTCGAAGTTTTTCAAGCGAAGAAAAGGCCAATCAATCATTTGAGCTACTTAAGAAGATGCTTATTTTAGGAGCTAATATCAATTTTAAAGATTCACTTGGAAATACAGTGATTTGGCGTTTCTGTTTACAAGCAAATCAAATTTTACCAGCTTATGACTATGAAAATGATTGCGAAGTAAACGACAGACTTCTTACAAAGGGATTAGAAGCTGATTTGCATAGAATATTAAAATTGTTGTGTGCGTATGGTGTAGATATTGATGCTAAAGAAACTTCTGGCGGAACGAGTGTTAAAGAGTATTTTACCAAAGGAGCAATGGCTAAGCTTTTATCAGAGTTTTAGAGTTTACTATTACTCAGCAAAATTCTAAATAAATAAAATCCTATGAATCGTTTGGTTCATAGGATTTTATTAATAATATTATTTTGAATTGTACTTATTGATGGTATCAATTAACCAGTGACCAGCTTCAGTGATTTCTTCATCAGTGAATCCTGAAGTTTTTAAAGTACCAGACTTAATAGCGGCACAAGGCTCGGTAGAAGTAGAAAAGTTCCACATAATGTAACTGATATTATTTTCCTCTAAGAAATCTACCCAAGTATTAGCTTCATCAATATCGACAGGGTAGCCACCATTAGCTGAAGTAATACCAAATTCTGTTACAAATACTGGTAAACCAGTATTTACAGCGTAAGATACACGATTTCTGTATTCGGTATTATGACTGGCTGCATAGAAGTGGAAAGTATACATCAGATTATCATAATCTAGCGGATCGTTAGCGGCACTATACAAGTCACTAGACCATTCAGGAGTACCAACAATAATTAAGGCATCAGGATCATTATTTCTAATGATTGGAATAATCACATCGGCATAAGCCTTAATATCACTCCACTCGCAATTGTTTGGTTCATTGCAGATTTCATAGATGACATTATCATAATCCTTTAGCTTCAAAGACACCTCATCAAAGAAGTCCTTGGCATCCTCAATATACTTATTTGGGTCTCTATCCTGTAAAACATGCCAGTCTACCATAGCATACATATCGGCATTCTTGGCACATTCAACACCCTTTAGAATATCTTCTTTTAACTGCTTCTTATTACCACCGGTAGAATAGCCTGCTGCACCGACACCCCAGGTATACATAGCTAGTCTTATGACGTTGCAGCCTAGGGTGGCTGCTATTTCCTTGAAGGTGTCATCATTGGTATATCTTTCCTGGAAGGCAATACCAGCCATGGATATGCCTCTTAACTGTACGGGCTTACCCTTGCTAGAAACAAGGATATTGTTTTGAACTTTAAGTTGTCCTGAGTTGGATGGCCTATCTTTACCATCACCCTTAGGAGAACAGCCTGATAGCAGCAGGGCTGCTATCAGGACAAATGAAATAAGCTTTTTCATATTTATAAAGTAATTTCAATTAGATGATCATTACTTTCGCTGATATCAAAACCATTTGTGACATATTTGCCATCTAATGTTATTTGCGTAGTATCACTTAAACAGTAGTTATTGGTTGCGTTAATCTTTACTGTCAGGTATCTGTCTTTATCTTTAATGCGATAAGTAAATTCAGGGATATTCACAATAGGGTTTAAAGTCACCTTATTATCTTCAATAGAAATACCTAGAATTTCATACAAAGCTAAGCTTAACCATGAAGCGGTTCCTGAAAGGATTGGACCAATATTTTCACCAGTTTCTGAATTATTGTATTGAGTACAGAATCTTGGATTTCCCTTTAAGACATATGGATTTTCCAAAGTCTTATAAGGAAGCGTCTTATCTATCATGAAGAAGGCCAGATCTTTTAGTCTCTTAGATAGATTCTTATCTTTGACTGTTTTAGCTGCCTTTAAAGAAGCCACAGTAGCCATCATAGCTGCATGCTTGAAGACACCACCATTTTCTCTATCTCCTGGGAAATATAATGATGAGCCAGTAAAGATACCAAGCTTATCATAATCAACAGCAGTAACCAGTTTTAGACCAGCATCAGTCTTTAGATATTTATCGATGATATCGAGCATTGAAGTCATTTCTTCTTCAGTGGCGATATCAGCCAGTAATGTCCAGCTATATGAATTTAAATAATAAGTGCCATCGATATTTTCATCTAAAGAAAGACCATCCTTAGTAGAACCAAGATAGTCATATCCACGATTATCATTGATCAGACATCTCGCATAATAGTTTTCTTTCCAGGCATTTTCTCTAACTGATTTCTTAGTATTATCAGCTATTTCTTTTGCCTGGGTATGGATTTCTGTTTTACCAATCATCTTTGATAATTCAGCAATCTCATCAGCTGCTATCTTTAAAAGACAGGCATTCATAACTGATTCACTCTGTTCATTTTCTAAAGCTGTACCAAATTCCTGATTCTTTTCCCTTAATTGCTTAAAGTATAATTCTTCTTTTTCAGGACCATGGATGACATTCTTATCAAGTCTTAGACAGTCATTCCAGTCAGCTGTATCGAGAAGTGGAAGATTATGCTTACCGACAGAAATCTTGCCTGAATAGATAATAGTAGCTAATAATGTATCGATTAGTCTTCTTTGTCTATTTGAACCGGCTACTTTAATTTCTGTTTTTAAGAAATCTTTATCGCCAGTTAAAGTTACATAACGATAAACAGCCTGTGATAACCATAACTGGTCATCAGAACACATACCTGGTTCCTTGCCTCGACTTGTGAAGTTGTGGTAGGCATAGCCTAGTTCAAAGACATTTTCGGCCCAGGAAGCGATTAATCTTTTGATAAGGGCATCCTGCTTATTGGCGTGCATATAATACATGGAAGCGAAGATATCCTGAATTTCTCTAAAACCAGTTTCACGATATGACTTCTGAGTCCAGGCAAAGGATCTTGAAACATAGGTCTGATACAGTACCTGGAATGGTAGATTCTTATTAATATATGAATCATATAATTTGTCATCTGTCTTAACTTCGATATATAAAGTATAGTCTTTGTAACTATTGATAACTGTTTCAAAGACCTTGGTTAAGTTGTTTGGGTTGGTATATGTCTGATATAAGTTGAATAACTGATTATCAAATTCTTCTCTGACATCGTCTTCGTTTTCACTCATGCCGACAAATTCATCAATGATAGTTTCTTTGTCTAAAGTAAAAGATTTGGCCATCGCAAAGAAAGCGGCCTGTCTTCTTGAGAAAGCGTTATTTAATCTGGCCAGCATTTCTGGCTTATCAAGACTGGAATTACCAACAAAGTCCATTAAAGAACTTGTGTATTCTTCCATTGTTTCGCCATTTACAAACATGGCTGCAAAGCGCTTTTCCTTATCACATTCCTTAGGCTGATGATGAGGAGTAATAGCTACCGGCTTGCCGTTGATTGAATATAATTCACTTTCAACTACGACATTGGCATAAACGATATCACCTGCTAAAGTGCCAGGATCAGTAATGCCAAACATACCAGTCATGACAATGCGCAGATTTCTTGGTGTATCTTTAAGATTCTTAATGATTACTCTTTGAGCTTCCATGGCACTAGGCATATTATCCATTTGTGGAACAATGAAGATAATACGCTTAATTTCTAAACCACACTTAGTTGTATAAGTGATTTCAGTATGGTTTTGTGAGTGCACACAATAGGCACTCTCAACATTGTTTTCAACGTCCAGTGAATAGAAAATCTGTTTACCATTCTCAGTGATATAAAACTGTCTATTAGCTGTTTCGCCATTGTATTCAGGTGATAGTTCATATCTTGTTGCCAGTACCTGTTTTTCCTGTTTACCTCTAAATGAGCCTCTACCAAAGTGGTCTAAGACCGCCTTTGGCGTAGATTGTAAGCAATCAGCATAGGCGCTTCTTTCGCCCAATAATAAATTGACATTATAGTGTGAGCCAACGTTATAGCCTTTTAAGTCAATGATGGCTTCACCGTTTTCGTTGATAGTTGATGCACTATTAACAACTCTATTTACTATCTGTTCAATAGCTTCTTTGATGTCACTGTCTAATTCAGCTGAGCCATTGATACTTAGGCCATCACTAAAGTCTAAGAAATAGTTTTTTTCTTCATTGAAAAGGGAAGAAGTACGACTATCGGTTACCAGATGACAAAGTACTGGTGCGTTGTATTTTAAACCTGTGCAGGCGATGATGTTTTCTTTTTTATAATTTAGAAACAGTGCGTCATTTACTTCCTGATTAAATATTTCTCTTGCGAAAGCAAATGGTTCTTTTGACTGTTTTCTGGCAGTTTCTACTTTAAAATTCATTCCATTCTCCTTTAGAAAAAGGCGAAATAATCGCCTTTTACATTATGATTTCAACATTGACCTCTTTTTTATTCTGATGAGGTATTACACCTACAGCAATTTCCTGGCCATCGACGAAAATCTGTTTAACGCCTTTTTGACGCTTATTTGGATTCTTGATAGTGATGTGATACATTGTGCCTCTAAACAATCTGTTCACTGTATATTCCTTAATCTTAGAAGGGATACAAGGATTAATCAGTAGACCATCATAGTCTGGCTGAATACCTAAGATACCCTGAGTTAGGACTGTAAATGTCCAAGCAGCAGTACCAGTTAACCATGAGTTCTTACCTTCACCATGAGTTGGCGCATCAGCACCAGCTACCATCTGGCAATAAGCATATGGTTCGGTACGATGAATCTCAGAAATATTTTCCAAGAATACCGGACAAGTCTTTTTATATAGTTCAAAGGCACGATTGCCATGGCCCATAATTGTTTCTGCAAAAATAATCCATGGGTTGTTATGGCAGAAGATACCGGCATTTTCTTTATAACCTGGAGGATATGAAGAGATTTCACCCAGATTTAAACGATATGTTGTATAAGCAGGCTGGTGAAGCATGATACCATACTTTGTTTCCAGTCTTTCTTCAACTGATTTAAGAGCTTTTTTAGCCTGGCCAGTCTTAACACCGACGCCAGCCATAATACACATGCCCTGTGGTTCAATGTAAATCTGACCTTCATCACATTCTTTAGAACCGACTTTGTCACCATTTGCGTCATAGGCTCTTAAGAACCATTCGCCATCCCAGCCATCTTTTAAGATAGCTTTCTTCATGTTGTTTACAGCCTTGTCAGCCTTAGCAGCTTCTTCATTAATGCCTAAGTGCTTAAGAATATTTGAATAAGCCTGACCATACTTAACAAACATACCAGCGATGAATACTGATTCAGCTACTGGGCCTTCACTTGGACCAGTAATCTGGAATGATTCACCTGGATGAGCTGAGAAACAGTTAAGATTTAGACAGTCATTCCAGTCAGCTCTACCGATTAATGGAAGCTTATGTGGGCCTAAGTTATTTAGGGTATAGTTAAAGCTTCTTCTTAAGTGTTCAAGCAATGTATCGGCGTCTTCTTTCTTATTATCGAAGTCAACGATTTCTTTTAAGATGTCCCAGTCACCAGTTTCCTTGATGTAGGCATCAACACAGGCGATTAACCATAGTGGGTCATCATTGAAACCACCGCCGATGTCTGAATTACCTTTCTTGGTTAATGGCTGATACTGGTGATATGCGCCACCATCAATCTTTTGAGTAGCAGCGATATCTAAGATTCTTTCTCTTGCTCGATCAGGAATCATATGGACGAAGCCTAATAAGTCCTGGCAAGAATCTCTAAAGCCCATACCTCTACCAATGCCTGATTCATAGTATGAAGCTGAACGAGACATATTGAAGGTCACAACACACTGGTAAGCATTCCAGATGTTGACCATACGATTTACTTTTTCATCAGCTGTATTTACTTCAAAGCCTGATAACAGATTGTCCCAGAACTTGTTTAGTTTCTTAAGACCATCATCAAACTTCTTATTTGTGTTATATTTGTTAATTAATTTATGAGCTGGTTCCTTATTGATGACACCAGGAGCTATAAATTTCTTATCTTCATCTACTTCAACATAGGCTAAGCCGATAATCACATCAAAGCTTTCTTTAGCTTTTAGATTTAAGTGAAAGTGATGAGCGCCTACTGGTTGCCAACCATGAGCAATTGAATTAGAACACCGTCCTTTTAAGACGGCTTCAGGCTTATCAGCAGCGTTATACTGGCCAATGAAGGCATCTCTGCTTGTATCAAATGATGTCAGATCCTTATTTGCGAAGAATACTGCATAGTGATTTCTTCTTTCGCGATATTCAGTCTTGTGGTAAATGTATGAACCTTCAACTTCAACTTCACCAGTAGAGTAGTTACGCTGGAAGTTAGTAGAGTCATCATTGGCGTCCCATAGACAGAATTCAACAAATGAGAATAAATCTAATTCCTTTGTTTCATCACTATTATTGGTAACAGTTGCTCTCATTAATAGGATGTTGTCATTTTTAGGAATATATAGTTCCTGTTTAACGCTGACTTTATTCTTTTCACCAGTAATTACAGAATAGCCCATACCATGTCTACATTCATACTTATCGAGTTTAGTGCGACATGGCTGGAAACCTGGGTTCCAGATTGTTTTCTTATCTTTAATATATAGATGGAAGCCATCCTGATCTAATGGCAGGTTGTTATATCTATATCTGGTTAGTCTTCTTAATCTGGCATCCTTATAGAAAGTGTAGCCACCAGCTGTATTAGATAATAAAGTAAAGAAGTTGTCGCTTCCAAGGTAATTGATCCAAGGAAGAGGTGTATTGTGTTTAGTAATGACGTATTCTTTGTTTTTGTCATCAAAATGTCCAAATTTCATTTTTAACCCCCTCTAGCTAAAAACATTTCGAAATCGTACTTAAACGATTAAGTTTATGATATATCTTATTAAATATTGTTTCAAGGCCTATTTATAGGTAAATGAAAACGATTACAATTCTAATACAAAATATGTAAACGATTTCAAAAAAGGTATTGCATTATGAAAAAAGTCGTATTATAGTTAAATTAACGAAAACGATTAAGTGACTTGAACTAATCGTTATGATCTAAATGATCAAAGACTTAAATGGAAAGGGAAAATGAAATGAAGAAACTTTTAAGTTTATTACTTGCATGTTTAATGCTTGTAACAATGGCTGCTTGTGGTTCTAAGGAAGCTAATAATACTCCTGCTGCAGGCAACGATGAACCTGCCGCTGAAGGTAAAGTGTTCAATATTTATGCTTGGAATACTGAATTCAAAGAATTCTTTGAATGGTATTACTTAGGAAGCGAACCTTACTTAGACACTGATGGTGATGGTGTTAAGGATGCTTATTTCGAAAACGCTCCTGGTAAACACTGGGTTGATGAAGGCGTTGATTTCAGATGGACTATCGTTCCATCAGACAATGGTGCATATCAGGAAGCTCTAGATGCTGCTTTACTAAACCAGGAAAACGCAGCTGCTGATGATAAGGTTGATATGTTCCTTGCGGAAGCTGACTATATCTTAAAATACGTTAACGAAGTTGTAACTCAGGATGCTAAGGCATTAGGTGTAACAGATCTATCAAATACTTATAAGTACACTGTTGAAGCTGCTAGTGATACTAACGGCGTTATGAAGGGTGTTTCATTCCAGTGCTGCCCATCTGCTCTAATCTATAAGAGATCAATCGCTAAAGATGTATTAGGTACAGATGATCCAGCTGCAGTTCAGGAAGCATTAAGCTCTTGGGAAAAATTCGATGCAGTAGCTGCTGATGCTAAGGCTAAGGGTTACTATATGACTCCATCTTTCGCTGAAACATACCGTGTATTCTCTAACAACACAAGTTCTCCATGGGTTGATGGCAACAAGAACCTACAGTTAGATGCTGCTATCACTGCTTGGATGGATCAGGCTGAAAAATACGTTGCTGAAGGTTATACATTAACTGAAGGTATCTGGGATGCAGGTAAGAATGAACAAATGTACGCTGCTGGTAAGACTCTATGCTTCTTTGGTCCAGCTTGGTACTTCAACTTCTGTATGGGTCCTGCTCATGAAGATGCTATGGGTGACTGGGCTATCGTTGAAGGTCCTGAAGCTCACTTCTGGGGTGGTACATGGTTATTAGCTCCTACAGGTAGCGATAACAACACTATACTTGCTGATATCATGAATACATTCATCACTAATGAAGAAGTATTAACTAACATGGTTAAGGTTAACGCTCAGTTCACAAACAACCAGAAAGTTAATGGCGCTGTAGCTGCAGATCCTGAATACGGTTCAGAATTCCTAGGTGGTCAGAATGATACTGCTATCTTCTGTGAATTAGCTAAGAACATCAAGTTCCAGAATCAGACTATCTATGATCAGTACATGAACGAAGGTCTACAGACTTACTTCGTAGAATACTTAAAGGGTACAGTTTCTAAGGAAGAAGCTATGTCTAACTTCTACAAGTATGTAAATGAAAAATTCCCAGCTATTACAGTTCCAGCTGCTTAATAATTAGGAAAAGTTAAAAGTTAATAATATTTGATATATCAGTGGCAGTGCGTTAAGTCGCTGCCACTGATTTTCAAAAATAAGGGTTAAATAATAATTTTATTCTTATTTTTGAAAGAATACGGGAGGTCAATATGGCTAAAGAGAAGAAAAAGAAATCAATAAGTTATGCGAAGTGGGGTTATATCTTTATCATTCCATTCTTCGTTGTCTACTTTATTTTCACTTTGTATCCTCAGCTCTTAACTTTCTATAACAGTTTCTTTGAAAACTATCGTGAAGGTTTAAGTCAGGTGGGTCCAAACTTCGTAGGTTTTCAAAACTATGTAAAGTTACTTACTCCTTCTGCTGATGGTACTATTGATGTCTTAAAGTACTTTGGCAATACTCTAATCATGTGGGTGGCTGGTGCTATTCCTCAGTTTGTGGTTGCCTTATTGCTGGCACTTTTATTTACAAGTACCAGATTAAAACTGAAGGGTCAGACTTTTGCGAAGACGACAATCTATATGCCTAACCTGATTATGGCGAGTGCCTTCTCAATGCTGTTCTTCTCGCTGTTCTCAACAGTGGGCCCTATTAATCAGATCTTAATGGGTGCCGGAATACTGGAAACAGGTTATGACTTTATTTCTCATAAGGTATCCGCAAGATTCCTGGTTGCCTTAATGAACTTCATCATGTGGTTTGGTAATACGACTATTGTGCTTATGGCAGGTATCATGGGTATTGATGAAAGTCTGTTTGAATCAGCACGTATCGATGGTGCTTCTAGTACCCACGTCTTTATGGATATTACCTTGCCATTATTAAGACCAATCCTGGTATATGCAGCAATTACTTCATTAATTGGTGGTCTACAGATGTTTGATGTTCCGCAGGTATTATCAAAGGGTATCGGTATGCCAAACCGTACAACTTTCACAGTAATTATGTTGTTGAATAACTACCTGGGTGGTTCTAAGAACTATGGTATGGCTGGTGCTATTTCTGTTGTTCTATTTATAATCACTGGTATCTTATCAATCTTTGTCTTTAAGGCATTAAACAAGAAGGAGGCTTAATATGGATAAAAATCAAAAAGCAGCTGTTAAGCTATTTATCTCAAGATTATTAGCCTATGTCTTTGTCGCATTCTTTGTAATCTTGTGTATCTTCTTCTTCTATTTATTATTAATAAGTGCATCTAAGACTAATTTCCAGTTGCAGGGTAAGTTCTCATTTTTGCCAGGCAGCAGTTTAATCGTAAACTTTAAGAACGCTTTAAACGATACAATGACTAACATTCCTCGTGGAATGATGAACAGCTTTATCGTGGCAGCTACTTCAGCTTTACTGACTACTTACTTCTCTGCTTTAACTGCTTATGCAACACATGTCTATGATTTCAAATTCAAGAAAACAGTTCAGACATTTATTATTGCAGTTATGATGATCCCTCCTCAGGTATCAGCAGCAGGCTTTGTGCAATTAGCTTATAAATATGGATTAACTAATAAACTATGGGTTCTAATCATTCCTAGTATTGCAGCTCCATCTATCTATTTCTATATGAAACAGTATCTGGAAGCTACTTTACCGCTGGAAATGGTTGAGGCTAGTAGAATGGATGGTTCCAGTGAATTTGGAACTTTCAATAGAATCGTACTTCCAATCATGAAACCGGCCTTAGCAGTACAGATGATTTTCTCATTTGTAGCTTCATGGAATAACTTCTTCATGCCTGGTCTATTACTTACTAAGCCAGAACTGCAGACAGTGCCAATCATGATTTCAGCACTAAGAAGTGCGGACTTCGCTAAGTTTGATTTAGGTAAGATGTATATGCTGATTTTATTGGCTATCTTACCAGTTACTATTGTTTATTTATGTTTATCTAAGTTCATCATCAAGGGTGTAACTTCAGGTTCAGTTAAGGGCTAATGGGAGAATTATTATGGCAGAACTAAAATTAAGAAATGTAAAAAAGATCTATCCATTAAGGGAAGATCAGAAAAAGAAAAAAGATAAAAAACCAGCTGTTGAAGATAAGACAGTAGAAAAGGCTAATTTACAGATTACTGATAAGGGTGTTGTAGCTGTACAGGAATTCAGTATCGATATCGCTGATAAGGAATTTGTAGTACTGGTTGGTCCTTCTGGTTGTGGTAAGTCTACTACACTTAGAATGATTGCAGGTCTTGAAGATATCACTGAAGGCGAATTATATATCGGTGATACACTTGTTAACTCAATTGAACCAAAGGATAGAGATATTGCCATGGTTTTCCAAAACTATGCCCTATATCCTCATATGACGGTAAGAGAAAATATCGCTTACTCATTAAAGTTAAAGCATCTTCCTAAGGAAGAAATTGAACAGAAAGTTGTTGAAGCAGCTAAAATCTTAGATATCGAACAGTATCTTGACCGTAAGCCTAAAAACCTTTCTGGTGGACAAAGACAGCGTGTAGCTATCGGTAGAGCTATCGTTAGAAATCCACAGGTTCTATTAATGGATGAACCTTTATCAAATCTGGATGCAAAGCTGAGAAATCAGATGCGTGCCGAAATTATCAAATTAAGAAAGAAAATCAATACTACTTTCATTTATGTAACACATGACCAGGTCGAAGCTATGACTCTTGGTGATCGTATTGTTGTTATGAAGGATGGCTATATCCAGCAGATTGGTACTCCACAAGAAGTATATTCTCATCCTGCTAACCTGTTTGTATCAGGTTTCATTGGCACTCCAGCCATGAACTACTTTGATGCGAAACTGGTAATTGATGAAAATGGTGACTATAAGGTAGTTACTCCTGAATATGAAACTGTTCTTTCTGATGGCAAACAGGCACGCCTAAAGAAACTGAATGTTCCAGAACAGGATGTAACACTGGGTGTTCGTCCAGACCATATCGTTTTATATGATGAAGGTATTCCTGGTAAGGTTGAAGTTTCAGAATTAATGGGTTCTTCATATCACTTGCATATCAACTGCAATGGCAAGGATGTAATTGCAATTGTACCTACTGAGGGTAAGGAACTTGATTTTGTGGGTACAGAAGTTAAGATGACATTCCCAGGCTATGGCTGTCATATTTTCTCTAAGGAAGATACACATAATTTAGAATATTAATGATGATAGGTTCCTTTCTGGAACCTTTCTTTTCAAAAGAGGGTAGAAAATGAAAGAATTTATTGGATATAAAAGAGGTATTAATTTCGGTGGCTGGTTCTCTCAATGTGACAACACCGAAAAAAGATATGATAACTTTATTAAAAAAGAAGACTTCCGCCGTGTTGCCAGATGGGGAATGGACCATGTACGAATTCCAGTAGACTATAATCTTTTCTTAAATGACGATATGTCATTTAAAGAAAGTGGTCTAAAAAGAATTGAAGACTGTTTATTATGGGCTAAGGAATATGGTTTAAATGTTGTCTTAGATCTCCATAAGACGGTAGGTTACTCTTTTGATGATGGTGAAAAAGAAGAAGGTTTCTTTTCAAATAAGAAATATCAGGACATCTTTGTAAGTATCTGGGAAGAGTTCGCTAAAAGATATACCAAGTATGATAATGTAGCTTTTGAATTATTAAATGAAGTTACTGATTACCAATACAAGGATACCTGGAATGCGATTGCCAGAAGAACTGTTGAAACAATCAGAAAGTATTCGAAAGATATCCGTATCCTGATTGGCGGTTACTACAACAATTCGGTATCAGCTGTAAAGGATCTGGATATGCCATATGATGAAAATATCGTCTATAACTTCCATTGTTATAGCCCATTAATTTTCACACACCAGGGCGCTTACTGGATTAAACAGATGGATACATCATTCAGAATGCCATTTGACAGTAAGAATGCTGTTTATGATGAAAATACTAAAAAATACATCGGAATGGATTATCTGGACACATTCAGCGATCCTGATGATAAAATTGATTCAACATACTTTGAAAATCTCTTTAAAGAAGCTATTGAAGTAGCCAAAGAAAGAGGTGTACCACTATATTGTGGTGAGTATGGTGTTATTGATAGAGCTAATGATATGGATAGCCTTAAGTGGTATGAATGCATTAGTTCTGTATTCAATAAATATGATATTGGCAGAGCTGCCTGGTCTTATAAAGAAATGGACTTTGGCTTAGTTGATGCCCACTATGATGATGTCAGAGATGATATTATCAAATTATTATAAAGATTATGACTTCTATTAAAGATATTGCGAAGGAATGTGGCGTATCCGTCGCAACTGTTTCAAAAGCCCTAAATGATCAGAAAGATATTTCGCAAACTACGAAAGATCGTGTTTTAGAAGTGGCCAAACAGATGGGTTATACAACCAATCAGGCTGCCAAGGCTTTAAGAACAAACAAAACTAATAATATTGGTATCCTATTCACCAATGTCGGTTCTGATATTACAATGACCCATGAATTCTTTTCACAGATTCTGGAAAGCTTTAAATATCGCTGTGAAAAAAGAGGCTATGATATCACCTTTATTAATAACCGCATTGGTACTATGAAAACTTCTTACTTAAATCATGCCATCTACCGTAATTTTGACGGTGTAGCCATTATTGCGGCTGACTTCAATGACCCAAGTGTCAAGGAACTGGCAGAGTCTAATATTCCAGTTGTAGCTGTTGATTATATGTATGATAATTGTGCAACTGTCTTATCCGATAATAAAAGAGGTATAAGAGCTATTGTTCAACACGCCTATAATCAAGGCCATCGCAAGATTGCCTTCATCCATGGCGAAAGAACTGAAGTAACACTGGAACGTCTGTCAGGCTTTTATGCGGCTTGTCTGGAGTTTGGTATTGAAGTGAGAAATGATTACTTATATGAATCTAAGTATCACGATATCAATCGTTGTGCAGACTGCCTGGAAAAACTGATTTCAATGGAAGATAGACCAACATGTATTATCTTCTCTGATGACTATTCGCTTATTGGTTCATTGAATACTGTTAAGAAAAGAGGCATCGATATCCCTGAGGACCTATCTTTTGCTGGCTATGATGGTATCACCATGGCCAAGACCTTAAATATCACTACTTATGAACAGGATGCTGATGGCTTGGGCAAGGCTGCGGCAATAAAGCTTATTGATATCATTGAAAATAACAGCAAACCAGAAACTGTTATCCTTCCAGGTAAATTTAATGAAGGTGTAACCATTAAAAAACTTAACTAAGATATGGGGAAATCTCATATCTTTTTATTTATTTGCACAAATTTTCAAAATAAAAACAGACTTGTTAATAATAGAAAAACGCTCATATTGCATGATAAATAATCATATAAATGAGCGTTTTTGTTGATTTTTCAACATTCAGTAAATTATATTTTATACCACAAATTTCAAAATCCGTAACACACAAATTTTGTGAAAAATATCATAAATGAAAATGTTTACATTATATGAAAGAATGTGTCAATTTTGTGAAAATTATTGTCATTCTGGTATTAAGATTAAAACATGTACAAAAAATTTCAATACGAATGTATTGATTAGTATATGGGGGACTTGGTATATGGAAAACAAAGAAAGGGTAGGAATTCTTGGCTATATGTCGTTGGCATTCGCAGTAGTATTCTTTTCGGGAATATTCTCTGGGAGTGCCGATTGGAAAGCTGCTCTAGACTTTCAGACTTATGTCGGCGGCTTTGGAAAAATATGTGAAAATGCCTTCGGTACAGGCTTTGTAGGTACCGGCGGAACAGGTGTCAAAGAAGGATTTATGCAGGCACTAAGTATCGCACCAGTAATGATATTATCAGTCGCATTTATATCTTGCGTTGAATATCTGGGTGGACTTAGGGCGGCACAAAAACTGTTAACACCTGTTTTAAAATTCCTCATGGGTGTTCCGGGAATCTGTGCAATTGCGATGATTTTAAACTGGCAGTCATCAGATGCCAGTGCAGCCCAGGCCAGAGACTTATATGAAAGTGGAAAGATCTCAAATAAGGAAAGAGAAAGACTGGTAGCTTATG
Source organism: Erysipelotrichaceae bacterium (assembly GCA_030526485.1). Classification (GTDB taxonomy): domain Bacteria; phylum Bacillota_I; class Bacilli_A; order Erysipelotrichales; family Erysipelotrichaceae; genus Colivicinus. Next base: position 5,233 of record JAUNCS010000035.1, on the reverse strand, counting down.
AATTTATTACAGCAGCTACAATTGGTGTCTTTTTCTCAAATGGTGCGGTATTGCTTCCTTATTTAACTTGTGCGACAGGAGTAATGCTTCTGGTTGTCCTGGCCAATAAATTTGTGGCAGCCAATCTTATCAGACTATATCAGTTCTTCTTTGAAAAGAATGTGCCTGATACATATGCCGGAAAGGAGAATAAGTAATGGAAAACAGAAAAGGACTTGTTCAGACTTTCATGGATGGTGGCAAGAGTGGTTTCCAGCTTTGGTTCAACAATGTTGTACCAGCAATCATCTTTGGCTATGTAATTGTGCAATTTTTAAATGTAAGTGGATTAATGAATGTCTTCAGTATCGTCTTTACACCGGTTATGCGCATTTTTGGTTTACCAGGTGAAGCAGCTACAGCCATCATTACTTCTTATTTAACTTTACCTGCAGGTTGTGCGATGGCAGCTTCCATGGTGCAGGGCGGAATCTTAAGTACAAGAGAGGTAACAATTCTCTTTCCAATGATGTATGCTGTATCTTCTCATCTTCTATATATAGGAAGAGTGCTTGGTACATCAGGTGTAGAAAGTAAGAAATATCCATTGTTCATTGCGGTTGGTCTGATTTGTTCTTGTATTGCAGGCCTGGTGATGAATATTCTTGTGTGAGGTTTTATATGATAGGGGAATTAAAAGAAAAACAAATTGAGGAAGCGTCCTGAAATTCTTTGATAGACGTGGCGAAGAATTTAAAAATGTTGCCAAGGAAATATGGGACTATGCTGAATTGCAATTTAAGGAATACAAGTCTTCAAAACTATTAGCTGATCTTTTAGAAAAAGAAGGCTTTGAAATTGAAATGGGTGTTGCGAATATTCCAACAGCCTTTGTCGCTACTTTTAAAAATGGCGAAGGCCCAGTGGTGGCTACCATGGGTGAATATGATGCCCTCATGAATATGGGACATGAAATTGCAGATGAGAAAAAGCCAAATGGCAAGTCAGGACATGGCTGTGGTCATAACCTGATGGGTACAGCTTGTGTGGCAGCTTGTTTAGCAGTTAAGGAATATATGCTTAAAAACGATGTTAAGGGCAGTGTAAAATTCTTTGGCTGTCCAGCAGAAGAAGGTGGCAATGCCAAGGTCTTCATGGTAAGAGATCATGTCTTTGACGGCGTTGATGCGAATATTCATTGGCATCCAGCTAATGCGAATGTTGTTTCTCAAGCCTCAGCCAGTGCCATTACATCAGTTAGATATCACTTCTATGGTAAGGCGGCACACGCTGGTGTTTGCCCACATTTGGGAAGATCCGCATTAGATGCCTGCATCCTTACCGATGTGGCTGCTAACTATTTAAGAGAACATGTTCCACCAGAAATCAGAATTCAATCAGTTATTTCCAAGGGCGGCGATGTACCAAATATTGTTCCTGCTGAAGCAGAAATCTGGTATTACATTCGTGCGCCAAAAAGACAGCAGCTGGATGAAGTCTTTAATCGTATGAATAAGATTGCTGAGGGCATGGCTTTAGCTACTGAAACAAGACTGGAAATAATTGTGGGCAACGGTGCTACTTCAAATGGTATGCCTAATGCCACACTTTCAAAAATGGTTTTAAAGAATATGAATAAACTTGGTGGTATTCACTTCGATAAAGAAGACTGGGAATTTGCCGCTAAGTTGAATAAAGATGTGACTGTATCGGAAAAAAGACAGTCAATGTTGCAGATGTATCACTTAAGTGATCCGGAAATCTATTCCAAGGACTTATGCGAAATCGTTGGGCAGGATATGATGCAGGGCGTTGTTGCCCCATATTCAGGCGATGGTTCCGATGTTACCTGGAATGTTCCAAGTGCACAGTTTAATACATGTTGCCAACCAGTTGGTACTGGTAATCATTCTTGGCAACAGGTTGTTTGTTCAGGCTCAGAAATTGGCTTTAAGGGCATGCTGTTTGCTGGCAAGGTGCTGGCTATGTCTCTTTGTGAAGCCTTAAATGATACTGAACTTTTAAAGAAGGCTAAGGAAGAGCTGGATGAACAGTTAAGGGAATATCCATATGTTTGTCCACTACCTGAAGGTGCTGTACCTGATTTAGAAATGGGGATGGACTAATGATAAAAGTTAAAGAACTTGTTAATAAATACCATGATGAGACTATTGCAGTCAGAAGATATCTGCATGCTCATCCAGAACTGTCAGAACAGGAATATGAAACCTGTAAGTATCTGCAGTCAAAGTTAAGTGAAGCAGGCATCCCTTTTGAGGTAACGCCTTCAAATCGTAGTGTTGTCGCAACTATCAAGGGTAAGTATCCTGGTAAGACTATCGTCTTAAGAGCGGATATTGATGCCTTGCCTATACAGGAAAATACCGGCTTACCATTTTCCAGTGAAGTTGATGGTTTAATGCATGCTTGTGGTCATGACACTCATGCGGCAATTGGCTTAGCTTGCGCTTTAGCTATCAATGATGTAAAAGATGAACTTCATGGAAACTTTAAAGTATTATTCCAGGAAGCAGAAGAAACAATGTTTGGTGCTCTACATGCCTTAGAATCAGGACTCTTGGATGATTGCGATAACTCAATCATGCTTCATGTGGTGACTGATCGCGACACTGGTGTCTTTGTCTGCAACTATGGTGTTAGATGTGCTAAAGTTGGTAGCTGTGTAATTGATGTTGAAGGTCGTGCAGGTCATTCTTCTAGACCTGAACAGGCAGTAAATGCAGCATTGGTTGGTGCCAAGATTGTCGATGCGATTGCTGATATTACAGCTTTTGAAATCCCTAGAAGCGAATTTGTTATCTTTACTCCAACACTAATTAATTCAGATTCTAAGGAAAATATCATTCCTGGTAGCTGTCATATCTTAGCTAATGCCCGTTACTTTGATGACAAGTGGGATGAATTCCTGGATAGAAGAATTCATGAAGTGGCTGAATCAATTGCCAAGGCATATGGTGCCACTGCTAAGGTTACTTTTACACCAGAGGGTACACCGATGGTTAATGATGATGAAATGACTACTCATGCTTTAGAAATAATTGAGCGTAAGTGGGGCAAGGAAAAACTGGTAAGAACACCTGCTGCCTTATTTGGTGATGATTTCGCCTTTATTCAAAAGAAGTTCCCGGGTGTGGTTGTAAATCTGGGTGCTGCGAAAAATGGCGAATATACAATCGGTCATAACGAAAAAATGATGGTCGATGAAGATTATATGGATATCGGAGCAGAGTTTATTGAAACTTATGTTTTGGAATATTTAAACGTGGAATGTGAATAGGAGGATTTATGGTCAAATATACATTAAAAAGATTCATACAGGCTATTCCTATTTTCATTGGAATCACGCTAATTGTCTTTGTTTTATCTGATGCTGCTCCTGGTAGCCCAGTAACAATGATCGCTGGTCAGGCGGGCTTATCAGATGCTCAGGTTGAAGCCTTAAAGATTGCTTATGGCTTGGATAAACCAGTCCTTGTTCGTTACTGGTTCTGGCTTTGTGACATCTTTAAAGGTAACTTAGGTATTTCCACTTCGACAGGCGTTGGCGTATCAAAAATTATCGGTCAAAGACTTGGTCCTTCCTTAATTTTGTCACTTACAAGTTTAGTGATTTCGGTAATTGTTGGTGTGCTATTAGGTATCCTTTCAGCATATAAGCCTTATTCTTTCTGGGATAAGCTTGCCAGCGCTTTAGCTTTCTTTGGAAATGCAGTACCAAGCTTCTTTATGGCTTTGTTGCTGATTTATATCTTTTCGGTAAAACTTAAGGTCTTACCTGCCAGTGGCATGTATGGTCCTGGTGCTAAAGATTTGGCTAATCTTCTTCAGCATTTATTGCTTCCAGCTATCATTATTTCTTTGCAGTCTGTTGGTGGTTATATCAAACAGACCAGAGGAGCAATGCTGGAATGCATTAATGAAGACTATATTAAGACAGCCCGTTCCAAGGGTATTGGTGAATATCGTGTAATGATTCATCACGCCTTAAGAAACGCCTTAATTCCAATTATTACCCAGATTGGTCTATCTGTTCCTTACTTAATCGGTGGTGCGGTTGTTACTGAACAGATATTTGGCTGGCCTGGTATTGGTTCATTAATGGTAAATGCTGTTAATTCATATGACTACAACTTAATCATGGGTATTACTGTTTTAATTTCAATCGTAGTACTTGTATCTAATATTGTTCTTGATCTGGTGTATGCAGCACTTGATCCACGTATTTCACAGGAGGCCTAAAAATGAAAACTAAAAAACATTCTCATTTAAGGGACTTCTATCAAAAGTTCAAGAAACATAAACTGGCTAATTTTGGTCTGTTTGTGGTCTTGTTAGAAATTGTCCTGGTTATAGTCTTACCGATGGTTCTGGATTTAAAGCCATATGAAATTTATCCGGCCTTCGATGCTGCACCTAGTGCTGAACATATTCTGGGTACTGACAATGTAGGTCGTGATATCTTTGCTAGAGTAATTTATGGTGGTCAGGTATCATTACTGGTTGGTTTTGCTTCAACAATTATTTCAGTAATTGTTGGTTTGCCACTTGGCCTTATTGCTGGTTATTACCGTGGTTGGTCAGAAAGTGTGATTATGAGACTGGCAGATATTTTCCTGTCATTCCCATCAATGATTCTAACTATTGTAATGGTTGCTATCTTTGGTTCATCTATTCCGGTATTAATCCTGCTTATCGGTTTACTTGCTTGGCCTCAACCATGTCGACTTGTTTATAGTAGAGTTCTTTCAGTCAGAAAGATGGAATATGTCGAAGCAGCTAAGGCTGAAGGACGATCAGAATTTGAAATCATCATTAAAGAAGTACTACCAAACTCAGTAGCTCCTCTTTGGATGTCTATCGCCTTTATGGTATCTTCCGCAATGATTACAGAGTCTGCTTTATCATTCTTAGGAGCTGGTGTCCAGATGCCGATGGCTTCTTGGGGTAATATCGTTAGAAATGCGACAAATGTAATTGTTCTATATATGTATCCTTGGGAATGGCTTCCTGCAGGTATCATGCTGATTATTACAGTTGTCTGCATCAATTTCGTAGGTGAAGGGGTAAGAGATGCTCTGGACCCTAAGATGAAGAGGTAATAATATGTCAGATTTTATTTTGAAAATAAAGGATTTGAAAGTTGATTTCCTGATTGATGGAAAGAAAACAACAGCCGTTCATGAATTAAATCTGGCTGTAAAGAAACATGAAACTGTTTGTGTGGTAGGTGAAT
>JAUNCS010000034.1 GCA_030526485.1 Erysipelotrichaceae bacterium | reverse complement strand
TGATGCTCAGTTCGCTGGTTCTTCATCAGTTCCTGCTCACGTAGAAATGATGGGTCTAATCGGTATGGGTAACAACCCAATGGTTGGTGCTACTGTTGCTGTTGCAGTTTCAGTTTCTGAAGCTTTAGCTGCTAAGTAATTAATCCATAAATACATTAAAAAAGAACTTCTTAATTGAAGTTCTTTTTTTATTACATTCTGGCAGCGAAGGTAAAGCCTTCACCATGAACAGCTGTTACATCTAAGACGACAATAAATGCTGTTTCATCATATTTATTTACAATATCAATTACATGCTGAGTCTGACTTTCTTTGACTACACACATAACCATTTTTCTTTCTTCCTTGGTATAACCACCAGAAGCATCGATAATAGTTGATCCTCTATTTAAATCAGTATGAATCTCATCGATAATTTCCTGATAACGATTAGAAACAAACTTGATTTCCTTGGCACGGCTACCACCTACTTCCAGGGCTTTTTGAACACCGATATTCATGACATAAACCGAAATTAATCCAAACAATACAACACCAAGATTATATTCAAGTAAACCCATACCAACGGTTAGAGCATCGACAATAAAGATACCCTTGGATAAATCCAGATTGAAATACTTCTTCAACAGCAATGGAGGAACATCCATACCTCCGGTTGAACCACCATATCGCATAACCAAACCTACGCCAAGACCACCAAGCAGGCCACCATAAATGCAGGCAATAAGCGGTTCAACTTCAACTGTTGGCAAATGTCTTGAGAAGATGATAAGCAATGGTGAATAGATAATTGCTGATAAGGCTGTTTTAAATGAAAATTCCTTACCCAGACAAATAGTACCAACCACAAACATCACAATCGATACACTTGATGCGATGACATCTTTTGGAACTTCAGGAATTAAGGGGTGTAAGATAATGGCCACACCCGCTACACCGCCAGTCAGGATGTTGTAAGGAATAATAAACATCGAAACTGCCAGAGCCAATATAACCGTACCGACAATAGTTGCCAGTATTCTTTTAAACTTTTCTTTCATGACTACTATAATATCATTTTAAAAGTAAAAGAAAAGACCACCTTTAACAAGTGGCCTTTAATCAATATATTTAGTTATTAGTTACCTTTAACTACTTCAACAACATGAGCAGCTGTTAAGCCATGTTTTTCAAGTACGTCAGCAGCCTTACCAGATTCACCGAATCTATCCATTACACCGATAGGAGTAACTGGAGTAGTGATGTCAGTCTTACCCTTAGCTTCGCAGATTGCAGAATATAAACCACCAATGATGTTGTGTTCTTCAAGAGCGTAAGCCTTCTTGTGAGATTTTAGTAATTCTAATACGCCTTCTTCATCAAATGGCTTTAATGTAGAAACATTAACTACAGTAGCATCTAATTCTTCAGCAGCCTTTAAAGCTTCCTGAACCATTAGACCCATAGCGAATAATACTACATCCTTACCCTGTCTTAGTACGTCAACCTTAGTGAAGTCAAACTTAGTATCAGCGTTATAAACATCTTCTACCTTACCTCTACCAAGTCTTACGTAACAAGGACCATCGAATTTAGATACGTATTCGATTAAGGCCTTAGTTTCGTACTGGTCACATGGAACGAATACTTTCATACCAGGCATAGCTCTCATGATAGCTACATCTTCTACAGACTGGTGAGAAGCACCATCTTCACCAACTGATAGACCAGCATGAGTTGCACAAACCTTAACGTTTAATCTTGGATATGCGATAGAGTTTCTGATAATTTCAAATGCTCTACCAGCAGCAAACATTGCGAAAGAAGAAGCGAATACTGTCTTACCACTTGCAGCCAGACCAGCAGCCATACCTAACATATTGCATTCTGCGATACCAGCATTGAAGTGTCTATCTGGACAAGCCTTCTTAGCTTCAATTGTCTTAGTTGACTTAGTTAAGTCAGCATCTAATACAACGATATTTTCATTTTGAACGATTAATTCAGCTAATTTTTCACCATAAGCGTTTCTAGTCTCTTGAGCCATCTTATTTAGCCTCCTTTAAATCTTCCATAGCTACAGCATACTGTTCAGCATTTGGAGCTGCACCATGCCATGCATAGTTGTTTTCCATGAATGATACGCCTTTACCCTTAACAGTATTAGCGATGATTACTGTTGGCTGACCCTTAGTTTCCTTAGCAACTGCAAATGCAGCTCTTAAAGAATCAAAGTCATGACCATCACATTCAACACACTTAGCGCCGAATGCTTCTGCCTTTTCCTTTAGAGGAAGTGGGCTGATAACATCCTGTACATTGCCATCGATCTGTAGATTATTTACATCGAATACGATTACAAGATTGTCTAATTTATAGTGGCAAGCTGCCATTAGAGCTTCCCAAACAAGACCTTCTTCAGATTCGCCATCACCGATAACAGTGAAAACCTTGTTTTCATTCTTATCAATCTTATTAGCGATAGCCATACCTACAGCAGTTGAAACACCCTGACCTAGAGAACCAGTAGACATATCTACACCTTCAAGATAAATCATACTTGGGTGACCCTGTAATTTAGAACCTAGTTTTCTGAAGGTCTTTAAGTCTTCGTGAATTAGTCCCTTTTCGCTTAATACTGCGTATAAAGCTGGTGAGCAGTGACCCTTTGATAATACAAAGCGGTCTCTATTTGTTGATTTAAGGTTGTCAGCATTAACGTTCATTTCTTCAAAATAAATGTAAGTTAAGATGTCTGCACAACCTAAAGAGCCACCTGGGTGACCACTTTGAGCAGCGTAAACCATGTCAATGATATTGCGACGTACGTTTAACGCATGCTGTTTTAATTCATTATTTTCCATAATGTGTTTTCCCTCCAATCTCATTCTATCACGCACAATTTTCTAAGTTACTTTATTTACGAAAAAGCTCATAAAATCATAAAAACATTCTTATGGTGTAACAAATGTGCATATATGAACATTTACATTTAGATAAACATAGAGTAATAAACAGGATAATACTTAACCCCATTATTTTCTTCGATTACACGGCTATTAGACAATACAAGCCCCTTTTTCACACCATATTCTTTATTTTTAATTACCGAACTAATTGCTGAATGAACCTTGTAATCCTTGCCTGACTTTACTTCAATTGGCAGTATGTTTAGATTATCAAAGTCATCTACAAGAAAATCAATTTCACCCTTGGTTTTATTATCATAATAATAAATATCATCTTTATCATGGTGACTTCTCAATTCACAAGCCACTGCATTTTCATAAACTGTACCAAGATTTACGCCGTTGTCATTATCCAGAATTGCCATTATATTATTTCTAAATAAAAGATTACTCAAAATGCCAACATCATTAAAATATAGTTTTAATAGATTTTTCTTTTCACTAACCTTTAAAGGATACTTTGGGTTAGCCACCGCATTTACATCTATCGCTATGCCCGAATGAACAAGATACGCAAACTCTCTTTCGTAATTACTGAATCTATCATGCTCTTTTTCTTTAATATCCTTTATTGTCACCCTCTTACTTTTGTTCTCTAAATAAGAAGTCATTAAACCATATATTCTTTTTATATTTAGCTTATTTTCAAAGTCATATTTCGCTGCATCATTCTCATATGTGCTGTACACATCGTCGTGTATACTTCTAACCAAGACTATATTCTTTGTTTTGACATATGTATCTACCGCAGCCGGTAAACCACCAATCAGTAGATACTTTTTAAAAAGATCCAACATCCTATTATGTTCGCTCTCTTCAAGACTAATGCCATTTTTTAATTTCATTTCAATCATTCCAATAGCTTCATCATTTACACCATTAGCCCAAAGAAACTCTTCAAAATCCATTGGATACATTTTCTTTGTCAGTATTGCTCCCGCTGGCACAGAGGTGGTTTCAAATAATGTTATGCCAAGTCTACTTCCAGAAACAATATAATTAAATCTCCCTTCTTGTTTTAAAAATTTAAGTAAAGTTAAAAGATTTGGATATTCCTGAATTTCATCAATGAAAATCATAGTATCTTTTTTATCACCTAATTTTTCGCCGGCAATCATGCCCAATCTTAAATAAAAATCTTCTGTACTTTTAACATTAACAAAATTGTGATAATTGATTTTATCTTCGATCATATCTAAGTGAATAAAGTTCTTATATCTTTTTTCACACACATTACAAATTGAAGTAGATTTGCCTATCTGTCTTGCACCATTTATTAATAAAATCTTCTGATCGCCACTATCCAAATAGCTATTTATAAAGTTCTCAATCTTTCTTTTTAGCATAGCAAAGTCCTCTATTTATTCTCATTTTACACTTTTTCCTATATTTTCAGGACTAAAAATTACACTTTTTCCTATTTTTATAGGCCTATAAAATACACTTTTTCCTAAACTGCTATATATTATAGAGTATATAGTACAATTAACCTATGATTAAATTAGTAATATTTGATGTCGATGGAACATTATTAGACACAGAAACTGTATACATACAATCAGCTTTAGAAACAGCTAAAAGATATAATTATCCAATCACGATAGAAGATCTGTTCAAAACAATCGGTGGTAACTCTTTAAGAGCCAGAAAGATTATGTCTGAAGTATTGGGAAGTGAAGAAATCTATGATGAATATCATGAAAGAATGGTGAACATCTGGGATGAAACCAAAAGAAGAGATGGCGTAGCCTTTAAGGAAGGCGCCATAGAACTGATTACTTATTTAAAAGAAAATGGTATCAAGATTGCTATTGCGACTTCTACTAAGGAATCAAGACAAATGCCAAATCTGAAAAGAACAGGTTTGCTACCACATCTGGACTATATGGTCTTTGGCAATCAGATTAAGGCTTCTAAACCAGCACCTGATATCTATTTGAATGTTATAGATCACTTCAATATTCCCAAAGAAGAAATCATCATCTTTGAAGATTCCCCAAACGGCTTATTAAGTGGCATTGCCAGTGGTGTAAAAACCGTCTTTATACCAGACTATGTCAAAGTAAGTGACGAAATAATCAAAGACACATATGCGCAATTAAATAACCTAAAAGAAGGTATACAATTAATTAAGGATATCAATGAGACAACCTCTAGCATTTAGACTAAGACCAGAAAGTATTGATGAAATCATCGGGCAGAAACATCTGGTTGGCGAAAAAGGAATTATCAGAAAGTGTTTAAAGGAAAACACTATCTTTTCCTGTGTCTTCTTTGGTCCACCAGGAATTGGTAAAACCACTTTAGCTGAAGTAATTGCCAGAGAATTAAATAAACCATACCGTAAATTCAATGCCGTAACCGGCAACAAGAAAGACTTGGACGCCATCTTTTTAGAAGCTAAAATGTCTGGCCAGTTACTCTTAATCTGTGATGAAGTTCATCGTCTAAATAAAGATAAACAGGACTTACTTTTACCACATGTTGAAGATGGATCAATTATTCTCTTAGGTTGTACAACAGAAAATCCTTACTTTGCGATTAACCCTGCTATTAGAAGCCGCTGCCATATGATTGAGCTTAAGGCCTTAAGCAAGGATGATGTCAAAGAAGCCTTATATAATGCCCTAAAGAGTGATAAAGGCTTAAATGATCAGTACACAATAGATGAAGATGCAATTGAACTGATTGTAGAGATTGCCAATGGCGATATCAGATATGCCCTAAACATTTTAGAAATATCTTCTATTATGTCCCTTGAAAATCATATCACCAGAGAAAATGTTGAAAGTCAGGCTAAGACTAATCAGCGTACTTCCGCTTCAGGTGATGGCCATTATGACTTGTTATCAGGTTTACAGAAATCAATTCGAGGCAGTGATGTCAATGCGGCTTTATACTATTTAGCTCTGCTATTGCAGGCTCGCGATATCGAATCAATTTCAAGAAGACTTTTAGTAATAGCTTATGAAGATATTGGATTGGCTAATCCAGCGTTATGCGCCAGAACTTTAACAGCTTGTGAAGTTGCGGAAAGAGTAGGTTTCCCAGAAGCGATGATGCCACTAGGCGTACATGTCATTGATTTATGTTTGTCACCTAAATCGAGAACTGCTCATGATGCCTTAGGCAAGGCTATCAGTCTAATTGAAAACAAGACTTATGAAATGCCTAATTACTTAAGACTTACACCAGTAGGTCTAAGGGATGAAGATAAATATTCATATGACAGATATGACTGTTTCCATAAGATTCAATATCTGCCAAACGAAATAAAAAATATGGAATTCATTGGCGAGTTTAACTACAATCGCTATGAACAGCAGTTAAAACAAGTCTATGAAGAATTAAAGAAAACAAAAAGAACTAATGATTTAAGAAAACTCTACAATTCGTAGAGTTTTCTTTTTGAGATAAATAATCACTTGAACAATTCGGAGTGAGTACCTGTTCTTAATAATTCCAACACTAATAGATTGTTATTAATTTTGTATACCAATAACCAATCTGGTTCGATATGACATTCCCTTGCCTTTTTGTACTCTCCTGATAATTGGTGGTCTCTAAAACGTCGAGACAGTTTCTCACCATTCGCTAATTTTTCAATCACATTAAAGATTTTATTTAAATCTTTGTTTTGCTTTTCCGCTTTACTTATATCTCTTTTGAACGTGCTTGTAAATTGAACTTTATATCTCATTCTTTTAAAGCTGCTTTAAGATCTTCCATTGTGGAATATCTAGGAGCAGTAGGATCATAAGCCAACCTTTCTCCTTCTTCAATTGCTTGCCTTGTTTCCTTGTTAGGGACATCAAGTTTCAATTCGAAAGGTATCCCGTGTTCACGAATTGTTGATCTTAAAAACATATTGATTGCTGTAGACATGTTTATACCAAGCTCATTAAAAATTTCTTCTGCTTGGTCTTTGACATTCTTATCAGTGCGAACATTTAAATTAATCATCGTCATCGCAAAATCCCTCCAAATTTCTCATACATCATTATTATAGCATTACATTGTCATTATATATAAACATTCGTGCATTATAAAAGGGCTATTACTAGCCCTTGTATGTGTATTCATTAATGATGTTGCCATCAAAGTCTTTCCAGGTGAACTTATTACCTTCAATCAGCATATAGCCATGATGTGATCCTTCTTTTGGAATAGTCATTGAACCTGGATTCATGTAGATATAATTTTCATTTTCTACACACTTTGGTACATGGGTATGTCCATGCAGAAGAATAAATTTCTTAGCCATCTTTGGCAGCTTATTTTCATTATAGACATGGCCATGAGTAGCGAAGATATCAATACCCTCGCTTTCCAATAAGGCATAATCAGCCACAATTGGAAATTCCAGTACCATCTGATCTACCTCTGCATCACAGTTTCCTCTAACGCATAGGATATCTTCCTTATTATCGTTTAAGACTTTAATAACTTCCTTTGGTTTATATTCTACAGGTAGGTCATTTCTTGGACCATGATACAGAAGATCACCTAATAAGATTAGTTTATCTGCTTCTTCTTTCTTATAGGCTTCAATCATCTTATTCGCATAAAGGATTGAGCCATGTAAGTCCGAAGCTACCATCCACTTCTTAGTTGCCATTCTTGATATCAGTAAGCTTCTGCTGTAATTCAGTTTCAATCTTTCTTAATTCAACCTGAGCAGCAGCTCTTCTTTCTCTGCCTTCTTCTTGAATCTTCTGTACTTCTTCAAGAGTTTCAATTAACTTCTTATTAGTTTCAGTTAATGTTTCAATATCAACAATGCCTCTTTCAGACTGCTTAGCAGTTTCAATAGTTGCCATCTTTAAGTTAGCAGCATTTTCCTTAAGCATTCTGTTAGTCATTTCCGTTACTTCATTCTGAGCCTTGGCAGCTTCCTTAGAATGATTAATACCTAAGGCAATCAGCATCTGTGACTTCCATAGAGGAATAGTATTTACCAGTGTTGACTGAATCTTTTCAACCATCATAGTGTCATTATTTTGAACAAGTCTGATCTGTGGACCCATCTGAATTGAAACCATTCTGGTTAATTCTAAATCATGTAACTTCTTTTCGAAACGATTGATAGCGTTTGATAAGTCGTTTGCCTTTTGAGCATCCTCAGGATCACCAGTTTCCTTAGCTCTATCAAGTAAGGCTGGAAGTTCATTCTTCTTAACATCTTCCAGTTTCTGATAACCAGCTAAAATATACATTGTTAATTCTTTTAAATTAATCTGGTTCTTTTCATACAGCTGATCTAATAAAGCTACATCCTTTAATAGCGTTACCTGATGTTCCTCTAAGATTTTTACGATCTTTTCAACATTCTTTTCAGCGCTGTCATATTTAACCTTCATATTAGAAGCGGCATTTGAGCTCTTCTTGAAGATCTTTTCTAAGAAACCATCTTCCTTATCATTAACGTTGAAGTTCTTTAATTCTTTTACTAAATCTTCTAAAGATTCACCAACAGAGTTTAAATCCTTAGTCTTAACATTCTTTAAAGTAGTTTCTGAGAAATCAGCTACCTTATTCTGAGCCGCACTGCCGTATTGTAATACTGCATTAGCCTTAGTGATATCAATCTGCTTAGAGAATTCAGAGACCATCTCTTTTTCTTCTGCACTTAAAGAAGAATCATCAAGTCTGGCCTTTTCAATTTCTTCCTGTGTAACCTGTGTTTTAGCTTCTTCTTCAAGAGGAGTTTCTACTACTTCTTCTTTTTCTTCTTCAGGATTAAGAGTTAAAACAATTTTCTGTTCTTGAGCTTCTGACATTTTTATACCTCTATTCTTTATCTAAACAATCCATGATTTCCAGGATTCTATTTAAATCATCTGTGTCATTGAAATGAATCACAATCTTCTTATTAGACACATCAACCTTAGTCGCAAAGCGATTAGTCATATTCTTCTTAACATTTTCAATATAAGGATCAGTTTCGCTTTCAACTGCCTTCTTTTCTTCTTTCTTAGAAGCCAGTTTTTCAACATCTCTTACAGTTAAGTTTTCCTTAACAATACGATTAGCTACTTCAACAAGTTTTTCCTCATCTTCAAAAGCCAGCAAAGCCTTCGCATGACCCTGAGTAATCTTGCCCTCATTTAATAGAGTTCTTACTGATAGTGGAAGCTTTAATAGTCTTAAAGAGTTGGCGATATATACTCTTGATTTACCAACCTTCTTAGATAATACTTCCTGGGTATAATCAAGCTTTTTAATAATAGCTTCATAAGCTTCAGCTTCTTCAATTGGCGTCAGGTTTTCACGCTGAATGTTTTCAAGTAATGATACTTCCATCATGTCGGTATCATCGAAGTCTAAGATAATTGCCGGAATTTCTTTTAAGCCAGCAATCTTGGAAGCCTTTAGTCTTCTTTCACCAGCAATCAGTTCATAGCCCTTAAGTGACTTTCTTACCAGGATTGGCTGGAAGACACCTCTTTCTTTAATAGAAGCGGCTAAGTCCTGTAAAGCTACTTCATCAAAGATCTTTCGAGGCTGATAAGGATTAGGTCTGATTTCCGAAATCTTTAGACCCATCTTTTCACCAGTTATCTGACTTTCACCCTTTGATATTTCATCTAAGACACTATCAATATCTTCACCGAAGATATTACCTAGTCCCTTTCCTAATTTTTTCTTTGCCATACTATTCTCCTTTGGCATTATCGATAACTTCCTTAGTTAAAGCTACATAAGCTCTAGCACCTTCACAATTCATGTCATAGTCATAAATCGCCTTACCCACCGATGGAGCTTCAGATAGTTTGATATTTCTTGGAATATATGTTCTATAAGCCTTTTCCTTAAAGTGCTTGAATACTTCTTGGGCAACTTCAGCACTAAGGTTAGTTCTTGCATCATACATTGTAAGTAGAACACCCTCAATCTTTAGACTTGGATTAAACAGTTTCTGAACCAGTCTGATTGTCTGTAACAGCTGAGTAACACCTTCAAGGGCATAGTATTCACACTGTACCGGAATCAGGATTGAATCCGCTGCAGTTAAAGCGTTGGTATTTAATAAGCCTAAAGAAGGTGGACAGTCGATAATGATGAAATCATAATTATCTCTGATTGGTTCCAAAGCCTTCTGTAGAAGTTTTTCTCTATTTTCTTCAATCTTGGCAATCTCTAAATCAGCACCAGCCAAATTGATATTGGCAGGAATGATATCCAGTGGTGGACGATTTAAAGTTTTGATGCAGTCTTTAATATCAACTTCATCACCCATTAAGGCATCATAAGCTGTATAGTCATCAATGCCTACTTCACAACCTACACCCTGGGTAGCATTACCCTGGGGGTCAAAGTCAATAAGCAAGACTTTCTTGCTTAAGTAAGCCAGACCAGCTGCCAGATTTATAGAAGTTGTTGTTTTACCTACGCCACCCTTCTGGTTGGCGATCGCAATTATTTTTGCCATAGCTTCTCCTATTTCTTAATCTTGATAGTAATCTTCACATTATCGGCATATTCGGTAATATTGAAGTCCGCATCAATACCTGATTTACGGCACATTTCATAAGCCTGTTTTAATGTGTTAATCGCAATTTGCGCATTATTAGAAACACCCTTGGTATGGTGGTCTTTATCCAATAATTCTTTAATATATTCTTCTGTCTTGGAAACAGTATAGTTTCTATTAGTAATAGTCATGAAGACATTTTCCAGATTCTCAGCTGGCACCTTCAATAAGGCACGGGCATGACGTTCGGTGATAGTTCCTCTACTAATAGCATTCTTCACATAATCAGGAAGCTTTAAAAGTCTAAGCTTGTTAGCTACTGTTGACTGCTTATAGCCCAGTCTTTCAGCCAGCTTATCCTGGGTAATGTTTTCCTTTTCCATAATGCGTTCCATGGCCATAGCCTGTTCAACCGCATTCAGGTTTTCTCTTTGAATATTTTCAATCAAAGAAAGAGTTGCACTCTCATCATCGCTCATTTCCTTAACGATGGCATCTATCTCTTCCTTGCCAAGATACATATGAGCGCGGTATCTTCTCTCACCCGCAACAAGCTCATAGTGATCATCAATTCTTCGAACAGTAATTGGCTGTAATAAGCCATTTTCTTTAATACTTTCCGCTAATGATTCAATAGTTTCATCATAGAAGTCCAAGCGGGGCTGACTTCTGTTGGGTACTATTTCATTGACCTTTATTTTAATTACTTCACTCATAATGATTTCTGCTTAATTATACTATATTGTCTAGGAAATTTTTTTGGTGTAGACTCCACCTTTTTAAAGTAAGAAATGATACGCTTTGAATTATCATTTAACTCAACTTCCACGGTTTCTTCAACTTCAAAACCCATAGTCTTAATCGCCTTATTGGCTTCCTTGATTTCTTCTAAACCACTTGAACCTCTAAGCGCAATAAAGTAGCCCTTCTTCTTTACCAGGGCACCACATACTTCAATCAAAACATTCAGGGCACTGACCGCACGGGCAGTTACAAAGTCATATTCCTCACGATGTTTCACCACAAAGTCTTCACCACGGGTATTTACGACTTCAATATCTTTTAATCCAAGTCTATCGATCAGTTCCTGTAAGAAAACACATCTTTTCTTAATTGGTTCAACCAGTACTACCTTTAGTTCTGGAAAGGCAATCTTTAAGACCACACCAGGAAAACCGGCACCTGTTCCAACATCTACCAAAGTACCTTTAATTTCTTTATTAAAAGACAGTAATAAAGAATCATAGAAGTGCTTATCAAGCACTTCTTCATATTCAGTAATGGCTGTTAAATTAATCTTCTCATTGTATTCTTTTAGGAATGAAGCATACTCATCAAACTGGGCCATCTGAGTATCGCTGATTTCAATTCCGTTTTCTTTTAATTTATTTATAAATGTATTTTTATCCATGTATCTATTGTACTATTCTTTGTTGGCTTATAATGTACTTTGAGGTATTAAAAATGGAACTAATTGAAAGATTTATAAACTACGTAAAGATTGATACACAATCTGACCCTAATAGTCACGTTACACCAAGCAGCGCTAAGCAGTTCAATCTGGCTAATGTCCTATTAGAAGAATTAAAAGGCCTAGGAATTGAAGATGCCTTTGTCGATGAAAACTGCATCGTTTATGGTCATCTTAAATCAAACTGCGGCTCAAATGTAAAACTGGGCTTTAATGCTCATATGGATACATCTGATGCTATGTCAGGTGCAAATGTAAAGCCTAGAATTATTAAGAATTATGATGGTAAAGATATCGTTCTAAATGAAGAATTAAATATTGTTATGAAAGTAGAAGACTTTCCAGATCTTATCAAAGATAAGGGCTCTGACTTAATCGTTACTGATGGTACTACTTTATTAGGAGCTGATGACAAGGCCGGTGTAGCTGAAATCATGAATATGCTGCAGTATCTGCATGACCATCCCGAAGTAAAACACCACAACATCTCTATCGCCTTTACACCAGATGAAGAAATCGGTGAGGGTGCTGATCACTTCAACCTGGAAACCTTTGATGCGGACTACGCTTATACCGTTGATGGTGGTGAAGTAAATTCAGTTGATTATGAATGCTTCAACGCTACAACCGCTATCGTTAAGGTTCATGGCGTATCTATCCATCCTGGTTCTGCCAAGGATAAGATGATCAATGCCTTACAGGTAGCTATGGAATTCAATGCCCTGTTACCGGAAAAAGAAAGACCTGAACATACTGAAGGCTATGAAGGTTTTAACCATCTAAACGATATGAGTGGTGATGTGGAAAATGCTGAAATGCTTTATATCATCAGAAACCACGATAAGAAGATTCTGGAAAGACAGAAAGAAGACTTTAGAAAAGCAGCAAAGACTATCAATGATAAATATCACAAAGACATCATTGGACTGGAATTAACTGATGCCTATGAAAATATGGCCGAGATTATCAAGGATCATATGTATATTGTTGATAACGCCAAGAAAGTATTAAAAGAATTAGGCTTAGAACCTGTTTCTACCCCTATTAGAGGTGGTACTGATGGTGCTAGACTTACCTACATGGGTCTTCCTACACCAAATCTTGGTACAGGTGGCAGAAACTTCCACGGCAAGTATGAATATGCCAATATCCAGGAAATGGAATTAGCAGCTAAATTAGTAATTGAACTTGTAAAAGCATAAGAAAGATGGAGGCAACTCCATCTTTATTTATGATTAATCATTATCTTTCTTGCGACATCTATGCCTATCTTAAAAGGTAGCGGTCTTAAAGCCTTATCTGCTTCCTTTAGTTTTTCACGGATATTGATGTGTTGTGGACAATGTTGTTCACACTTTCCGCAGCCTATACATTCTGAGGCAAAACCCGGATTAGCTCTTAAGGCCATAACCTGGATAAATTCTTTACGGGCAGACATCTTTTTATAGATACCAGTCAGGTTGTAGTAATAAAAATTGCCCGGGATATCAACGCCCTTTGGACAAGGCATACAATATCTGCATCCTGTACAGCCCACTTTTTCATTTTCTCTGATGGCTGTCTTGATCTTATCGATTACATCAAACTCTTTTTCAGTAAATTCATTTGCTTCTACACTTGAGGCAATGCGGATATTTTCATTGACCATATCCAAAGAATTCATACCCGATAAGACACAGGTAACTTCTTTCTGGTTCCATAACCATCTAAGGCCCCATTCAGCTGCACTGTAATGGTGTTCATTACTATTGATTAAATCAACAGCCTTCTTAGGTAACATATTCACCAGCTTGCCACCTCTTAGAGGTTCCATGATGATAACTGGACTTCCTTTACTATATGCCGCTTCCAGACCTTTTCTACCAGCCTGAGAATGTTCATCTAGATAGTTATACTGAATCTGGCAGAAGTCCCAGTCATAGGCATTCAGTATTTTAAGGAACATTTCGGTATCCCCATGATAAGAGAAACCGATATTGCGGATACTGCCTTTTTCTTTCTTTTCTGATATCCACTCTCTAATATTAAGACTTTCAAGATTTTCCCATTCCTTGAAGTCAGTGAACATATGCATTAGATAGTAATCGATATAGTCGGTCTGCAATCTTTTTAATTCTTCATTAAAAGTCTTTTCAATTGTTTCAGACTTACGCATTAAGTATTGCGGAAGCTTAGTAGCGATATAGACTTTTTCTCTAAGATTGTTCTTAGCCAGTATTTCACCTAAGGCTTCTTCACTTCCTGGATAAATATAGGCCGTATCAAAATAGTTAACGCCCTGTTCTATGGCTGTTAACAGTTCTTTTTCCGCCTTAGGCATATCAATGGTTGTACCATTTCTGGTAAAACGCATGCAGCCATAGCCTAAAACCGATATCTTGTTTCCATATTTATCTAATCGATACTGCATAATTAATCTTCTTTGTGTTGTTTAACATAGACAGCCAATACCTGAATATCTGCTGGATTAATACCTGAGATTCGGCTGGCCTGGCCAATAGTAAATGGTTTAATCTGGTTCAGTTTCTGACGGGCTTCCAGTCTCAGGTTATCAACCTTGGTATAGTCAATGTCCTGAGGAAGTTTCATATTATCCATCTTCAGCATTCTATCAGCTTCTTTTCTGGCCTTAGCGATATAGCCGGAATAGCGAATTTCAATCTCGACATTCTTGATAGTTTCACTGTCATATTCTTCATTAGCTAATAATTCCAGAATCTTTTTAACTTCAACTCCTGGTCGCTTAGCCAGTTCATAGGCATTATGAGAAGTGTTAGAGTTTTCTTCATAGCCGAAAGTATTTAAGTAGTCATTAACTCCTGTTTCATAAGAAACCTTTGTTTCCTTTAGATAATTAGTTAATGCTTCTTCATTGCTTAATTTATTTAAATAACGCTGATATCTTTCTTCAGAAATTAAGCCATCTTCATAGCCATATTTAATAAGACGTTTTTCTGCATTATCATGTCTCATTAAAAGACGATATTCAGCTCTACTTGTAAGTAATCGATATGGTTCCTTGGTACCCTTGGTTACCAGATCATCAATCATAACACCAATATAGGCTTCATCTCTTTTTAGGATAAGAGGCTCTTTGCCTTCAAGCTTACGCTTGGCATTAATACCAGCCATCATACCTAAGCCAGCTGCTTCTTCATAACCTGATGTGCCTAAGATCTGGCCACCGATAAATAAACCATCGATTTCCTTTAATTCCAGGTTAGGTTTAACCTGTAAAGGATCAATCGCATCATATTCAATGGCGTAGGCATAAGTTACGATTTCTGCATTTTCTAAACCAATAACAGAATGAACCATTTCCTCTTGCACGTCTCTAGGCATTGATGTTGAAAAGCCCTGAACATAGATTAAATCACGTCTGGCAGTTAGTGGTTCTAAGAATAACTGATGTCTTTCTTTATCGGAGAATCTTACAATCTTATCTTCAAAAGATGGACAATAACGAGGTCCTACACCTCTTACCACGCCTGAATACATACTTGATTTATTAAGATTAGCCTGAACAATTTCCTTGGTCTTTTCTGTTGTATAAGTTAAATAACAAGGCACCTGTTCACTTGGTGGCAAGACATCTTCAATATTGGTATCTTCTGAGAATCTGATGAAGTCAGAAGCACCCGGTTCTAAAGAAGTCTTTGAGAAATCAATAGACTCCGTTTTAACACGCGGTGGTGTACCTGTCTTTAATCTAAATAGATTAATGCCTAACTTTCTTAAAGATTCACTAAGATTCTTGGTAGTAGGTTCATGGTCTGGTCCTTCTGGTGTAACTTCAGCCGAAATCATCGTTACTGAATCCATATAAGTACCAGTAGTAAGAATACAAACTTTTCCTTCCAGAATTCCCTGTTTTTGTAGTCTTACAGCCTTGAAGATTTTATCTTCACAGATTACTTCTTCAACAATATCTTCAAATAAAGTCAGGTTTTCGGTATTCTTGCAGATATCCTGCATCATAGCTGAATAAGCATCTTTATCAGACTGCACACGCATTGACCAGACACCTGGCCCCTTTGTGGTATTAAGCATCTTAAACTGTAAGGCTGTTTTATCTGCAACCTTAGGCATCATACCGCCCAGGGCATCAATTTCTCTTACAACAATACCCTTGGCTGGACCACCGACTGAGGGGTTACAAGGCATATTGGCAATATGCGAAAAAGAAATGGTAACCAAAGCTGTCTTCTTGCCACCATGAGCTAAAGCTAAAGCAGCTTCAACACCCGCATGTCCTGCACCTACGACAATGGCCTCAAACATTGAACGCACCTCTGATTCCGTCATAAACAGACATCATTTCCTGATAGTGAGAATATGCTTCCTGGTACAGTTCTTCTTCCAGGTCTTCATAAACTTCTACTATCCACATATATAAATTAAACAGGCATAATTCCTGGGCTAAGAGATATAAACCTTTGCAGGCATCCTTAGCCAAGGCATAGTCTTCACCATCCAGGTATTCACCTATTTCTTTAAAAAATGGATCGCTTAAAAAAGAGTTAACAATCTCTTCATATTCATCTAAATTTGGATACTTGTTGGCAATGATTTCGTAATTTAGGCCAACGCTTTCATATTTATCTTTCATAACACTAAAATTATACACTCACTATTCTTAAACTTCATAACTAAGGGCTTTTTCAAAGCTAGGCGGTAAACAATAAATATCTGCTTCCTTTAAGATTTCCCTCGTTTCTTCATAGGCCTTTTCTGGATTGTTGTTTTCTCTGCTTAGATGGGCCAAAAGAAAATGTTTACAGCCCTTTTCTTCCAGATGTTTACAAACCAATGCGCAGTCCACATTTGATAAATGGCCACTCTTAGATAAAATTCTCTGTTTCAGATAATAAGGATAAGGACCCTCTTGCAGCGTTTTTATATCGTGATTACTTTCAAGAATCACAATATCAGAGCCTTCCAGATACTTAACTATTTTCTTGCTGACATAGCCCAAGTCCGTTGCATAGCCAATCTTTATTCCCTGATATTCAAAGATATAGCCGGCACTGCCCGCACAATCATGAGAAGTTTCAAACATTGTCACATAAAAATTATCGAAGACTTCAGTTCTTTCATCATAATTTAAAGCTTTTACTGCCTTATTGGCCAGATTATCTCTGGTGCGTTTGCTGGCATAATACTTTGCATCAATATGTTTAACACAGACCTTAAAGCCCATAATGTGGTCATTGTGACTGTGGGTAATAAAGACGGCATCGATATCTTCTTTCTTATAGCCATTTAATTCCAGTACTTCATTGATTCTTTTTAGACGAACACCCATATCTACAAGTATTCTTTTGTCTTTAAAGTCTATCAGCATGGCATTGCCACTGGAACCACTGGCTATCGGTATAATTTTTATCTGATTCATAGTAGTTATTTTACCATTTGAAAAGGTACCTTCCGGTACCTTCTATGAAAACATTTTGTCGTCTTCTTCCATGTCGCCCATCAGCATTTCCATATAGATGTCATTGAAAGAAGTATCATTATTTATCCAATAAGCTTCGACTTCATCTTTAAAATCAATTAGAGCCTCATAGGTATGTTCGTTGTTGACATATAACTGATTTACCCCAAAGCCCAGTTCAATAAACTTATCTAAAAGAATATTATCGATATTATGCATATCCTTTAATGAAACTAGCTGCATTTCCAGTATCATACCTGTATTTAAGTCATTGATTATATACATATATGGCTGGTCACCATCTTCACAATATGGAGATACAAACAGGGATACCTGGATGTCTTTCTTGTTCTTGAGCTGTTTGAATTTCTTTAATTTCTTTGTATCAAAATAATCTGGCTCAATATTTAAATAGATGTCGGCCAGAGTAGGATCAAATACCTCGCCAAAAATCGTTTCCTTATCAGTTACATAAACCTGATTGATATTGGTTAGTTCACCCTCTTTTTTAAGACCCAGATTTAAGCTGATATCTGAGAAATCGGTATTCTGCATCATCTTTAATAAGTCACTTAAAACACCACCAACAATATTTAGCTCCTTCTTATTCACAAGACGGGTTTCTTCATTCTGTTTTAAGCGGATAAAAGATGGATATAAAGGATAATTCTTTTCTTCCATTTCCTTTAGAACTCTATCATTCGCAAAGCCCTTTGGATCACTCATACATACTTCAATAGCACTGATTCTAAAGGCTAGATCCGGATAGTATTTAACTGCTTCATCGCCACCCTTATCGCCAAAGATGAATGGATATACTTCAGCCATTTCATCATAATCAGGATAAATGACAATGCCATAATCACGACCATGGAAGCCCAGCACTGAAGCATAGACATTTTCACCATTAATAGTCAGTTCCAGTAATCGGTCGCTATCAACCATCTTGCATAACTTGGTCACATCAAATCTGTTTGCCAGTTCCATGCACTCTTCATAAGTAAAGTCCTTATAATTAGCTTTCTTAGGATAATAAGTAATTGGTTTACTTAAAGAATTTATTTTTTCCAGTCTTTCTTCCACAAATTCTTCAGTCATCTTACCTAATTCTTTAAATGAATGACCATTTAAGAATGGACGAGGAACTACACCAATCAGATCATTTAAATAGCTGAAAACCAGATTTGTATCAGCCTTCTTAAAGAACTTCTTTAGTAAGAAATCAACATCTTCTTCCATTGGACAGCCAAAAATAAGTCCCACTGTTGAATAGATAGCCCTTTGCTTATCCACACCCTTTTTAACCGGCACGGTATTTAAATATTCAATAAGTTTTTTACCGGCAGCTAAACCTGCGTAGTAGAATATGTCAGTTTTCTTTAGGATTTCTTTGCCATCCTTAAATTCCTTAGGACCTATAGGACCCATTGGTAAAGCATTTATTGATTCCTCAATCTCTTCAACATCAAATACTGAATAATGGTCATCAAATTCTTTGATGCCATTATCGCTTACCATCATATTTAAGAAGTCCTGCAGATCTTCAATATCACATTCCTTGGCCAATTCAGGAAAGTAATCTTCCATTACGCCATTGATCTCTTCAACAGTTAATGGTCTATAAACCGTTAATATAGCCATTACTGCATCAAGATATTTACTTATAGTTTTCTGTAATTTATCCATACTTATTCTCCAAATGTTTTTATTAACTGTTTCTTAAAGAAGACAACCAGCTTCCCTGAAAAGAAAACCAGGATGACAGTAGCCAAACCTACTGTTCCACCTAATAGATAGCCACCAATTATATATAAGCCATCTGTTATCCATCTGATCTTACTGTAGTCACTTATATGTAAGGCCTTAGCCAAGCCAAAGATAAAGCAGTCATAATTTCCTAAACCACAACGGGCATACTGTTGTAAAGAAAAGCCCAGGCAATAGGAACAGATACCAGCCACCATATAGATGATTCTTATAGTCATTACATCAGTTACCGGAAATATCATATTTGCTACATCGATAGAATAGGAACCAAAGAAGACGATGATAAATGTGCCTATTGTCACATTCTTTCTTTCAAGTGCTATTCCCACAAATGTTTGAAATAAGCCATTAAGCATATTGCAGGTACCAACACTCAAAGAGGTAGTTAAGGCCACACCAGTCACAAAGACACCTAAGGGATTATTGCCAAAGCCTGATCTAAGACATAGGCTTACGCCCATCCCAAAAAAGATTAAGCCCATTAAGAAACAAAAGTATTTAAATATTATTTGTTTTTTCATTTTCTTTATTCTAACATTATTCATTAAACAGATAAGAATATCTGTTCTTTTGACTTGTTGCGACAGTATAAACTCTATTTATAATTTCCTTATCATAAACATCTTTTACATCTTCAAGTATTTTTGCAATATCGCCATTTGTAAAACTGAAATGTATTTGTTGGCCATATAATAGTTCAGCCGCTTCTAATTGTTCATCGAAAGAATGGAATGAGATCGTTCTAGGTTTTACTTTATCCATTAAGCTATATACATCAACATTTAAAGGATAATCTATTCGCGTATCAGACAATAATCCAGCACCATTATCGAATATCGGACATAAACGATAGTTTCCATCTGTTTTCTTAATGATTGCAATATTGTTTAAGTGTCTGTCGTCATTCAGGAACAAAGCATCAATGCTTAATATCTTAACCAGGTATTTCCCAAAGTCATTTATGTTTGTGTATCTTTCAACAAAATCAACAAGATACTTCACTCTGTCTTTGTCTTCTTCAAACCTCACTAAATATCGAGCCATATTTTTTTCACCTGTAATCTGTTCAAACAATCTTTCTACAGTTACAATCGTTTCACCTTCTAATAAAAAACTTTTACTATGGCAGCCATTAAAAACCACATCGCCATATTTGATTTTTGCCAATTCATAGTCAACATATTCTTCGCTATGTAAATCAGATTTTTCTAGTAATCTAGAAATTATATACTCACTCAAGCCTTCGTAACCACAATAATCAGCCTTATACCAGTCGTTGTTATTTTTCCATTTCATCTGATTACCCTTAGAAGAAGTTCTATCTAATTGGTAATCCTCTTTATATGTTGCATCAAACATACTATTCCTTTCTAATCCAGTAATTATCGCCTTCTACCCTGCCTTTTGTTTTTTCTATTATTAACAAGGGATCATAAAATGGAACGCCTATTCTTTCGAGTTCTATTTTCTGCATGTCTCTACTTCTTGGAAAACATCTAGATTCCATAAAATCTTCAAACTCATCAAAAGAAACAATTTCTTTATTTCCAAAAGCTCTGGCATCAATGTTGTTTGTGTAGTTTTTAAATTCTACCTCTCTTTTTGCAAAATCTACATCAATGATTGTTGAAACATAATTGCCATCCATATAATAAAATCTTTCCTTCAATTTATTTTCTTCTACCGTAAGAAGCTTAATTAAATATGGATTATTTTTATATAGACTCAATAAAACAACCGCTGGTCCACTGATATCCTTATTACCACTTTCCCAGTTTTCAACGGTTTTATAAGACACATTTAATAAAGTTGCAAGCTCTTTTTGTGTTAAATTTAATTGTCTTCTAAAGTTCTTTATATCTAGTTTATTTAAAGTCTTATTTACTGCGTATTTCATACAAACTCCTAATATTTAGTAGCAATATACTTTGTTTACTCCTATTTTATAGTAGTTCTAATAATATTAAAACTACCAATTATCACTAAAACCCTATTTTTTAGTAGTATTTTATTCTCTTTTACCCTAATATTTAGTAGTTTAGAAACAATTCACAAAAATGCAGTTGCATGCATTTTTAATCTTAGGATTAATCGCTTAAACAAGTATTCTTAATAACACTTAATACATATACCCGTTTGCTTAAGAAAAATAAAGATGAAATTGTCAGCAAAATAGAGAAAAATAGTGAAAAACTTCTCCAAAAAATAATAAAAGCCGATTAACTCGGCTTAATTCTCTACTTGGTGGAG